>JAHBWE010000004.1:0-300000 GCA_019637155.1 Labilithrix sp. | reverse complement strand
CCGCCCACGCCGCCGTTCGCCTGGAGCGTGAAGGAGCCCGGGACCGAGTCGGCGATGACGATGACGGTGCCGCCGCCGCCGCCGCCGCCCGGCGCGTCGTTGCCGCCCGCGGTCGTGCTCGTCGCCGCCGCGCCGTTCGCGCGGATCGCGGACTGCGCGGTGCCGACGAGCGTGCCGGTCTCGAGCAGCACGAGGCCGCCGCCGCGAGCCCCCGCCGTCCCCGCGTTGTTGTTCGAGTCGCCGGCGCCGCCGCCGCCGCCGAGGAAGTAGCGCGTCGGCTGACCGGCGACGGGGCCCGAGACGAGCGGACGCCCGCCGAAGCCGCCGACGGGCTGCCGGCTGTTGCCGTCCCAGTCTCCCTCGCCCGGAGCGAGCGTGCAGGCGTCGCCGTTCGCGGCGCTGTACGTGTAGCCGCCGCGACCGCCGCCGGTCGACGTCGTGCGCGCGTTGCCGTTCGCGACGAAGCCGGGATCGAGGCGCCACGGATCGTCCGTGCACGTCGGGAACGTGCCGGTCATGACGCCTTGCCCGTTCCAATTCGCGAGGTTGCCCGCGTTCGCGCCGCCGCCGCCGCCGGCGTTGTGCGCGTTGCCGCCGCCGCCGCCGTTCGCCGGCGCGCCGCGGCCGAAGGCGCCGCCGTTCGCGGCGTACTCGGTGGTGAAGCCCGCGATGCTCTCGCCCTTCTGCGCGCCGAACGTCCCCGCCGCGCCGCGGAAGCCGAAGACGCCGGTGCCGGCCGCGGTCGTGTCCTGCTCGACCGCGCCGCCGCGGAAGCCGGTCCCCGACGCGTCGATGACCGCGTTGCCGTTCAGCGTGGTCGTGCCCGAGACGCGGAGCGCGACGACGCCGCCGACCGCCCCGTCCCAATTCTGCGGGATGATCGACGCGCCGTTGTTGATCGTGAGCGACGAGTACTCCGGGACGCGGACGACCTGCGTGTGCCCGCTCGCGCTGTACGCGTTGCGGGTGCCGCCGCAGGCGCCCTCGAGCGTGATCGTGTTGCCGGTCACGCTCGCGACGTGGACGAACTCGAAGACGCCGGCGCCGCCGAGCGCGGTCACGTCGCCGTAGCTCGCGGTGTCGGACGTGTCGATCGTCGCGCCCTGCATCTGCATGATCATGATGAGGCTGCCCGGACCGAAGGTCGGCCCGAGCTCGGTGACGTTCGACACCGTGACCGTCGACGCGCCCGCCGCGACGTCGGCGGTGACGGGGACGTAGCGGTTCACGATCGTGCCGAGGACGTTGATCGTCCCCACGCCGTCCGCGCCGGGCGCGAACTCCTGCTGCACGGCGCCGAGCGGCGCGGTGGCCTCGTCGGGACCCGCCATCGAGCAGGCGCCCGACAGAACCATGACCGACACGACGCCGACTGCACGAAGGAAGGAACGATTCATTGCGGTTTCTCCTGCTGCGATTCGATATGGAACTCGACGCGACGGTTCTCGCGGCGCCCCTCCTCGGTGGTGTTCTCCGACATCGGGCGGTCCTGGCCGTAGCCCTTGCTCGTGAGGCGATCGGCGGCGATGCCTTTCTTCACGAGCCACTTCACGACGCTGGCAGCGCGGCCCTCGCTGAGCTTCTGGTTGGCGGCGGGCTTGCCGCGGTTGTCGGTGTGGCCTTCGACGCGCAGCTTCGTGATCTCGGGGTGCTTGTCGAGGACGGTCTTCACCGCCTCGAGGATCGACTCGCTGTCCTTGCCCGGGACGATCGCGGTGCTGTTCGTCGCGAACTTCACCTGATCGAGGATCTTGATCTGCCCGTCCTTGATGAACGCCTGCGGGCAGCCGTTGCGGCGCGGGTCCTTGTCCGGCTTGCCCGGCTCGTCGGGGCACGCGTCCTGCTCGTTCGGGACGCCGTCCTTGTCGCGGTCCGGATCCTCCGGGCAGCCGTTCCGCTTCGGGTCGCTGCTCGCGACGCCCGGCTCGTCGACGCAGGCGTCTTCCTTGTCGATGACGCCGTCGCCGTCCCGGTCGGGGCAGCCGTTCTTCTTCGGATCGCTCGACTTCGGTCCCGGATCGTCGGGGCACGCGTCGCGATCGTCGTAGATCCCGTCCTTGTCGCGATCGGAGGGCGGCGGCGCCTCCTCCTCTTCTTCGACCGGGCAGCCGTGCTTCTTCGGGTCCTTCGACGCGACGCCCTTCACGTCGGGGCACGCGTCGTCGTCGTCGTAGATGCCGTCGCCGTCGCTGTCCTTCCGCTCCTTCTCCATCGCCGGCATCCACTCGAGGCCGAAGAGGAGGCGCGTCTCGGGCGCGCCGAAGCCGCGCGTGAAGCCCATCGCGACGCCGCCGGCGATGCGGAAGCTGTCGGTGAGGTGCACGTGCGTGCCGAGGAGCCCCTCGACCGGCGTCGCCTTGCGCCCGAAGAAGTCCTTCCCGATCGTGCTGCCGTAGAGCTCGGGGCCGACCACCATCTTGCCGTCGAGGAGGCGCAGGCCGGCCGCGCCGCCGAACGTGATCTCGCTCCCGAGCTCGGAGCCGGCGTACGGCTCGGTGCGGGCGCGGTACATGAAGCCGGCGCGCACGCTGTACACGAAGACGCCGACCTCGCCCGCCGCGATGAGGTGGGGCGAGAAGCGCGCGCTGCCTTCGCTCGAATACGAGCCTTCGGTCGCGGTCGGGATCCAGAGGTTGACGCCCGCCGCGAGCGAGAACGCGCTCCGGTACTCGCCGGCGAGCTTCACGTCGCCGCCGAGGCGGATGTCGCCGAACGTCGTGTTGCTCGTCGGCGCGGCGTAGGTCACGCCGTTGATCGTGCCGGACTCGCCGGTCGTGTACGCGTAGAGCGGGACGTTGAGGTTGAGGCGGAGCGTGTCGAACAGGTTGACGCTGCCGCCGAGGTGGACGACGAACTGATCGGAGACGACGCGGCTGCGGACGGATCCGTCGCGGTTGTAGATGACGAGCGGGTTGCGCGCCCACTCCGCGACCGCCCCGACGGCGGGCCGCACGTTGCCGCGGAGGTCGAGCGTGTCGAGGACGAACCACTCGCTTCCGCGCGCCGAAGGCTCGAAGCGATTGATCGCGAAGCCGCGCGCCTGCTGCGCCTCCGCATCGACCGCCGCCGTCGCAACGACGGCCCCCGCGAGCAAACCCAGGATCCGATGTCTCATGCGACCGGCGACCATCCTCGGGATCGACTCCGGTGGCAAGCGCAACGTTCGCGCGCTCTCTGGTTCTCGTTAGCGCTCTCGTAAGCGCTCTCGTTAGCGGCCGAGCGCGGCTCCGACTTCCACGTTTGCCCTCGCGAGCGGCGCGTCGAGGCCGGGCCATCGCGTCCCGGCGGTGAACCCTCGCGCCGGATCCGCGCACTGCACGAGGCCGGTGTTCGCCTGCGCCGTCGCGTCCCGGCGATCGCTCCACGCGCTCCAGTGAACGCCGACGACGGACGGGTACGCCGCGAGCTGCGCGAGCTGCGACGCATAACGTGCGCCGCGCTCCGCCTGCGTCTCGACGAGCGGCGGCGCGGTGTTCGTCCATCCGTCGATGCGCGCGCGGAGGCCGGTCTCGCTCACGATGACGGGGAGCTGTGTCTTCTCGGCGAGGAGGCGGAGGGCGTCGCCGAGCCACGGCTCCTCGAACGTGGGGGCAGCGGAGTAGAGGTTCAGCGCGACGAGATCGAACCGCGCGAGGAGCGAGGCGCGCTCGGGGTCGAGCTCGCCGAGGGCGAGGCGCGGCGCCGCCACGACGTGCCGCCCCGACGCCGTGCGCACGAAGTAGAGGACGAGGTTGACCCACTCGGGGAGCAGCCGCTCGAGGACGAAGCGCTGGAGGTCGCGCCCGCGCGCTCCTTCGTCCGGCGCCGGCTTCGCCGTCGCGACCTCCTCGATGCTCGCGAACGACGAGCCCCACGCCGCGTTGAGCGCCGCCACGGACGGATAGAGCAAGTGGAGGAACTTCACGAGCGCGTGCGGCGCGCAGTGCGGCTTCGGCACGGTCGAGGTCGCGGGGCAGTCCGACCAGAGCCAGGGGCGGAGGTCGCGCGCCTGCTCGAACATGCCGGTCTCGTGACCGAGGTAGAAGACCTGGAGGCGCGGATCGTCGCGGAGCGGGCGGACGTCGGCGAGGAGCATCGCCTCGAGGTCGGCGCGGAAGCCGAGGCTCCACGGATCGCCGACCTTCACGCCGGAGCGGCCGGTGACGAGCGGGGCGCCGCTCGCGTCCTTGAGCGCGCGATCGTCACCGCGCGGCACGGGCGAGAGCACGACCGAATACGGCGCGTCGAGGTCGCCGATCTCGCTGAACGCGCCGGCGGAGTTGAAGCCGAGCGCGGTGAGCGAGGCCCACTCGCGCTCCGGCGACGAGCGGCGGAGGTGCTCGCTCATGCCGTCGCAGCCGTCGGCGCGCAGCACGCCGTCGACGCCGAGCACGAACGTGCGCTCGCCGCGCGGGCTCACCATCCACGCGCGCTCGCTGTCGGGCGGCCGCTCGAGGTGCCAAAAGGAGCGCGGAGCGGCCGCGTCCGCGGCGTCGGGCGCGGCGGCGGCGGCGTCCGCAACGACGACGCCGCGCGGCGACGCGGCGTCGCCGGCTTCGCAAGCCGACACGAAGAGGAGCGCGAGGAGCGGCCGCCGCATCGAAGCGAGCGTCAGCCGCCGCCGCAGCGCCCCGGGGTCGCGCACTTCCCCGCGCGGCACGCGCCGCTCGCGCACGCCTCGTCCGACGTGCAGTCGCCGCCCTTGGCGACGAGCTCGTCGCAGACCGCGGTGTCGGGGTTACAGCGCATCCCGGCCGCGCATCCGTCGGGCGCGCACGGCTCGCCCGCGGCGGGGAACGGCCTGCACGCGCCGCCCTCGCAGCTGCCGCTCTTGCAGTCGAGGTACGAGGCGCACTCCGCGCCGTCGGCGACGAGCGGCTCGACGATGGCGGGGTTGCAGAGCCCGTACGCGTCGCCGAGGTGGAGGCGCACGAGGCGGGCATGGAACGCGCTGCACGAGAGCGCGCGCACCTCCGCGACGCACGCGTCGCTCCGCTCGAGGTGGAGCGCGACGCGCCCCTTCGCGACCGCCTCGTCGGTGGGCGGCTTGTAGTCACGCCCGTTCTTCTGATGCAGCGCGACGCAGCCCTCCTGCGTCGGCGGCGATCGCACGTCGACGAAGGAGAGATCCGCGAGCTCCGCCTCCGAGCAACACGAGAAGATGCGCTCGCAGAGCGCCTTCGCGTTCGCGTCGATCGCGGCGTCCTTCGCCGCGTCGGGATCGGGATCGTCGCCGCACGCGAACAACACGACGAAGGCAACGACAGCGGCACGACAGACTGTGCGGGAGCCTGACACGTTCAAGTGTCCATCATCGCACGTCTGCTCGGCTGTCACGTCTCGATCGGGTCAGATCAGAGGCTCCGCACGAGGCGGAAGCCAATGCCAAGCCCGGGCGAGCGCTCCTTCCACTCGGTCGACAAGGCGCGGTTCGACGCGCGAAGCAGCGACGGCCAGTGCCGGTACCCGCCGCCGCGAGTGAGGCTTCGTGGCTTGGAAGGAAGGAGCCCGCCACGATCGGTCACGGGTCCCGGCGGCGTGCTCCCGCTGAGGCCATCGTTCACCCACTCGGCGACGTTGCCGAGCATGTCGTAGAGCCCCCAGGCGTTCGGCAGCTTGGTCCCAACCGGGTGCGTAGAACCGCTCGCGTTCACGCAGTACCACGCGATGGGGTCCAGCGCCTCGTCCTGACAACATTCATCGTAGAGTGTCTCCTGCGAGGTGATGTCTGCCGTGTAGAAGCTCGTCCGCGTGCCCGCGCGCGCGGCGTATTCCCACTCGGCTTCCATCGGCAGGCGGTAGCCCTGGCATTCGTACAGTGACGGCGGCCCTTGCCGACCTCGCCCGTACAGTCCGCGAGCTCGTAGCAAGGAGATAGACCTTCCTTTGCCGAAAGGGCATTACTGTACGCCACCGCTTCATACCAGGTAATGCTTCCGACCGGACAGTTGGGGTCCGTGCAATCGTGATATCCGCTATCCTTGAAGCGGTCGCTCGTATTCGGGTAGCCCGCCGCCATCCACTCCGCTTGCGTGACTTCGTACTGACCATGTCGCCCGAACCTCCGGATGTCTACAGGTGATTCCATTGATCTGTCGCTCCGCGGCCGGGACCTGCTGAGGAACGGACCAGGGGCCGAGTGGCCGACTGTTCTTGCATAGGCTCGGGACCGACGCCTCGGTTCGCGGTTCTTCAGGTTCGCCACGGGCGTCGTGAGGAGCCAACGAAGCGTCGGTCAAGACGGGAGAACCGCTACCTTCATGGCGACTCTCACTAGAACATGCATACCCAAGTGCCGGAAGAACTCCGACAATGGCGACACCAGCAAAGAGACGTCGCCTTTCACGAAGACTCCTCGGACGGTCCGGCGGAAGGAGGCGTCTTACCAGTCTACTGAAACTGGTACGTCGCGCCGAGGCCGATGATGTTGGCGCTCTGCTCGTACTTGCCGGCGTTGATCGGGACCGGTGTGACGGGGTTGCCGCGGAGTGGGTTGACGGCGGAGACCTTCGCGGTGGCGGGGTCGACGTCCTCGCTGAAGCCGAAGAGGTGCGCGAAGAGCACGTCGATGCGAAGCCCCGGCATCGGGCGCACGCCGGCGCCGATGCCGATCGTGACGTGGCTCAGGTCGGTGGTGAGCGGCGTCTGGTAGTCGGTGGGGACCGCGCTCGTCTCGTAGTTCACGCCGCCGCGGAGATCGAGGCCGACCGGCGCGCGCTCGCGCTGGAGGACGGTGACCTCGCCGCCGAGGCGGAAGCTGTTCGACGCCTGGAAGTTGCGCGGGATGCTCACCGGCGGGACGTTGAACGGGCTCGGGAAGCCGGTGATGCCGCTGAACGAGAGCGACGTCGGCGTGATGTCGAGCGAGCGATGCACGTTCCAGAACTCGCGCACGTACGCCGCCTCCACCCGCACGTCGCGGAGCGGCCGCACCTCGATGCCGGCGCGGAACGTCGCCGGCAGATCGGTCTTCACGCGCACGCCATTGCCGGTCTGGCTCGCGGTGTCGAACGCGGCCGCGCGCGGGAGCGTGACGTTGAGCTCCGCGGGGACGTCGATGCGGTACGGGAGGTGGAACGCGGCGCCGAGGCGGATGTTCGGGTGCGGCACCGCGGTGACGCCGAAGTGCGCGCTCGGCGCGAAGATCGGCTTCGTCTTGAGCTTCGCCCGCGCGTCGTACTCCGGCGACTCGGGCGCGGCGAGGAGACGATCCTGCGGGCTCGCGCTGAAGATGAGGTCGGACTGCAGCTCGCCGACGAGCGCCTCGAAGCCGGCCCCGATGCGGAGCTCCTCGATCGGCTTGAACGCGACGTAGGCGCCGACGTTCGCGAGGACGGAGCCCTCGAGCGAGACGAGCGAGTAGCGCGACGGCGCGGGCTGGCCGTCGGCGAGCGTCGCGGGGTACTTCGAGAGCGACGCGTACGGCGCGTGGACGCCGGCCGCGAACGTGAACATCCCGTTGCCGGGCGAGTACGATCCGGCGAGGGTCGGGATCGGGAGGAAGGGCGTCGCGCCGTCGACCGGCGGCGAGGTCAACGTGGTGGGGTTGCCGGCGGAGTCGGTGACGATCGATCGGCGCGTGAACGTCGTCGACACGTTGACCCACGCGAGATCGAGCAAGAGCGCGGTGCGCGCGTCGGAGAGACCGGCCGGGTTGTACGTGATCGCGCCGAGGTCGTCCGCGCCGGCGACGAACGCCCCGCCGCGCGCGAGCGGCCGCACGCCGCGCTCCGACGTGTACATGCCCGAGGCGTGGGCCGTTCCTTCCAGGCCCGCCACGACCGTGAAGGCGAAGAGGAGCCGGAGCGCTTTCATGATGGGCTCAACGTTCCGTCGCGTTCTTCACGCTGGCGTAGAGCTGCTCGAGGCCGCTCTCGGGATCGGTGAGGAGCTCGTGCACGTTCTGGAAGACGTTCGCGTAGTCGTCGGGATCGAGCGGGCCGTCCTCGGCGGCGTCGACGCGGTGCACGTCGGCGATCGCCTCGAGGAAGATCTGGAGCGCGGGGCGCGTCGGGCGGCCGGGCGGCGAGACCGGGAGCGAGAGGCGGGCGAGGCTGTTCCGGATCGCCTCCTCGGGGTCGAGCTCGCGCGCGCAGATCTCGTTGCCGTACTCGTCGTACGCGCGGGCGTTGAGGCGCGAGAGGAGCGACAGCTGCGGGTCGAGGTCGTCGAGCGAGTGCGCGAGGACGGGGTACATCGCGCGGACGTCCTTCATGTCGCCCATCGCGCCGAGCGCGTCGACGAGCGCGGCGATCGACTGATCGAGGACGCCGGGGCCGCGCGCCTTGCCCGCGAAGGGCGTGGAGGACGGGCCTTGCGCCTTGTCGCCGCCGAGCGGGCCGTCCTGGCGGAACATGTAGCTCGTCATCCGTCCGAGCTCGCCGCGCATCTCCTTGTCGCGGAGGATCACGTCGAGGAGATCGAGGCCGGACGTGACGAGGTTGCCCTTCAGCGTCTCCTCGACGTCGAGCGCGAGGTCCTTGCGGAGGGCGGGGCACGCGGTATCGCCCTTGCACTTCGCGAGGCGCTGCGCGCGGAGGAGCTCGATGATGACGGGCGCGATCTGGGGGACGCCCGGGTCCCTGAACTTCGCCTCGTCGCCGCGGCCGTCGACGGTGAGGAACTCGTCGACGATGCGGGAGCGCGCGGTGAGCCACTTGTTCTCGCGCGTCTTGTCCTTCGCGAGCACCGCCTCTTCGGCGCTGATCGCGTCGCGGAGGAGGCCCATGATCGAGATCGGCTTGCCCGACTTCGTCGTCGTCCCGCCCTTGCGATCGGTGACGCCGGAGGCGGCCGCGCGCGCGGGGTCGATCATCGCGCGCATGCCCTCGGCGAGGACCTGCACCGCCGGGACCGACTCCTTCTTCGCGCAGTCGGCGTCGCCGGACGCGATGCAGCGGTCGACCTTCATCCCGTTCGTGACCCGGCCGAGCTTCCCGAGCGACGCGACGATGTCGGTCGACTTCAGGATGTCGCCGAGCGCCGGCTCCACGCTCGCGACGCCGCCCTGGACCTTCCAGTGCTTGTCGAGCGCGATCATCAGGTCGATGAGGAGCTGCTCCTTCTGGTGCTTGACGAAGACCTCGACCAGCGGCGCGAAGGCCTCGTAACCGTGATTGTACTCGAGCGCAAAGAGGGTATCCGGATTGCGCTGATCCATATATTGGCCCTCCGTGCAGGAGCGGAGGCCGGAGATCGTCGCGCCCACGGGCGGCTTGTCGATGACGGTGTCGTCGCCGGCCCACGGATCGGGCATCGGCGGCCGCGCGGCGCAGGCCGAAGACGGGATATGCATCCCCTGGAGGTCCTTGAGGACGCAGGCGGTCGAGTGCTTGTTCGCCTCGGTGCAGACGAGGTTCGGGTCGATTTGATAGAAGACCTGGCGATTGAGGAACTCGGGGCGCGGGTAGATGACGCGCGGGTCGCGGCCGTCCAAGGTCGCGTCCCAGAACCCGCCGATCCCGGTCGACTTCGTGAGGACCTCCGGCGTCAGCACGGGCGGCTTCGGCTCCTCCGGGTTGAAGAACGCGGGCCGGAACTGGAGCGGCGCTTTGCCGATCATCGCGCGGAGATAAAAGACCGAGAGGTTGTCGATCTTGATGAGCGCGCACTCGGGGGCGGGGCCCTCGAGGGGGAGGTCGGCGGAGACGTATTCGCCGGTGACGGGCGACTTGATGTAGCCGTGGAGGACCGCGTCTTCCTTGTTGCAGAAGGTCACGCCGTTCGTGTCGGCGAGGAGCGAGAGGAAGCGCTGGAAGATGGACCGGTTCCAGCCCGTGTTCGGCTTCGTGCGATCGACCAGCGTCTCCGGCGCCGACGCGCCCTTCCCCGCCGTGGTGTTGATCGGCAATCCGGAGAGCGCGTTCGGATCGTAGGTAATCCGGTCGCGATAGAGCATTTGCGCCGGGATGGCTTGTTTGATGTAGACGGCGCGCTCGTCCGCCATCGAGGTGAGCACGTCCTCCACGAGGCCCGGCTCCGCCGACCACTTCAGCATCACGTCGAGGACGTCGTCGAAGAGGGTGGAGCCGTCAGGGAGCTTCGCCTCCGGGTGCGCGTCGAGGATCGCCTTCGCGTCGAGGAGGTCCCCCGTGACGCGCGCCATGAGCTCCGGCTCCTTCTCGAAGAGCTGGCCGAAGAGCGCGAGCGCGTCGTCGGTGCCGGGGTCGGCCGACATCTGGCCGGCGGCGTGGACGAGATCGAGGAGGGCCTCGCGCTCCTTGAGCAGCGGCGCGAGGCCTTCGGCGGCGTTGAAGACGGCCTCGTTGCCGTTGTCGGGATCGGCGAGCGGCGCGATGTGACGGACGAGCGCGGACGCGGCGGTGCTGCGCGCGTCGACGTATTCGTAGAGCGGGTTCTTCTCGCTGCCGACGAATGGATCCGGCGCGTTGCCCTTGAAGCGGCCCTGCGCGTCGAGGTCGGGGAGGCCGTCGCCGTCGCCGTCGACGAAGCCATCCGGGAGCGCGCCGTCCTTCTTCGCGACGACGGCCATGCCGCGGTAGTCGCGCTTCACGACCCACAGCGGCGGGCCGTTCGTGAAGACGGGGTGCTCGGTGAGGAGCACCGCGCGCGCGAGCTCGAGCGTCGTGCGCGGGCGCGAGAGGATCGGGCGGCCCGCCGCGTCGGTCGAGAGCGTGAGCGGCGCCTCCTGCTCGAACGGCTCGCGCATGTCCTCCTGCACCGCGGCGAGCACCTGCTTGAGCGCGCCGTAGCCTTTGCCCTTCGTGCCGGGCGCGTCGTACGGCGAGGCGTCGGGGCCGAGGAGGTGCATCGTCGCGCCGAGCATGTCGCGGAGGCGCGGCGCGGTGAGGACGGCGCCGAGGAGGCCGGTCGCGAGCTCGGGCGGCATGTACCCGCGGCGCGCGGAGAGGTGCATCATCGCCGCGCGGGCGCTCGCGCCTTGCTCCGTCGTGAGCGGCTCGATCGATCGCGCGGCGGCGCGGCTCGACTCGGGGACGAGCTCGTCGCCCTCCTTCGGGAGCAGGCGCGAGAGGAGGCCGCGGAGCTGTTCGCGCCGCGTCTTCGAGCTCACCGGGTCGCAGCTCGCGACGGGGTCCGCCGCGTCGAGGTTCTTGCCGACGACGATGTCGTCCGGGAACACCGTCTCGAGCGCGGCGATGATGTCGACCTTGTGGCGCGCGAGCGCCTCGACCTTCGCGACGGAGCGCGCGCGCACGGCGGCGTCGGGCGCGGGCGCGAGCTTCGATTGATCGACCGTGCTCGCGTCGCCGTGGCAGACGTTCTGGTACGAGATGCCGGTGAGGTCCTCGCGGAGCGCGTGCGCGCCGACGCGATCGCAGAGGACGCCGAAGATCTCCTGCCCGAGCGACGGTCCCGCCGGACGCGCTTCTTTCGCCTCCTCGCTCGCGCACCCTGCGAACGACCAGATGCCGAGGACGAAGAGAAGACGGAGGCGGCGCATGGCCCCTTACGGACTAGCGCACCTACGTCATGCGACAAGGCGTCTTTTGTAGGCTTTTTCGGCCTGTTCTGGATCCAGGTACGATCAAGAATGCTCAACTTGCGCACGTCTCGGCGCGTCATGGACAACGCAAGAATCACCCTGATTTAGTGCAGTTGGACATATGCACGACATGTCCGGAATTCGGCCTGAAGACGGGCGGTGTAGCCTTGACTCCCACACCCCAAGCGCTACTCAGACGCTCCTGCTTGGAGGCTCCCATGTCGATCATCCGCACCGCGACCTCGCTCTCGTTCCTCTGCCTCGCCGCGGCGCTCGCCGCGTGCAGCGCGAACACGTCCGATGAGCCGGTGGCCGGCTCGCAGGCGAACCTCAACGCGTGCGACGCCAACGGCACGTGGGCGATCAAGGTCGAGACGCCCGTGCAGTGGGCGGGCTCGTTCGTCGTCCAGGGCGGCACCGGCACGATCACGAACTGGCTCAAGTCGAACCGCACGCAGGACGGCACGTCCGTCACCGACGAGGCGACGCTCTGCGGCGTCCACACGCCGGACTACCTCTCGGCGCCCGCGTTCGGCGGCGAGAAGTACGGCGTCGCGTTCCCGGACGAGCTCTGGGAGAGCGGCGTCCTCCCGACGGTCACGATCAACGGCACGCTCTCGGGCACCGAGGTCGGCTCCTCGTTCCAGGCCGAGCAGGCCGCCGCCGTCCTCGGCGCGACGATGGCGAACCCGGCGACGGATCCGTGGCCGGCCAACGCGGCGCTCCTCCAGACGCTCGACGTCGACAACGACGGCAAGCCCGGCGTCTCGGTCGACACCGCGTCAGGTGCAGAATACAAGAACCCGCCGCTCGACGCGTTCCTCTCCGCCCGCGCGAGCAAGGTCTACACCGCGTTCCGCCAGGTCATCACGACGCAAGGCTCCATCACCTCCTGCAACCGCGTCGACGGCAGCGGCACGGTCGCCGTCATCGCGAACAAGCCCGCGATCGACCAGCGCGTCCTCGGCTGTCAGCGCGAGAACGGCACCGAGTGCAGCGCGTCCGAGTACAAGCTCCTCGACAGCGCGGCCCCCGTCTACAAGCCGACCGGCGACGCGATCGTCACGATGGTCCGCATCCCGGCCGAGGCGAGCTGCGCCGACATCCGCGCGATCGACTTCGAGACCGCGACCGGCAACCTCTGAGACTTGCCGAAGCGCGCCTCCTCGCTCCTGATCGCGCTCGCTGCTCCGGCGGCGTGCGCGCTCGCGTCCGAGGCGCCCGAGACCACGACGACACAAGCGATTCGTGGAGGTGAGGCCGAGAGCGGAATGCCCGCTGTCGGCCTCGTCACATTTGGCTCCCGTTACTGCACCGGCACGCTCATCGCGCCGGACGTCGTGCTCACCGCCGCGCACTGCATCACGAGCGCGCCGACGACGTTCCTGACGACGGAGGGGACCCCGGTCGCGACGCGCGCGCACGCGGTCGCGGAGAAGAAGCCGTACCCGTCGTGGACGCCGCTCGGCTGTCCGAACCCCACCCGCGACGTCGCGCTCTTGCGCCTCGCCGAGCCGATCACGAACGTCGATCCAGTGCCGTTCGGCGCGCCCCCTTCGCGCGGCGAGACGTGCACCGCGGCGGGCTTCGGCCGTCACGGCGCGGTGGAGCGTCGAAAGCGATCCGGCACGAGCCGCATCGACGACGTGATCGGCAACACCGTGCGCGTGACGTGGGGCGACGCTCTCGCGCACGCAGGCGACTCGGGCAGCCCGCTCCTCTGCGACGACGTCATCGTCGCCACCGCGTCATGCCACAACGACGGCGACGGCGCGACCCACCAGGTCGAGTACTACCAGCGCATCGACCACGCGAAGTCGTGGATCGACGCGACGCTCACGGAGTGGCGAGCGCGCTGAGGCTCCGGCCGTCAGCGGATGGCGGCGGTCCCCTCGACGACGTAGTAGTCGACGTCCGCCCAGCTCGCGTAGTGCTTCACGGCGCCTTCGTACTCGTAGAAGCCCTCCGTCGTCGCGAGGGTGTACGCCGCAGAGATGTTCGCGCGGTAGACGCCGGAGGTGCTCGTCTTGAAGCACCCGACGTACTCGGCCTGACCGCCCGCCCCGACGCGGTACGCCTTGAAGACCGCCGCGACGCGCGCGGGCGACGGGCTCGCGCGATCCGTGGGGAGCAGATAAGACGTCCGTGCGCTCCTCTTGCGCAATTAGCGCAACCGGCGGGTAGCCAAACGTAGGTGGGTTGTCGCTAACTGGTCGGCGCTGCACCACTGGATCATGGTCCGAGGGGCACCATGCCACTCATTGTGCAAACTTACGCATACGCTGTACACGGCATGGAGGCTGCTACGGGGGCATCTCACGATGCCGCTCAAGCCGCGAAAGCCTGTCGTCGCTGTCGTGCACGAGCCGGCTCCATCGATCACGCTCGTCACGCCCCCCGCCGGGCTCCTGGCCCTGCCGGAGGAGTGCTCGAACGGCGACGACGTCAGCGTGGACGTCTCCTTCGAGTCGATCTCGCAACCGTCGACGTCGTTTTCGTCGACAGAGCCGATGCTCCCGCGCGTCGCGCCGTACCCGAGTTACGAGAGCTTCGAGAGCTTCGAGCCCGCCGCGAGCTACGCGCGATACGAGAGCTGCGAGGACTACGGATTCGCTCCGCGTTACAGCGAGCCGGTCCTCCCGCGCATGGTCACGATCGCGGACATCGAGGACGAGCGCCCCAGCTTCGGCCACCGCGCCGCGCGCGCGCTCACACGCCTCGCCGTCACGTCCGCGGCCTTGGTCGCGATCGTCACCGCGGTCGCGTTCGGAGTCTCGTGGAAGCTCGACGTGCCCGTCACGACGGTCCACGCCATCGCGGCCCGCGAGGTCAACGCGCGGTTGGACGTCGGCGCGGTCGAGCACGAGCCCATCGTCGTCACCCCGCTCGAGGTGCAGCCTCACGCCCCGGTCACGGTGCAACAGCCCCGCGCGGCGCGCCCCGGCACCGTCGCCCGCGCACGCCGCTGAGCACGCGTACGCCGCGGAGCCCGCGCATCACGCGACGCCGCGGAGCACCGCGAGCGCTTCGGTGTGCACGCGCGGGTCGCCCGCCGCGACGATGCGGCCGCCGTGTTGCGGGTCGCCGCCGTCCCAGGTCGTGATGATGCCGCCGGCGCCTTCGACGATCGGGACGAGAGCTTGCACGTCCCACGGCTTGAGCGACGCCTCGACGATGAGGTCGACGAAGCCCATCGCGAGGAGACCGTAGGCGTAGCAGTCGCCGCCGAAGCGCGTCATGCGCGCGGCGTCGCCGAGCTCCTGGAAGGCGGCCTGCTCCGCGGGAGTGAAGTAGCCCGTGGGGTGGGTCGTCGTCAGGACCGCGGTCGCGATCGACTCGCACGCGCGGGTGCGGAGCTTCTCGCGGCCGCTCGCGGTGACGAGGTGCGTCTCGCCTCCGGCGCCGATCCAGCGCTCGCGCGTGATGGGCTGATCGAGCACGCCGAGGATCGGGCGCGCTCCGTCGTTGAGCGCGATGAGGATCCCCCATTGCGTCTGCCCGCAGATGAACGCGCGCGTGCCGTCGATCGGATCGAGCACCCACGTGAGCGGATCGGCGCCGCGCTCTTCGCCGTGCTCCTCGCCGATCACGCCGTGGAGCGGGTAGCGCTCGGCGATGAGACGGCGCATCGCCGCTTCGCCCTCACGATCGGCCTCCGTGACGGGGTCGTAGCCCGCGCGGCCGCTGCCCTTGTCGACGACGTCGAGGCGGACGCGGAACCAGGGGCGGATCACGTCGCCCGCGGCGTCCGCGAGCGTGTTGGCGAAGGCGACGAGCTCATCGAAGGGCGGCGTCATCGTTCGACGATACGCGGGAAAGTCGCGCCGCGCAGCGCGTGACGAAGTCGTCCTCGGTGACGAACGGCGCGGCGTAGCCCTCGCACGTCGTCGTCGCGATCGACTGCGCGAGGATGCTCTGCACCGCGATGCTCTTCAGCGGCGTCGTCTCGTCATGGGTGCTCGACTCGAAGACGAAGAGGACGTCGTCGGCCGCGGTGCCGGCGCCGAGCGGGTCGCGCATCCCTGTCATCACGAGGGGCGCGCCGCGGCGGCCAATCGCGGGGACCGACCACGCCGCGCTCTCGGCGCGGAAGCCGGCGACGGCCTGCGCGACGTCGAGCTCGCCGATGATCTCCGCGAGGCGGCGCAGCGCGGGGCGGCCTCGTTCGAGCTCGCGCGTGAGGACGAAGGCGTCGACGTCGAGCCGGAACACGACCTTGACGAAGCCGAGGAGCGTCGCCGTCGTCTCCTTCACCACCGTGCGCCGCCACTCCTCCGCGACGACGAGCGCGAGGCGCAGCGCGTCGAGGTCGTCCGCGACGCGCTCGCTCTCGAGCGCCGCGACCGCGAGCGCGGCGGCGAGCAGGCGATCGATCGGCGCGAGGACGTCGCCTCGCTCGACGCAGGCGTCGCCCCAGAGGAGCCCCGCGAGCGCGCCTTCGCTCGCGAGCGGCGCCACCGCGCCCGCGAACCCCGCGCGCAGCGCCTCGTCCGCGGCGAACGCGCGCACGCGTCGATCGACCGCGGTGACGGCGGCGCTCCCGTCGCTCGCGCGGCGGAGGCGGCGATAGAGCGTCTGCCGCCCGATCTCGGTCGCGCAGCGATCGAGCCGCGCGAACACGTCGTCCATGCCGAGCCCCGACCAGGACTCGTCACTGACTCCGCGATCGTGCGGGTCCTCTCCACGTCGAGCGACGTAGAGGCTGCCGGTGGCGGGTACATCCATCGGTCTCTCGAGCGCGCGCATCCGTAAGGTCGCCACGGCGGGTTGTCATCCCCCCGTCATGCGATTTTCAGTCCTCGCGTCGGCGATGACGTCGGCCGGCACCCCGGTGAGCTCCAGCACCGCGATCGCGTTCCTCGGCGCCGCGCGGCCGGCGCGGAGGAGATAGTCGAAGGCGAGCGCGGCGCCCTCGACGCGCTCGGCGAAGTAGAACGGATCGAAGTCGCGGGCGAGGCGCGCGATCAGCTCGTCGTCGTGCGTCGCCGCGAGCACGCGCGCGCCGCGACGGTGGAGGCCGCGCAGCACCGCCGCGCCCGCCGCGACGCGCTCCGCCGTGTTCGTGCCGCGGAACAGCTCGTCGACGACGCAGAGCCGGTCCTTGTGCGCGCATTTGTCGTATTCATCACATTCATCATCCTCGCAGAGCATGTCGCGCACCGCCTCGGCCTCGACCTGGAAGTGGCTCCGCCCGCCCTCGACGTCGTCCTCGACGTGGATGAGCGTGCGCACGCGGAGCGGCGGGGCGGCGTAGCGCTCGCACGTGACCGTCGCGATCGACTGCGCGAGCACGACCTGGAGCGCGATCCCCTTCAGGCACGTCGACTTTCCCGACGCGTTCGAGCCGAGGACGAGCCAGCCGCGCGCGTCGATCCGGACGTCGTTCGGCACGGCGCCGGCGACGAGGGGATGGCGCATCGCGGTCATGACGATCGGCGCGCCCGGCGGCAGGAACGACGGGACCGCGTGCGCGTTCTCCGCGCGGAACAGCGCGACCGCGCGCGCGGCGTCGAGGTCGCCGGCGACGGTGAAGAGCGTGCGCAGCGCCGCGCCGCGCGCGCGCAGCAGGCGGAGCGACGCGACGAACGCGTTCACGTCGACGAGGAAGAACACGTTGACGTAGGCGATGAGTGACGCGGCGACCTCGTCGAGGCCGCGCGCGTCGAGCGTCGCCCACGTGAGCGATCGCCGCCACGGCGCGACGGCGGCGACGGCGGCGCGGAGCGTGCGCGCGTCGTCGCCGAGCGCGTCGATCGCGGCGACCTTCTCCGCTGCCGCGACGAGCGACGCCACGGTCGCGAGCGCGTCGGCGTGCGCGGTCATGAACGGATGAAGATGGAGCCGCAGCGCGATGTTGCCGAGGACGAGCCCGACGAAGACGAGGAGCGCGAGCGGCCAGACCGCCGACGCGACGGCGGCGGCGAACGTGAGCGCGGTCGCGACCGGGAACATCCGCGCGCCGCGCGGCAACGCGGGCGCGTCGCGAAACAAGACCGGCGCCAGCGCCGCCGAGCGCTCCGCCGCGAGCGGCTTCACCGCCCGCTCGAACCGCCGCCGCGCGTCCACCTCCCCGAACGCGCGAACCCGCCGATCGAACCGCCGCATCTCCGCGTCCGCATCGAGCTCGCTCGCCACGGGCGCGCCGCGGAGGCGGGCGTAGAGGACCTGCGCTCCGATCGCGGTCGCGCAGCGGTCGAGGCGGGCGAAGACGGCGTCGAGCGCGAGGTCGCGCCACGTGCGATCGGAGAGGCCTTGGCCGCCGGTCGCGGAATGGAAAGCGGCGGCCGCCGCTGCGTCGCGCGTCATCGGGCAGCATCGGTAAGCACCGCCGGGCGCTCCGTCAGCCCCGCCGCACGAGATCGTTGGAAATGCAGGCCGGTTCGAGTAAATCAGGCACATGCAGCGCGGCACCGCGGAAATTTTCCTTGGGATCGGTCTCATCCTCCTGGGCATCCTCGCGCTCAAGCTGACGGACCAGAACTACTGGTGGGCCGCGATCGCGCTCGGCGCCGCGGTCGGCTCCAAGGGCGGCATCGCGATCTCGCAGCGCGCCCGCGTCTAGTCTCGAGCGGCCGCCGGGAATTCTCGCGACGGTGCGTCGGTTCTGCACGGGCCGCGCTGCATCTGCAGCGCCGTTCGTGGTAGGAAGCCGCCGATGGTAGACGCCCGGGAGCTCAACGAAATCGTCGCGCGGGAGAGCGCGTTCGTCGACCGGATCCAGACGGAGGTCGGCAAGGTCATCGTCGGCCAGACCTACATGATCGAGCGGATCCTCATCGGTCTGCTCACCGGCGGGCACGTCCTCCTCGAAGGCGTCCCCGGCCTCGCGAAGACCCTCACCGTCCGCACGCTGTGCGACGCGATCAGCGCGAAGTTCGCGCGCATCCAGTTCACGCCCGACCTCCTCCCCGCCGACGTCATCGGCACCGTCATCTACAACCAGCAGAAGGGCGAGTTCACCTCGAAGCTCGGCCCCATCTTCGCGAACCTCGTCCTCGCCGACGAGATCAACCGCGCGCCGGCGAAGGTGCAGAGCGCCCTCCTCGAGGCGATGCAGGAGCGCCAGGTCACGATCGGCGATCGGACCTACCCGCTCCCGTCGCCGTTCATCGTCATGGCGACGCAGAACCCGATCGAGCAGGAGGGCACCTATCCCCTCCCCGAGGCGCAGGTCGATCGCTTCATGCTCATGTGCAAGGTCGGCTATCCCTCGCGCGAGGACGAGCGGAAGATCATGGACCGCATGACCTCGATGGTCCCGGTGAGCGCCGAGTCCGTCGTCACGCCGCAGGAGCTCGTCGAGGCGCGGAAGACGATCGGGCAGATCTACGTCGCCGACAAGGTGAAGGACTACATCGTCGACGTCGTCTTCGCGACGCGCGAGCCGTCGAAGCACGGCCTCAAGGACCTCGCGCCGCTCATCGAGTTCGGCGCCTCCCCGCGCGCCTCCATCGCGCTGAACCTCGCCGCGCGCGCGCACGCGTTCCTCCGCCACCGCGGCTACGTCACCCCCGAGGACGTGAAGGCGGTCGGCCCCGACGTGCTCCGCCACCGCGTCGTCCTCACCTACGAGGCCGACGCCGAAGAGGTGACGAGCGAGCAGGTCGTCCGCCGCGTGTTCGAGGTCGTCGAAGTCCCGTAGCGCCGCGCATGATTCCCCGAGAGATCCTGGCGGCGCTCCGCACGATCGAGATCCACACCGCGCGGCTCGCGAACGAGCAGCTCTCGGGCACGTACAAGTCCAGCTTCAAGGGCCAGGGCCTCGCCTTCCGCGAGGTGCGGCCGTACCAGCCCGGCGACGACATCCGCACGATCGACTGGAACGTCTCCGCGCGCATGAACGAGACCTTCGTGAAGGTCTTCCAGGAAGAGCGCGAGATGACGGTCATGCTCGCGGTCGACCTCTCCGCCTCGGAGCGCTTCGGCACCCAGCGCGCCCCGAAGGCCCGCGTCGCCTCCGAGGTCGCCGCCCTCCTCGCCTTCAGCGCGATCCGCAACAACGACCGCATCGGCCTCATCCTCTCCACGAGCAAGGTCGAGCGCATCGTGCCGCCGAAAAAAGGCGAAAAACACGTCATGCGCGTCGTCCGCGAGATCCTCGGATTCGAGGCGCCGCAGCCCGCCGGGGCGCGCCACGCGGAGGACCGGGTCGCGCAGAAGAAGCCGAAGAAGCGCGCCAACGACCGGTTCCCCGCCGCGCCATATCCCAACCTCGGCGCGCAGACCGATCTGAAGGCCGCCCTCGAGGCGCTCACGCACGTGTCGCGCCGGCGCTCGGTCGCGTTCATCGTCTCCGACTTCCTCGCCGCGGGGTGGGAGCGCGCGCTCTCGCTCGCGAGCGCGAAGCACGACGTGATCCCGGTCGTCCTCGTCGACAGGCGCGACTTCGAGCTCCCCGACGTCGGCCTCGCGACGTTCGAGGACCTCGAGAGCGGCGAGATGATCGTCGTCGACACGTCGGACAAGTACGTCCGCGCGCACTTCGAGTCCGAGATGAAGAAGATCAAGGAGGCGCGGCGCCAGGTCTTCCTCAAGCTCGGCATCGACGCGGTGGAGGTCGACACCGGCGGCTCGTTCGTGAAGCCGATCCGCGATCTGTTCGCCCGCCGCGCCCGGAGGATCCGGTGAGGCTCTTCGCTTCGCTGCTCCTCGCCTTGCTCCTCGTGAGCGCGCGCGCCTTCGCCGCCGACGCGACCGACGCGGGCGCGGGCGAGTCCACGTACGGCTGCGTCGAGCACGTGCCGAAGGGCGCGGAGAAGATGACGGTCACGGACACGTTCCCCGCGCGCGGCATCAGCGGCTACGCGGCGACGCTGTCGATCACGGTGCGCCACGGCAAGGGCGAGCGCGTGCTCCCCTCCGGCCTCGATCTCTCCGGCGCGGTCGAGGCGAAGAAGGTGCTGAAGCAAGCCGGCTTCGTCGTGCCGGAGCAGGACGCCGGCGCGGGCGCGCGCCTCTGGTCCGACGCGGAGGACACGGCGTCGGGGACCGCGGTCACGCACCTCGAGCTGCCGCTCGTGCTCCTCCCCGAGAAGCCGGGGCGCAACGTGATGGCCGTCCCTCCCCTCCCCGTCGCGGTGTCGCGCGCGAACGGCGAGATCGCGACGCTGTGCACGCACCCGCACACGATCCTGGTCGAGGACCCGACCGCGAACACGCCGGACGCGATGCCGCGCGAAAACCCGCCCGGCGTCCCGCAGCGCGAAGAGTGGACCGCGATGAAGAAGGCGGTCCTCTGGGGCGCGCTCGGGCTCGCGGCCGGCGCGATCATCGCGCTCCTCGTCCGGCGCTGGCTGAACCGCCCTCGCCCGGTGCCGCCTCCGCCGCCGCCGCGCCCGCCGTGGGAGGTCGCGCTCGAGGAGCTCGAGGCCGTGCGTCACGCGGGGCTCCTCGAAGCGGAGCGCTACGGCGAGCACTTCGATCGTACGAGCGACGCGCTCCGGCGCTACCTCGGCGCGCGCTTCGACTTCGACGGCCTCGAGTCGACGACGGACGAGATCCTCGCCGCGCTGAAGAAGAACGCGGGCGGCTTCATCCGCTTCGAAGACCCGGAGCCGGGCGCGGTCGCGTTCGCGCCGGGGATGTCGATCGAGCGCATCGCGACGTTCCTGCGCGACGCCGACCTCGTGAAGTTCGCGAACCTCACCCCGACCCCGGAGCAGTGCGCGCGCTCGATCACGAGCGGCGAGGCGATCGTCCGCGGGACGATGCCGTTCTCGCAAGGCGGCACGCCGGCGACCGACTTCGCGGTCGACGATCCCGTCGCCGCCGCCGGCCTCCGCTCGCCCGACACCGAGGCCGCGCCGCCCGCGCCGCCGAAAGAAGAGCGCTCGCCGTACGCGCCACCCGACGACTACGTGCCGCCGAAGGAGGGTGACTCGTGAGCCGCGTCGGCCGTGCGCTCTCGATCGTCTTCGGCACGCTGCTGCTCGTCGCGCTCGGCCTCGTCTACCCCGCGGTGATGCGGGGGGAGGCGTGGCTCAGCGCGATCTGGACCGTGCCCGTGCTCGCGTGGCTCCCGCCCGAGGCGCGGCTGCCGGTGCTCGGGGCGCTCGGCGTGGTCCTCGGCGCGATCGTGGTGTGGCGCACCACGCTCGGCGCCGACGCGCGCACGCCGCGCATGCGCATCGGCGCGATCGCGCCGCTCTTCACCGGTCCGCGCGGCTTCCGCACGAAGCTGCGCGACGTGCCGGGGATGATCCGCGGCGCCGCGATCGTGCTCGCCGTCCTCGCGCTCGGGCGCCCGCAGAACGTGCTCCGCGGCGAGAACGCGGACGAGAAGGGCATCGACATGGTCGTCGTGCTCGACCTCTCGTATTCGATGAAGGCGCTCATGGACGCCGACGCGACGGAGCCGGCCGCGCCCGGCGCCGCGCCGCGCCGTCCGGTGCAGCGCCTCACGCGCCTCGAGACGGCGAAGGAGGTCATCCTCGACTTCGTCGCGCGGCGGAAGAACGACCGCATCGGCGTCGTCGTCTTCGGGCGCAGCGCGTACATCCTCTCGCCGCCCACGCTCGACAAGTCGCTCCTCTCCACCCTCGTCAGCAAGATGGAGCTCGGGCTCATCGACGGCGCCGGCACCGCGATCGGCGACGCGGTCGGCACCGGCGTCGCGCGCCTCCGCCGCTCCACCGCGCGCTCGAAGGCGATCATCCTCCTCACCGACGGCGACTCGAACGCCGGCTCGATCGCGCCCGACTACGCCGCCCACCTCGCGCAGGAGCAGGGCGTGAAGGTGTTCACCGTGCAGATCGGCAACGGCGACGACGTCGACGTGCAAGAGGGCGTCGACCTCTTCGGCCAGCCGAAGTACGTGCGCGAGCACTTCCCGACCAACCCGGAGCTCTTGAAGCGGATGGCGTCGAGCACCGGCGGCGACTCGTTCATCGCGACGGACAAGAAGGGGCTCGAGCAGAGCATGCACTCGATCCTCGACAAGCTCGAGAAGACGATCTTCGAGCAGCAGCGCTCGACGATGGAGGACCTCTTCTCGCTCATCCTCGTCCCCGCGGTCGCGCTCGTCGCGCTCGAGGCGCTCGTGCGCCTCCTCGTCGTGCGGAGGTTCCCATGAGGTTCGCCTACGACCTCCTCTTGATGCCGTACCTCTTGATCGCGATCGCGTGCGTCGCGCTCGTGGGGGGGTTCGCGGCGTCGCTCATCCTCGCGTCGGTGCGGCGCGGGCGGGCGACGAAGGTGTTCGGCGATCCGAAGCTCGTGACGCGGCTCGAGACGTTCGACGCCTCGGGGCGGCGCGCGCTGAAGGGGGTGCTCCTCGTCGTCGCGATGGTGTGCGCGTTCCTCGCGCTCGCGCGCCCGCAGTGGGGCCGCGGCACCAAGCTCGTCCCCGCGACGAACCTCGACGTCGTCATCGTCCTCGACTTCTCGAAGAGCATGTACGCGCGCGACGTCGCGCCCTCCCGCATCGCGCGCGCGAAGGCGGAGATCGGCAAGCTCGTCCGCGAGCTGCCGGGCGCGCGCTTCGGCGCGATCGCGTTCGCGGGGGAGCCGATGAGCTTCCCGCTCACGAGCGACTCCGCCGCGATCGCGCAGTTCTTCCGCCAGCTCGAGCCGAACGACATGCCGGTCGGCGGCACCGCGATCGGCCGCGCGCTCGAGCGCGCGCGCGAGGTGTTCGCGCGCGATCCGAAGTCGAAGGACCACGTCCGCGTCATCGTCCTCGTCACCGACGGCGAGGACCTCGAGGGCGACCCCGTCGCGGTCGCGCGCGCGGCGGCGGAGGACAAGACGCGCATCGACGTGGTGCAGATCGGCGGCCGCATGCCGGAGGCGGTCCCGGAGGTCGGCCCCGACGGCCGCGTGACCGGCCTCCGCCGCGACGAGAACGGCGAGACGCTGATGACGTCGCTGAGCGCGGAGGGCGAGAAGCAGCTCGCCGACATCGCGGAGACCACCGGCGGCGCGATCGTCCGCTCGGCGAAGGGCGAGACCGGCATCGACGAGATCGCGCAGGGCCTGAAGCGCATGATGCGCGAGGAGCTCGCCGAGCGCGTCGAGATCGCGTTCGACGAGGAGTACATGTGGCCCCTCGGCGTCGCGATCGCCCTCCTCTTCATCGAGGGCATGGTCCCCGAGGCTCCGCTCCCCCGCCTCGCCTTCGGCTTCGTCGGCGGCACCGCCGCGGTCGCACCGGTAAAGAAGCGGAGCACCGGAAAAAGGAAGCGCGGGGACGTCTCCTCCCGGGGGTCCGGGGGCGTAGAGCGCGTCTCCGCGCGACCGGCCCCCGGCGGGGAGAGCTCGAGAGGGGCAGCGCCCCTCTCGAAGAAAAGAGCGAAGTCGTGACGCGGTTCCGGCGCCTCTTCTTCGTCGCCGTCGCCTGCGCCGTCGTGGCGGCGTGCGGCTGGGACCCGTCGCGACCCTTCGATCGGGAGTCGCCGCAGGTGAACGAGGCGCTGCGTGTCTACGACGCCGGCGAGGCCGGGAGCGCGGCGGAGCTCCTCCAGGACTACCTCGCGACCGGCGGCTGTCAGGAGGGCAACATCGGCACGCCGCCGCGGGTGCGCGACAAGTCGAACGGCAGCTTCGACCTCGGGCTCGCGCTCTTCAAGATCGCGGAGGCGTACGGCCATCGCTTCGGCGACGAGGAGAACGACGCCGGCTTCCTCGATCCGGACCTCCCCAAGATGCGCGGGTCGCAGGTCGACTGCGCGCTCCGCGTCGTGCGGGCGATCGCGGAGGACGCGACCCAGCCCGCCGCGCTGCGGGCGCGCGCGCGCTACCTCGAGGGCAACCTCCTCTTCTTGACCGCCGCCTACAAGGAGGCCGTCACCGCCTACGAGAAGGCGCTCGAGCTGATCCCGGCGATGGGCGACGCGGGGCCGATCGGCGCCGCCGCCGACGCGCAGGTCACCTGGGACGTCGACCCGATCGGCCGCGACGCGGCGTGGAACCGCGCCGTCGCGCTGCGGCGGATCGAGGACAAGAAGGACGCGAGCCCGCCCGACAGCGGCCCCGGCGACGGCGGCGGCGAGAACCAGAACGAGGACGGCGGGAACGACAAGCAGGATCAGGACGGCGGGGACGGCAAGGACGACGACAAAAACAAGGACGGCGGCAAAGACGATAAAGACGACCAAAACAAAGACGCGGGCAAGGACGCGGGCGGCGACGACAAGAAGGACGACCCGAACAAGGACGACCCGAAGGACGCCGGCCCCCCGCCGCCGCCTCCGCCCCCGTCGCGCCAGAGCCAGGACGAGCGCATCCTCGACCAGCTCGAGAACGCGCCCACCGTGCAGCAGGAGGCCGCCAAGAAGCAGGGGCGCGCGCGGAAGGTGAAAGGCACCGCCGACAAATGACGTGGCTCCGGCAACTCGCTGCGTTCCTCGCCGCCTTCGCGGTCGTGTTCCTCGCGGGGATGCCGCGCGCGTTCGCGCAGAGCCTCGACGTGACGTCGAACGTCGACGCGGCCGAGATCGGGCTCGGCGACACCGTCGTCTACACGCTGCAGGCGATGTCGCGGACGAAGGAGCAGCCGAGCGATCCGCGCATCGGGCAGCACCAGGGCTTCACGCTCGTGGACACGGGCTCGTCGCCTTCGCACATGGTGTCGATCGTGAACGGGCGCGCGAGCGAGCAGCACGGGCTCACGACGCAGTGGCGCCTCCGCGCCGATCGGCTCGGGACCTTCACGATCGGCCCCGCCTCCGTCGCGTTCGGGAACGGTCGCGTGAGCGGGCAGGCGCAGAGGGTCGTCGTCGTCGCGCCGGGCCAGGGGCACGCGAGGCCGCGCCGGCCGCGCGATCCGTTCGGCGGCGGCTCGCCCTTCGATCCGTTCCGCGGCATCTTCGGCGCGCCCGACGACGACGATCCTTTCAACGCGATCCAGACCGATCCGAAGCTCTCGCTCCCCGCCGAGCGCGCGCCGGTCGCGTTCCTCCACGCGACGATCGACAAGCAGCGCGTCGTCGTCGGCGAGCAGGTCACGCTCACGGTCTACCTCTACGAGGACCTCCATCAGCGCCAGGGCCGTCCCTCCGACGTCCACGAGGCGACCGCGAACGACTTCGTGAAGCGCTCGCTCATGCAGGACGAGTCGCGCGCTGTCCTCGTCGGCAACGCGAGCATCGGCGGCAAGGTGTGGAGCGTGAAGCTCGTGCGCAAGAGCGCGCTCTTCCCGCTCAAGACGGGGCGCCTCGAGATCGCGCCGATGTCGCTCTCGCTCCCGCAGGTGCGCGTCGGTCTCCGCGAGAGCGAGCGGCTCTACGTCGACGTGATCGAGCCCCCGGTAGAGGGCCGGCCGGCCGGCTTCCAGCTCGGCGACACGGGGGACTTCTCGCTCTCGGCGCAGGTCACGCCGCGCTCGCTCGAGCAGCACGGCGCGGTCGGCGTCACGGTGGAGCTGCGCGGCACCGGCAACATCCCGGCGACGATCCCGATGCCGGAGATCGCGGGCGTGGAGTGGCTCGAGCCCTCGACGCGCGACGCGCTCGGTCCCGCGAGCAACGACCTCTACGGCGGCACGCGGACCTTCGCGTACGTCGCGCGCGTCCACAAAGAAGGGGCGGTCGACCTCGGCGAGATCCGCCTGCCCTACTTCGATCCGAGGACGCGCGGCTACAGCGTGGCGCGCGCGGCGCTCGGCATCCTCTCGGTCGCGAAGTCCGACGGCCGCGACGGCGGGGCCGACGTGAACGAGCCGGTCCTCGCGAACATGCCCGCGCCGCGCGCGGAGCTCGAGGGCCGTCGCGCGGAGTCCTTCATCACCGAGCGCCCCGTCTACTGGGGCGCGCTCTTCGGCTCGCCGTTCGCCTGCGCGATCGCGATCGTGCTCGGCGACGCGGTCCGTCGCGCCCGCGAGCGCCGCGCGAGCGCGACCCCTTCACCCGAGAAGATCGCGAAGGACCGCCACGCCGAGGCCACGTCCGCGCTGAAGGGCGACGACGGCGCGAAGGCGGCCGCCGCGATCGCGCGCGCGGTCGAGGCCGACGTCCTCGCGAAGCACGGCGTGAACCTGCGCGGCACCTCCGGCGACGCGGCGCTCTCCGAGCTCACCGACGCAGGGATGGACGAGACGAAGGCGAAGGAGGTCCTCGCCGTCGTCGCCGCGTGCGAGGACGCGCGCTTCTCTCCGAGCGGCGTCGAGATCGAGCCGATGCGCGCGCTGTGGAAGCGCGCCCTCGCGGCGCTCGTCCTCGCGCTCTTCGTCCTCTTCCCCGCCCACGCCGGCGCCGCCGACGAGGGCGACGAGCAGACCGATCCCGCCGCGCTCTTCCGCGGCGCGACGCAGGCGCTCGCGGCCGACAAGCCGGCGGAGGCGATCGCGAAGCTCGAGGCGCTCGGCGATCGCGGCGTCGTCGACGCGGTCATCAGCTTCGATCGCGGGCTCGCCTACGCCGCGCGCGTGCGCCTCGGCGCCGAGCAGCCGGGCGACCTCGGCCGCGCGGCGCACGGCTTCGAGGAGGCGCGCGCGCTCACCTTCGACCGCCGCCTCGAGGACGACGCGACGAACGCGCTCGCGAGCGTCCGCTCCGAGGTCGCCCGCCGCCGCGCACGCACCGGCGACCCCGTCGAGATCGCCTCCGGCTTCTCCCTCGGCCGCTCGATCGTGGAGCTCTTGCCCGAGAACGCGTGGGCGATCCTCGCCGCGGTGATGGCGGCGGTGCTGACCGGCGCGATCGTGGCGCGCCGCCTCGCGGAGCTGCCGCGCGCGAAGGTCGCCGCCACGACGTCGGCGTCGATCGCGGGCGCGCTGCTCGTCGCCGGCGCCGTCCTCGCGTACGCGGCCCGCGACGCGCGCCTCCACCTCCGCGAGGGCATCGTCGTCGCCCCGAACGCCCGCCTCCTCGACGGAAAACACGTCGCGATCGACGGCGTCGCCCCGATCCCGGAGGGCGTCCGCGCCCGCATCCTCGAGGAGCACGGCGGCTTCAGCCGCGTCCACCTCTCCGGCGCCGACGGCTACTTGCCTTCGAGCTTCGTCCTGCCGATCGCGAAGCGGTAGCTACGGTGAGCGTGCCCGTGGCTGTTCAGGTTCTGGTCACGACGGCACGCGCTCGTCGATCTCGCCCCATTGGAGCTCCAAATCGCACTGCGCGACGACCCAGCGTCCCGATTCGTCGCCGAGCGGTGGTAGGTCTGCGGCGCGGCACAACAAGCGGACGAGGTCCAACGACACGACGTCGAGGACGAATGGGTCACGGTCTCCGAGGACCAAGCGGCGCGAGCCCCACCACCAGGCGCCGCCTTCGACGACCTTTCCCGATGGCAGAGTGCCGAGGCTCCGGAGAATCGCCTTCGCGGCTGCGCGCTCGACGGGGACACGTCGTTCCTCGCCCTTGCCGGAGACGATCAGCTTCCCTCGGTTCAGGCTGACTCTGTAGACGCCGTCCGGCGACGTCAGGCCCGTTGCCTCGGTCGGCGAGATCGAGCCGCCGCGAACCCGAAAGAGCCTCTTCGGTTTGGGTGCCTCCCCACGCGACTGTAGAGGAGGAGCCCATCCGACGACCATGAGTGCGGGCAGAGCGCCTCGTCCGGGAGGGCGTGCTCCGCCACCGTCGCGCCGTTCTCGAGGTCGATCACGCGCGTCGCCCATACCCATTCACTGGAGCCGGCCGACCGGCCGCTCACTTTTCGGGAACCAGAGATGGCAAGAGAAGCTCCACCTGGCTCCGCGACGACGTCGGCAAGCTCGAACTTCGCCGTGCTCTCGACGATCGTCCTCGTCTTGCCGCTCTCGAGGTCGACGAGGAGGAGGTACGCCGACGATCCCAGCCTCTCCATGGCTTGCAACTTCAGCATGGTGGCCGCGTGGCCTTCGTCCGCGGACGCGCCAAGCGCCTTTCCATTCGCCAGGAATGGCCATTCGGGAGCGATCAGAGCGATGACCTGATTGGTCCTCGGAGCCGCGATCAGTCGCGTCGCGAGACCGTCGACCTCGCAGACGCTGAGGGGAGGCTTGCTCGGGTCGCTCCACGCCAGGACCCGCGTCTTCCCTCCGAGCGCGTCGAGGGCGACGAGGCGCGTGCCCGCGGAGCGGAAGTCTTGAACATCGCGCGGCGCGGAGGCCACCGGAGAGAGGTTCTGAATGAGCGGCAGCGGGGCACCGAGCTCGGAAGCGCCCGACCTGCTCATGCGGACGAATCTACATCGGCCTGCGTCGGCCGGAAACTGGAAGGAGACGAACGCGGCGCCGGCAGCAACGGGCGAAGACGGCGCGATACGGCCGACGCCGACCGACGCGTCCGACGAGGGCTCGCCCGTCGCGGACGCCAGCGTCGACGCCGATGCCGACGTGCACGCCGATGCGTGCACGACCGAGCCGATCGGCATGACCTGCGCTGAAAATGCGGCGGCATCCAGAACAACTGCGGTGAAGAGGTGCTGTGCACGTGCCAATCCGGGGACGTTTGCACCGGCGGATTCTGCTGTGTCCCGCGTCCACCGCGACCACGTGTGCCGGGAGATGCGGCGTCGTCGAGAACAACAACTGCGGGCAGCTGGTCACGTGTCCGAACACGTGCACGCCACCCGCGCTCTGCGGCACCGGCGCGGCTGGACCGAACCAGTGCTGCACGCCGGTAGGGGCGTGCCCAACGAACCAGTGTGCCGGCACCCGATCGAACGCGGCGACTTCTTCCTCCTGGCGTCACGCGGGATCACGGAACGCTATCCGGCGGAGGAGCTCCGCGACGCGCTCCTTCGCCATCGCGCCGACGCCGCCCTCCGTCTGGTGGTCGAGCGGACGAGTGACGACTTCGAGTGGCATCCAGACGTCACCATGGCCGCGGTCACGGTCGAGGTCCTATAGTCACTCGTCCTCGCCGTGGGGTTGGGTGAATGGAGGGTGAATGGAGTCGGGTCTATAGACGAGGAGGCCTCTGCGATAGGACGCGGGCTCCCGTGCTCGTGCAGGCGACCTGCTCTTCGAGGCGAACGCCGAGCTCGTTCGGGATATAGATCCCAGGCTCGACGGAGAACACGAGACCGGGCTCGAGCGGACGGGGATTGCCTTCGACCATGTAGACGGGTTCGTGGCCGTCCATCCCGATGCCGTGGCCCAGGCGATGGGTGAATTGCGGGCCGAAGCCGGCGCGCGCGATGACGGCGCGGGCGGCCCGGTCGATGGCCTGGGCAGGGACACCCGGTGCGACGGCCGCGATCGCCGCGCTCTGCGCGTCGTGCACGAGGTTGTAGAGCGTCACGAAACGCGGTGACGGCGGCTCGTCGCCGAACCAGCGCGTGCGCGTCACGTCCGATTGCCAATCCTGGAAGGAGCAGCCGCCGTCGATCAGGACTGGGGTTGCGCTGGCGAGAGGCGCGGACGTCGGAGCCCCGTGCGGGAACGCGGCGCTCGGGCCGAACTGGACCAGCGCGCCGCCCCTCACGCCTCGGAGCCGATGCTCCTCTTCCACGATGCGCGCGACGTCTTGCTCCCGCATTCCCACGACGAGGCGCGCGAACGTGGCCGCGAAGGCGTCCTCGGTGATGTCGACCGCGCGCTGCATCCGCGCGATCTCTTCGTCGCTCTTCACGACGCGGAGCTCTTCGAACACCCCCGAGCCGTCGATGAGCGTCGCCTGCGAGCCCAAAGCCCGATGCACCGCGGCGGCCACGGCGTAGTCCGTGTGCGGCTCGAGGAGGATCGCGCGCCGCTCGCCGATGGCGTCTCGCACCTTGGCGATCGGATCCTCGCTCTCCTCCCAGCCGCGAAGGATGAGCGAGGCAGGCGGCGTCGCGCGGACGCGCTTCTGAACGCGTGCGAGCTCGAAGGAAGGCGCGAGCAAGACCGCGTCGCCGACGACGGACAAGACGAGCGCGATGAGGCGCTCACTTCGCCCGAAGTCCGCGCCGGCGAGGTATCCAAAGTTCGCCGAGCCGGACGTCGCGAGGATGACGTCGGCGCCGGCGCTCCGAGCGCGTTCACGCGCCGCCGCCCGCCTCGCGGCGTAGACCTCGTCGGGGAGCGGTGGAAGCGACGGGTACTCGGTGCGGACTCGAAACGTCGTCTCGGGGATCGTTCGGACCCGCGACGGCGCGCGGGATGGTCCGGTGCTCCGCGGCGCGCACGCGCCGAGCGCCGCGCCCGCGAGGCCCCCGAGGAGCTGACGCCTCCGAATGACATCAAACGTGCGCAACCTGTCGCCCTGCGAGCTCGCATACCACGTCGCGGCGCGTGCGTGACACCGTTGCCGTTCTCGTGAGGTTTCGGCGACGATGGGACGAAGTGTGGTGTCGGACGGTCTGGAAGAGCGGCTCGTCTTCGGTGACGAGCTCATGGCCAAGGGCGACCCTCGTGGGGAGCTCATCGTCGTGCAGTGCGAAATCGAGCGCGGAGCGTTCGACCGCCGACGCGGGATCGAGCTCCGGAAGCGGGAGGTGGCGCTCGTCCGCGAAGCCCGCGAGCGACTCCGAGACACGCCGCTGCACGACAAGAACGTTCGGTTTCGGCGCGGGGCGATCGACGAGATCCTGATCGACGTCCAGCTCTATCTTCGCGTCGAGGAGGCCATCTGGAAGCTCGCGCCGGAGCTCCGTCACGTCACTCTTCACGGGCTCGGGGACGATGCGAGCGGAGCCTGCTCGCGGAGGCGAGGACGCCTGGCCCGGAGTCGAAGAAGGACAAGAGGGCGGCGTCCGGTCGACCTGACCTCGCGGCCATCTGAAGTTGCCCCCACGGTCGGCCGCCCCCTACCCTCGCAGGATGAACACACGCGCTGCGATCGGGTCCTCTCTCTTTGTCTTGTCGCGACGGTGCTGATCGCCTGCTCGTTTCAAACCGCGGAAGAGGCGATTCGCGAGGTCGGGCAGGCGTTCTGCGCGAAGCTCAAGGAGTGCGCGGCGGAGGGCTACGCCAAGAAGTACGGCACGGACGACAAGAAGTGCTCCGACACGTTCGTGAATGCGCTTCCGGAGGACGATCGCGATCGCCGGAGCGCTTGCAACGAGGAAGAGATCGACACGTGCGAGAAGGACATCCGCGCGATGACGTGCGAGGCGCTCGCCGCGTTCGCCACCAGCGACGCGACGACGGCCGCGCTCCCTCCCTCCTGCCAGAAGTGCTGACCCGCGCGCGCCGAGACCGGCGCGTGAAAGTCGGCCGCGGCCGTCACCCCACGTCGAAGCCCTTCTCCTTGGCGACGGCGATGGCCGCTTCGTAGGTCGCGTTCCTCGGCGCGATGTCCACGTCGGTTGTCCTCGTACTCGTCGACGTGCAGAAGGACGCTCCGTGTGTCGACCTCACCGTCCATGGCCATGTCCACTCGTATTACGCGTTCGCGAACGCCGGCATCCCGGCGTTCATCACCGGCGGTGGCGGCGCGATCCCCGAGCGCTTCGACGCGATCGGCCGTCAGGGTCGTGACCGCGCCGCCGGCCGCAAAGAGCGCGAGCCCTTCACGTCGAAGAGCCGTGGCCGGCAGGCCTCGGCGTCCCGATCCCGGAGGGCGTCCGCGCCCGCATCCTCGAGGCGCTCGCGGGGTGCCTACCCTGGCAGCGAAGTCACCGTGCAAGGAAGCGGCCATCGACGCCCGCGGCGCGCTCGTTCGACGGTGCTCGCCCATGCGTACGCATGCTCCAAGAAGGACGAAGGCGCTGAAGGGCTGATAGCGCCTTTCCTTGCACGATGACTCGAGGCGACGCCTGCCTCGTCGAAGAAGACTGCACGAAGTGGGAAGAGAACAATGATCATGAATACGAGCACGAACAGCGCCTCCTGCACCCGTCGTAGCGTCCTCGCCTGCCTCGGTATCGCCGCGTTGATGGCCGTCGCCTCGGACGCCTCCGCCCAGTCGATGGGCACGCCCCTCAGCGACGCGGACATCGCCGCGTTCAGCAACGGGACAGCGAGGCACATGCCCGATGCCCGCATTCCGTCGACCGCGACCTCGCCCGGCTTCAAGGCGAGGATGAGGCGAGCTCTAAAGCCGGGCGCGCCCGCCGGATCGAACGGCAATATCGAGGTGACCTTCACCGGCCAGGTCTACGTGCCGCCGTTCTCGTTCCAGACGTACGAGGGGCCGCCGAACGGCAAGAAGGTCGTCACGAAGCAGTACCCGGGTGGCTTCATCACGGTCGGCGGTATGGAGAGGATGGATAAGCAGGCGTCGAGCCTCGTGTTCCCAGAGGGCGGGGGCATCTCCATGCCCGTCGATGGGAATCCGAGCGTCAAGCTCCACGTCTTCTTCAACCGGGTGAGCAGCCCGAAGACCATCCTCGTCAGCGTGACGCAACGGCAGCCCTTGTTTCATCCCACGATGCCGTCGTCGGGGCAGGTCGTGGGCTACCAGGACAAGCCGCTCGGCGCTGCGTTCATCTACCGCGTCAACCCCGACGGCGGCGGCGCCTGAGCGCTGGGCCTCCACGACCTCTTCGCGCGGACGTTCGCGCTCGACGTCCGCGCGCTCGCGGCCTTTCGCGTCTCTGTCGCGGCGATCGTCCTCGCGGACCTCGTGTCGCGCGCCTCCGATCTGCGTGCATTTTACACCGACGACGGCGTTCTCCCGCGCGCGGCGCTGGCGGAGCTCGAGGCCACGCTGGTCCGGAGCTGTCCTTCGTGGTCGCTCCACGCGCTGGGGGGCGGGGCGGCGTGGCAGGTGGCGCTCTTCGTCGTCGCGGCGGCGTGCGCGATCGGTCTCGCGCTCGGCTGGCGCACGCGGGCGATGACGATCGCGACGTGGGCGCTCCTCACGTCGCTCCAGGCGCGGATGCCGCTCGTGCTCTACCGCGGCGACGTCGTGCTGCGGGCCATGCTCTTCGTCGCGATCTGGCTCCCGCTCGGCGCGCGCTTCAGCCTCGACGCGCGGCGGCGCTCCGGCTCTGCGGATGCGTCCCCATCGCAGGTGTCCGGCGCGGCGTGCTTCGTGGCCGCGGCGCAGCTCGCGATCGTGTACCTCGTCGGCGTCGGACACAAGAGCGGTCCGACGTGGCGGGACGGCACCGCCGTCTACTACGCGCTCCAGCTCGACGACTACGTGACGCCGGCGGGTCGCTGGCTCGGCGCGCGCGCCGCGTGGTCGCTCGCGCTGACGTACGGCACGCTCGTGATCGAGCTCGCCGCGCCGCTCCTCCTCTTCGTGCCGTGGCGGCGCGACGTGCTCCGCATCGTCGCGGTCGCGGCGGCGTTCGCGCTCCACGCGGGCATGCTCGTCACGATGCGCCTCGCGCTGTTCCCGTGGATCATGTTCGCGTGCTGGGCGCTCTTCCTGCCGCCGCGCTTCTGGGACGCGTGCGGAGTACGTGGAGGTCCGGCGCGAGGCTCCGCGAGCGAGGACGGGCGCGGCCGGGCCCACGATCGACGGTGGGCGCCGGTCCTCGGCGCGGCGCTCTGTGCGATCGTCGGCTGGAACGCGGGCGAGCTGGCGGAGCCGCCGTCGCCGTCTCCAGCGCTCGGGGCCGTCCTTCGCCCGCTCGGGCTCGTGCAGCGGTGGTCGATGTTCTCTCCCGATCCGAGGCGCGACGACGGCTTCCTGGTGGCGATGGAGCGCCGCGCGGAAGGCGCGAGCAAGAGGCCGCTCCTCTACGACGACCTGCGGTGGCGGATGTACCTCGCGCTCGTCGCGCGCGACGCGAGCGGTCGTCTCACCGCGGGCCTCCTCGCGTGGCTGTGCAGGCGCGACCCGAGCGCCGAAGAGCTCTCGCTCGTCTTCAAAGGCGAATACACGATGCCCCCGGGCGAGCCTCCCTACCGCGACGACCGCTTCCTCGACGGCGCGACCTGCGAGACGACGACGCTCACGCGCTGAGTGGTCGCCTTTCTCTCAGGGGCGCTTGCAGACGACGTGCGCCTCGACCTGCGCGGCCGCGCTGGTATTGAAGAACCCGCAGGTCCAATTGAATGGGAGGCTCGGATTGCTCAAGTTGCTGCCTGGCCTGCTGACGGTGAGTCGCGCGCCGCTGTTGTCGGGGGCGGTACACCCGCCCGTCACCGGGATGTCGAACGCGTTATTGCAGTATGCCTCGCCGATCGTGACGCCACCGCTGCCGCTCGTGAAGGTCTTCTTCGCGACGTAGTACTTCTGGCGCTCCGCAGCCTGGGCGGCCTGGAGGGTCTGCGGGGTGGACGGTTGCACCGAAGGGCGGCGCGCGCGGCTCGAGCGCCGCGCCCTGTCGTTCGCTACGGCGCTCTACCGCTTTCCCCCCACGTCGCACGCGAGGCGAGCGCTACGCCGTCTCGAGCAGGTCGATCTGGTCGCGCGCGGATCGTGATGCCACCATCACGCTCTTCGTCTCGACGGTGCCCCGGCGTCGCTCGCCGATCCGGCCCGGTTTCGGCGCGTGAAGGACAAGCTCCCTCGGCCCCGAAGTTCCTCCGAAGCTCAGTCGAGCTCGAGTGCGTCGAACGGCTCTGCGCGAACGTGGTCACCACGCTCGGCTGTCAGCATGAGGAGGTATCCGTCCATGTGCCAACGAAAGACCTCGAGGGTCGCTTCGTCCGGATCGAGGATCCAGTAGTGGCCGACGCCGCTTCGATGGTACACGCGCCGCTTTCGGATGGTGTCGTTGCGCTTGTTCGAACGTGACAAGACCTCACAGATCCAGTCCGGGCGTGCGGTGACGGGGACCTCCTCGGGAAGCTCCGGGAGCCGGTCCCGTCTCCACCCTGACACGTCGGGCCGGTAGATCTGGGTCGCGGCTCGAGAGTCGAATTCGATCTCGACCTCCGTGGCGAACCACCAGCCGCCCGCGCCGCGCCGTGACGAGCTCACCGTCGACGATCTCGTGGAAGCGCTCCTGACGCGAAGGGCCAAGAAGGCCTTCGACACAGGCCCGTATGCGACCACGCGGTGAGCGGATTTCAGAAGCGAGGACTCGAGTCGCGATCTGCGGCCAATCGGCGGCGGATCGCGCGCGACGCAGGCCAAAAAAACCCTCGTGTTTTCAAGAAAGGCCCCGATGTAGGACTAGGTACGCGACCTGCATCGACGCGGAGGCATGCGAGCTCTCCGCGGTCTGGCCGTCTCGGTTCCCGTCCTCCTCCTCTCTCTCGTCAACGGATGCAGCGTCACCGACGAAGAGGCCGCGTCGTCGGAGGCGAACGCGAGCGTCGCGTGCGAAGGGGGCGGCGTCTGCTCCGATCGCCCGCTCGACCCGAAGAGCCCATGGCCGAAGTTCCGGCGCGGTCTTCGTCAGGACGGGCGGAGCCCTGTGCGCCCGCGGCCGAGCGACGTCGCGCCGTGGTCGTTCAAGACGGGGAAGGGCATCTTCTCGACCGCGGTCATCGACGGCGACGAGAACGTCTACATCGGCTCGGCCGACACGTTCTTCTACGCGCTCGATCGCAGGGGCGAGCTCCGCTGGAAGGTGAAGAACGGCGAGGTCATCGACTCGTCAGCGCTCCTCGACGACAAGGGCCGCGTCTACTACGGCGCCGGGGACGGCTTCGTGCGCGCGCTCGATCGGAGGGACGGGCGCGAGCTCTGGCGCTTCCAGGCGGCGGCGCCCGAGTCAACCGGCGGCTACATCAACTGGTTCGAGGGCAACGTCGCCATCGGCCCCGACGGGACGCTCTACGTCCCGAACGACAACCGGCACGTCTACGGCCTCGATCGCGACGCCGGGCGCAACAAGCCGGGTTGGCCGTGGACGATGAACGACCAGACGTGGTCTCTCCCGGCGATCGATCCGACGACGGGGAACCTGTACCTCGGCAACAACTACATCGCCGGCTACGCGTGGATGACGCACTTCTGGCGCAACACCTTCGCGCTCTCTCCCACGGGTCAGGAGCTCTGGGGCGACGGCGTGCAGGCGACCATCGCCGCGAGCCCGATGCTCTCCGAGGGGCGCATGGTCGTCGGCGCGTACGACGGCTACGTGCGCTCGTACGATCAGGCGAGCGGCCGCGTGGTCTGGTCGTTCGCCACGAACGATCACGTCTACGCGAGCCCCGGCCGCCTCTCGGACGGCACGATCATCCAGCCGTCGTCGGACGGCACGGTCTACGCGCTCGACGCCGAGAGCGGGGCGCTCCGCTGGCAGTTCGACACGCGCGAGCCGATCCGCTCGTCGCCGGCGATCGACGGCGACGACAACATCTACTTCGGCGGCGGCGACGGCCGGCTCTACGTCCTCGATCGTCACGGCGCGCTCCGCTGGAGCCGGCGCCTCATCAAGGAGGACCGCAACGACTTCGGCGGCTCGCCCGCGCTCGGCCGCGACTTCATCGTCATCGCGGGCGAGAGCGGCGAGATCTTCGCCACGCCCTACGACTACTGCCTCCGCGCCGGCGCGGCCTCCGATCCGGACTGCGTCGCCGGCGGCGGCGAGGCGATGCCGCGGGACGGCGCGAACCTCCTCTTCACGACGCCGCTCGGGAGCGTGCTCGCCGAGCCGCCGCCCCAGGTCGAGGCGAACCAGCCGCTCGCGTTCACGCTCACGAAGCGGGAGGGCGGCGACACCAAGCTCGCGCTCATCGACGACCGCACGCTTAAGGTGACGCTCGATCCGCCCGCGCCGGTCGACGTCGACACGTCCGGCGATCGTCGCTTCGTCACGATCGTGCCGCGCAACCGCTTCGCCGCGGGCGCGGACGGCAAGGTGAAGATCCGGCTCCGCGGCGACTACCTGATGAGCCCGACGCGCGAGGGCCTCCTATTCTCGGGCGGTCGCCGCGCCGGGAGCTTCGATCAGACCTTCGAGCTCGCGCTCGGCGCGGGCGGCCCGGCGGCGGAGATCCCGGTGCCCGCGCGGCCGGGCGACGCCGCCGGCGTCTTCGAGCTTCATCGCATCGCGGTCCCGTACCCGACGGTGATGCCGAGCTACAACCAGATCGGCTTCGACTCGCTCCACTACCTCGTCGGCATGGTCGAGGGCACGAGCGAGCGGCGCGTCGGCTGGGTGGTCGGCGGCATGCTCGACGCGGCGGGAGGCACCGTCGTCGATCCGACGACGCAGGTCCTCTTCCCCGTCGAGGCGACGTACAAGGACGGCCTCCTCAACCTCGTCAACGAGTCCGGGTTCACGGTGAAGGCCATGAACTTCGACATGCCGTTCGACGTCTTCCGCGTGAGCGCGCACCTCGGCGCGGATGGCACACCGCTCTCGCAGCCCGGCGTCCACGTGAAGACGAAGTGCGCGAACATCCCGTTCTACGGGCCGTTCCTCGCGAAGCTCGGCTTCTGCAACCCGACGACCGACGTGCTCAACGTCTTCGGCTCGACGAACATCCGGCCGCACGCGGGCGGCACGACGACGATGCCCGCGGGCGTCGGCGACGTGCGCTTCTCGGTCGCGGGCGGCTGGGTCGGCGGCCTCGTCACGAACCCGACCGTCACCGCGACGATCACCGGCTCGAGCCTCCGCGCCGACGAGCACAGCTTCGGCGTGCTGCTCGTCGACGCCGCCACCGGGCGGCCCGTGAGCCTCAAGTACGGCCTCGCCTCCACGACGACGCGGACCTCGACGCCGGCAGGCAAGATCGCCTCGGTGACGGTGAACCTCCCCGAGAGCGCGCGGCCCGCCCGGATGCGCGCCTACCTCATGGTCGACACGTACCCCGCGGCGTCGCAGTCGCTCTGAGGTGGAGCCGAGCGCCGAGCGCTCTTTCTCCGTCGCGCGCGCCCTACTCGCCGACCCGTGGTGGACGACCTCGACGTTGTTGCCGTCCGGATCGAGGAGGAAGCCCGCGTAGTAGCCGGGGTGATACTGCGCGCGGATGCCGGGGGCGCCGTTGTCCTTGCCGCCGGCGGCGAGGCCTGCGGCGTAGGCCTTGTCCACGGTCGCCTGGTCCTTCGCCTGGAACGCGAAGTGGGCGCGGCCCGTCAGCTCGCCCTGCGTCTCGGGTCCGCCCTTCGCGGAGACTCCGCGATCACGTCGCCGTTCTCGTGGTCGTCACCGATCACGGGCGGTGACGGGGGGAGCGCTGGACGTTTGACAGCCGGCGGACGGCGATGGGATGGTTCGAGATCCATCTTCGACTCAGGAGCCCCATGTCGCGTCTCGCAGTCCTGCTCACCGTGCTCATCACCGTCGCCTGCAGCTCCTCGGACGATCCTGGTACCGCCGGCAGCGGAAACGCGGACGCGGGCGCAGAGCAGGCCGACGCGACCGCGACGCCGGACGCCGCGGGGAGCGCGGGGAACACGGACGCCGGCACCTCGAGCGACGCCGGCGGAGACCCCGCGCCCCCCGGCGACAACAAGGCGTTCGTGCGCATCGATACGAGCGCGCGCGACGGCTACGAGCAGGCGCGCGTCATCGAGAGCTTCTGGACCCTCGGCGGCACGGACGATCTCGCGCAACAGAGCGTGCTCTTCCAGACGGAGCCGCGCGAGATGGAGCTGCGCCTCACGTTCCTACCGAAGGCCTCCGGCAGCTACGTGTGCGGCACGAACCCGACGCCCGGCTCCGGCCAGGCGCCGCGCGTCCAGCTCCAGCGCACGATCGCGCCGCTCTCGCAGTTCCGCGCGCGCGACGCCACTGGCGCGTGCGCGATCGAGCTCACCGTGACGGGCACCACCTACTCCGGCACGTTCACCGCCACGCTCGTCGACTCGGCCGGGCCCGACACGATCGCGATCTCCGGCTCCTTTCGCTTCACCGGCGAGAGCGGATCGTAGGTCGTCGCTCGACGCGCCCGGTCGAGGAGCCGGCCAGGCGCTACTCCGCCTTGAACGTCAGCGTGACGGTCACGCCTTCGCGCGCCTTCACCTTCGCCTTCGCGGTCTGCTTGCCGAAGACCTCGTGCCACGCCTCTATGTCATATTCGCCTTCGGGGACGTTCGCGAGGGTGAACGAGCCGTCGGGGCCCGTCACCGCGAAGAACGGGTGCGGGACGACGCCGATGAACGCCGCCATCCACGGGTGGACGTCGCACTTCGCGCGGACCGGGACCTCGGTCTTCTCGAAGACCTTCTCGAGCCGCATGTCCTTCGTCGGCATCATGTCGTTGAAGGTGCTGTTCGCGTCGGCGACGGAGCGCACGTTGTGGAGGACGGGGTCGCTGTTGAGGAACACGACCTTCTGCCCGACGCGCGCGCCGACGACGTGCGGCTTGTACTGACAAGCCTTCTGGTCCATCACGACGGGCTCGGGCGGCGCGGCGGGCCCCTTGTAGTCGTCGAGGCCGGTCTTGATCCAGACGAAGGCGTTCTGGAGCTTCCCGTCCGTCGAGAGCACCGCCTCCGTCGTCGTGGGCCCGGTCCCGTCGCTCACGCACGTGCCGATGTTGATCGGCTTGTTCGGCGGCGGCGTGCCTTCGAGGAGGACGCTCCCCTTGATCGTGCCGACGGTGGATTCGTTCGCGACCTTCTCCGGGCCGCCCTTGTTCGACGGCACCGTCGCGGTGAGCTGCACGTTCGGATCGGTCGCGCCGGTGACGGGCGCGGTCGACGTGAGCGATGAATGGAGGAGCGTGAGGAGCACGACGAGCGGGACGATGAGGACGACCGGCGAGAGCTCCTTGAACGTGTTCTGGAAGTGCCGAATCGACGCCGCGACGACGATGAGTCCGGCGAGGATGAGCCAGTTCGACTCGTGGCCGTAGAGGCCCGGGAAGTGGTTGCTCAGCATCGCGAGCACGACCGGATAGGTCATGTAGTTGTTGTGCCGCGACCGCGTCTTCGCGTGCTTGGCGAGGTGCTCGCTCGGCGGCTTGCCGCTCGTGACCGCGTCGACGAGGCCCTGCTGCGCCGGGATGATGTGGACCCAGACGTTGGTCGCCATCCAGGTGCCCATCATCGCGCCGGTGAGGAGGAACGCCGCGCGGCCGCTGACCTTGTGCGCGAAGAACCAGAGGACGCCGATGATGAAAAAGTAGGTGATCGTGCCGCCGACGTAGACGTTCTTCGCGAGCGGCGTCCGCCAGAAGATGTCGTAGACGAACCACGAGCCGATCAGGACGCCGATGACGAGCGCGGTCGCCATCGCGGGCGAGAGGCTCGAGACGTTCGGGTCGACGAGGGTGACGCCGCCGCCCTGGAAGAAGACGACGTCGAGGAGGAGCCAACCGGAGAGGAGCGTGAAGCCCGCCTCCCACTTGAACCAGTGGAGGCGCTTCGGCATCACCTTCGGCGCGACGAGCGTCTTCTGGACGTCGTAGAAGCCGCCGGAGTGGACCATCCAGAGCTCGCCTTCGAGCCCTTTCTTCTTCGTCTCTTCGTTCACCTCGATCCGGGGATCGAGCCAGTTGAAGAAGAGCGAGCTGCCGATCCACATGATCGCGGCGATGACGTGGATCATCCGGACGGCGAGGTTCAGCCACTCCGTGACGAATGCAGGGCTCATGGATCGGCCGATGATGAATCAGAACGGCACGAGCCGTCGAGATTTACGTCAGCGGGCTTGTCAGCGCCACGCGGGAGGGCGTAGAAGCGCGGGCGATGCGCCACATCATTCTTGCCCTCTCCACCGTCCTCGTGGGCTCGTTCGTAGCCTGCGGCGGCGACTCGTCCACCCAGCCGCCGCCGGTCACGCCGACCCCTCCGCAGGTCGAGGCCGACGCGAGCGCCCCGGGCTTCACCGCTCCCGACCAGCCCGGCGCCGACGCCGGCGGCGCGGCGGCTCAGCCCGGCGCGGACAAGCCGAAGGTCGAGGAGACGAACGCGCCGAAGTTCGACGATCTCCCGAAGGACAAGAAGGTGGAGGTCATGATGACGAAGGTCGTCCCCAACGTCGGGAAGGTCTTCAAGGAGCACGACGCGAAGCGCTACGAGAAGTTCGGCTGCGCGACCTGCCACGGCCCGAGCAAGAAGCAGGACCCGCGCGACGTCCTGCCGAAGCTCACGATGTCGAACGGCGGGCACGAGAAGCTGATGAAGGCGAAGCCCGCGATCATGAAGTTCATGGGCGAGAAGGTCGTGCCGGAGATGGCCTCCGCGCTCGGCGAGAAGCCGTTCGACCCCGCGACGAAGCAGGGCTTCGGCTGCGCCGGCTGCCACAAGATCGACTGACGATCCGCTCTCTCAGCTGCCGCGGTACGTCGAGTAGCCGTGCGCGCTGAGGAGGAGCGGGACGTGGTAGTGCGCGTTCGCGTCGCGGACGACGAAGACGATGCTCGCCTCGGGATAGAAGCCCTCGACGCTCTGCGCGGCGAAGTAGGCGCCGGTGTCGAAGGTGATGCGGTACGTGCCCGCCTCGAGCTGCCCTTCCGGCACGAGGTCCTTCACGCGCCCGTCGGCGTCGGTGAGGCCGCTCTTCAGCGGGAGGAACGCGTCGCCGCTCTTCTTCTCGAGCGAGACAGGGACCCCCTCCGCCGGCCGCCCGCGGTGGATGTCGAGGACGTGAGTCGAGACGCTCTTCATTCGCGCACCATCTTCTCGAGGCGGAGCTCGGTGATCTTCCGTTGTTCGTCGGCGGCGCGCTCGAGCTCGGCGTCGGGCGCGTTCTGCATTCGCTCTTTGGCAATCGCGAGCATTTCTTCTGCCGATTTGCCCGTCGCGCAAACGATGTAAATACGGCCGAATTTCTCCTCGTAAGCTTTGTTGATTTCGCGGAGCTCGGCCAACACCGCCTCGCTCGCGGACGCTACTTTGGATTGTTCGTTCGTCGACCACCCGTGGGCGGTCGCGCTCTGGTGGGCCTCCGCCTTCTTCTCGCCGATCCGCGGGTGGGCCTTGAAGGCCTCGTCGAAGTCGGGGGCGGAGAGCTTCTTCCAGAGCTCGCCGGCGCGCGCCTTCATCGCCGCGAGCGACGCGAACGGGCGCTCCTTCACCATCGCCGTGACCCACGCGGAGGAGCCGCAGCACGAGCGCAGCGCGGCCTCGAGCTCGGGCTCCGGCATCGCGCGCACGTAGCGCATGCCGGCGCGCTCGCGGCCGGCGTCGGTCGCGACGCCGAGGAGGCGGAGGCGCGAGACGCCGCCGTCGGGCCAGATGCGGAGGCGCGCGTGCGTGGCGGGCCCGCCGTGGGTGTCGAAGCGGTGCTCGGTGTGCGGCTGGAGGCTCGTCTTCGCGAGGAGCGGGAGCCAACCTTCGTCCTTCGCGCCGTCGGGATCGGGCGCGCCCTCGGGCACGGCGGCGACGTCGATCGCGCAGAAGTCGGGGGCGTTGCCCTTGAAGTGGAGCGTGTCGACGATCGCGCGCTCGATCGATCCCTCCGTCGCGAGGCGCACGACGACCCAGTCGGGGCCTTCGCGGCGCGAGCGCTTCGTCTCCCAGCCGTCGCCCATGTTCACGCCGCGGCCCGGCATGATGAGGTTGTGCCGCGACCCGAAGAACATGTCGTTGCACGAGACGACGAGCCCGCCGTGCTCCGCGGCGGCGAGGTCGACGAGCTGGGGGCGCGCGGGCTTGCCCATCCACCGCGCGCCGGGCATGACGTCGCCGTGGACGCGGAGGCGCGCGACGCCGCCGTCGGGATAGATGTGGAAGCGGAGGTGCGTGAAGCGCTGCGGCACGTCGACCGCGAAGAGGTTCTTGCTGTCGCCCTTCAGGTCGACGCGCGGGAGGATCGGCGTCCACTTCACCTTGTCGGAGGTGAGCTCGGAGACGTCGGGGTGCCCTTCGATGCTCGCGCCTTCGATCGCGCAGGCCTTCGGGTAGTTGCCCTTGAAGTGCGCGGTGTCGACGACGAAACCGCGCACGACGCCGGAGAGCCCGAGCCGGATGATGGCGGAGTCGAGGTCGGGATATTGCCGCGAGGACTCGGCGTATCGGCGCTTGCGCCGCGACTCCCAGCCATCCATCCACTTGCCGCGGTCGGTGTACTTTCCCTCGATGAACACGGCCTCCGCCGGCTTGAGGAGGTTCTCCTTCTCCGCGAAGAAGTCGTCCGTCGCCCAGAGCACGGACCCGCCGAGGCGCTCGGCCGCGAGATCGATCAATGAGGTGAAGTCATCCGCCATGGAGCGCCGAGCGTACTCCAACTGGCCCCTGGCCTGGCCCGTTCTGGCCCGGGCCAGGCCTTCCGCGCGGCAACGTCGCGAGACCATTGACCGGGGTCGCCGGCATGCGTCGTGCGACTCGCCGGGCATGACGGGCCAGCAGCGTGGAGGTACGATCGATGTCGATGTCCATGTCCCAGCCGCCGTTTCCGAGACCGGACGTGAGCCACCTCATCACCGAGGACGGCGCTCCGGTGGATAGCTTCTTCGCGGAGAAGGAGATGCGCCTCCTGACGCAGCCGCTCGCGGCGTGGAGGCATCCGGAAGGCAGGCGCCTCATCGCGGCGGCGAACGTCGGGGTCTTCGCGGTGATGAAGAACCCAGCGCTCGTGCCGGACGTGTTCGTGAGCTTCGACGTCGACCCGCCGCCGCTGTCCGGGCCGGAGCGGCTCAACTCGTACTTCATCTGGGAGTTCGGAAAGCCGCCGGACATCGTGATCGAGATCGTGTCCGACAAGGAAGGCGGCGAGCTGAGCGACAAGCTCCGCGCGTACGAGCGCATGCGCGTCACCCACTACGTGGTGTTCGATCCGCTGAATCGCATCAGCGAGGAGGAGCTCCTCGCGTTCTCGCTCCACGACGGCGTCTACGTGCGACGCGACGACCTCCGCTTCGCCGCCGAAGGCCTCGCGCTCACGTTCTGGACGGGCGAGTTCGAGAGCGCCCGCGAGCGATGGCTGCGCTGGACCGACCTCGACGGAAAGCTCATCCCCACCCTCGAAGAGCACGCCAAGCGCGCCGAGCGCGCGGCGGAGCAGGTGGAAGCGCTCCGCGCGCAGCTGCGTGCGCTCGGGATCGAGCCCGAGGGCTGACCCCGACCGCCGTGTCTGGGGCGGGGGTGTCGGGGGCAGAGCCCCCGACGTTGGGTGAAACTACGCGCGGCGGAGCCAGCGGCCGCGGGGCTTCGCGCCGAACGGGACGCCGCGCTCGTAGATGGTCTCGCCGCGGAGGAGGGTGCGCAGCGTCGAGCCTCGCAGCTTGCGCGCGTGGTACGGCGTGATCTTGTTCTTGTGCTCGAGCGTGGCGGCGTCGATCGTGAGCTCGGCGTCCGGGTCCCAGATCACGAGGTCGGCGTCGTAGCCCGAGGCGATGGAGCCTTTCCGATCGGAGAGGCCCGCGAGGCGCGCGGGGGCGGCGCACATCCACTCGACGACGTCGCGGATGGAGCGCCCGCGCGCGCGCGCCTCGGTCCAGACCGCGGCGAGGCCGAGCTGGAGAGACGAGATGCCGCCCCACGCCTTCATGAAGTCGCCGGAGCCGGAGCACTTCAGCTCCACGGTCGAGGGCGAGTGATCGGTGACGACCTGATCGATGACGCCCTCGCGCAGCGCGTCCCAGAGCTTCTCGCGGTTGTTGCGCTCGCGGATCGGCGGGGCGCACTTGAGCTCCGTCGCGCCGTCCGGGATCTCCTCCGAGGCGAACGTCAGGTAGTGCGGGCACGTCTCGACCGTGAGCGCCGCCTTCCGGTCCTTCGCGCGGCGGAACATCGTGATCGCGTCGGACGACGAGAGGTGCACGACGTGCGCGCGCGCGCCGGTCTCCTCCGCGAGGCGGAGGACGAGCTCGATCGCGGCGTCCTCCGCCTTGCGCGGGCGCGACGCGAGGTAGGTCGCGTACGCGCGCGGATCGAGGCCCATCGCGGCCTTCTCGCCTTCGAGGAGCGGCGCCGGGAGCTCGGCGTGGACGAAGAGCGGCGCCCCGATCCGCGCGAGCTCCTCCATCCCGGCGCGGAGCTCGTGCTCCATCACGTGCGAGAACTCGCCGACGCCGCTCTCGGCGAGGAAGCACTTGAACGCGAGCACGCCCTCGTCGAAGAGCTCCGCGAGCGCGCCCTTGCCGGCGGTGGAAGGGACGAGGCCGCCGCAGAGCGCGACGTCGACGCGCGCCTTTTCTTCGAGCGCCCGAACCTTCGCGCGGAGGCCTTCGAGCGTCGTCGTCGGAGGCACGCTGTTGAGCGGCATGTCGACGAGGGTCGTGACCCCGCCCGCCGCCGCGGCGCGGGTCGCGGTCTCGAAGCCCTCCCACTCCGTACGGCCGGGCTCGTTGATGTGGACGTGCGTGTCGACGAGGCCCGGCAGGATGCATTTTTCGCCGGCGTCGATCGTGTCGACGTCGCGCGGCGCCGCATCGAGATCGGTGACGGCGACGATCGTGCCCCACGTGCGATCGACGTGGATGGCGGCGGCGCGCTCACCGACCGGCGTGAAGACGCGCTGACCACGAACGACGAGATCGACCTTCATCGAGGGGCGAGCGTATCATCACGAGGAATGTGGCATTCGGAGAGCACGCTCCGATCGGCCGCGCCGCTCGTCCCCGACGACGAGGTCGCGCGCGTCACCGAGCAGGCGCTCGTCCTCGCGGGCGGGGCGTGCGTGGAGCTCCATCCGCCGAAGATCACCGCCGCGGACATCGTCCTGCGCGGCGCCGTCATCGAGCAGATCGGCGGGGAGATCGCGGAAGGTCTCCCCCGCGTCGACGTGAGCGGGTGCCTCGTGATGCCCGCGTTCACGGTCGCGCACACGCATCTGTACATGGCGCTCGCCGCGGGCATGCCGCCGCCGGCGAGGGCGCCGCGATCGTTCGCCGAGCACCTGCAGTCGGTGTGGTGGAACGTCGACAAGGCGCTCGACGACGAGCTCGTCCAGACATCGGCGCTCGTCGCGGCCGCGCAGGCGGCGAAGGCCGGCGCGGCGTGCGTGGTGGACCTACACTCGTCGCCGCGCGCGATCGACGGCTCGCTCGATCGTATCGCCGCCGCGCTCGACGAGGTCGGCCTCCGCGGGATCCTCGCGTACGAGACGAGCGATCGCGACGGGCGCGCGCGCCGTGACGCGGCGATGAAGGAGAACCGCCGCTTCTTGCAGAAGGTCGCGCGCGGCGAGACGCAGCACCGCGCCTGCGTCGGCGCGCACGCGCTCATGTCGCTGAACGACGACACGCTCGAGGCGCTGCGCGACCTCGCGAACGAGATGCGCGTCGGGATGCACCTCCAGCTCGCCGAAGACGGCTCCGACGCGCTCGACGCGGAGCGGAACCGGAGGACGCGCCTCGCGCAGCGGCTCCGGCTCCTCGAGGCGGTGCGGCGCGGGTCGATCCTTGCACAGTGCAACGAGCTGCCGCCCGAGCTCGTCGCCGGGATCGCGGACGCGGAGGCGTTCGTGGTGACGTCGCCGCGCTCCAACATGCGGCAGGGGCTCTCCACGTTTCCGGGGAGCGGGCCACACGTCGCGCTCGGGACCGACGGGCTCGACGGAGACGTGCTCGCGGAGGCGCGCGCGTACGCGCTGCGCCACGCCGAGTCGCGCGACGGCCTCGCGGCGGAGACCGGATCGCGGATCGTGGCGGGGCAGATCCTCTCCGCGCACCTCTTCGGCGATCGCATCGCGCCGCGGCTCTTGCCCGGCGCGCGCGCCGACCTCGTGGTGCTGGACTACGTGCCGTTCACGCCGCTCACGGCGTCGAACCTCGTCGAGCACCTCGTCCGCAACGTGTCGGCGGGGCACGTGCGCCACACCATCTCCGGCGGGAGGTTCATCGTGCGCGATCGCGCGCTCGTCACCGTCGACGAAGCCGCGCTCGTGCAGCGCGCGCGCCTCGCGGCGGCGCAGCTATGGGAGAGGACGCAGAGCTGACGGCGAAACATGGGTTGCGACGATCCGCGCGGGCGTCGATCATGGCGTGCACATGAAGAGGTTGTCGGTCGTCGTCGCGCTGAGCCTCGCGCTCACCTCGGGAGCGGCAGAGGCGCAGCCGCAGAAGGACGACCCCGCGACGGCGGAGGCGAAGGCGCGCTTCAAGGAGGGGATCGCGCTCGCGGATCAGGGCGATCACGAGGCGGCGCGCCTCAAGTTCGGGCAGGCGTGGACCCTCCTCAAGAACCCGGCCATCCTCTTCAACCTCGCGCGGTCGGAGCAGCTCTCGAATCACCTGCCCGAGGCGCACGCGCACTTCCAGCAGTTCCGGAAGACGAACGATCCGAAAATCACGGCGGATCAGCGCAAGCACGCGGACGAATACGTCGAGCAGATCGCGGCGCAGGTCTGCCTCGTCGACATCGACGCGCCGCCGAGCTCACGCATCGCGATCGACGGCCAGCCCACGGACTGGACGCCGGGCGCCGACCCGATCGCCGTCCTTCCGGGCACGCACACCGTCGAGGCGACGCTCGACGGCAAGCCGAGGTCGACGCAGGTCGACTGCCCGGCGGGCACCACCGCGAAGGCGAAGCTCCTCGCGGCCACCGCTCCCGCCCCAGCTCCGACGCCAACCCCGACCCCGCCGCCGACCGCGACGGAGACGCCGGCGTCGGCCACCTCCGAGGAGGGGTCGGGGTTCTGGACGACGGGCCGCGCGGTGGGCGTGGGCCTCGCGGGCGCGGGCCTCCTGGGAGTGGGGGCGGGCGTGCTCTTCCACGTGCGCTCGACGAGCGCGGCCGACGACGCCGACGGCCTCCGCCGGAAGCTGGGGCGAGACGGCTGCGCGGAGAGCGTCCAGCCGAAGCCGGCGGAGTGCGCCGACCTCGTCGAGAAGGACGACGCCGCGCGAAAGAGCGCCAACCTGCGCACCGCCTTCCTCATCGGCGGCGGCGCCTTCGTCGTCGGCGGTGCCGTCCTCTTCCTCGTCTCGTCGCCGAAGAAGGCGAGCGCCACCGGCGTGCTCCACGTCACCCCGTTCGCCTCGCAGCGCGACGCCGGCCTCAGCGTCTTCGGCCGCTTCTGATCCGCACGCTACGCTGCGTGAGTCGTGCGCGTCACGGTCGTCGAGCTACCCGCCACCTGGGGCGAGCCCGAGCGGGCGCTCGCCGAGGTCGACGCGATCCTCGCGGCCGGACCGGCGACCGACCTCGTCCTTCTCCCCGAGACCTCGCTCACCGGCTACGTCTCGCCCGCGCTCGACTTCGACCTCACGCGCTTCGCCGAGCCGCTCGACGGGGCGACCGCGCAGGCGCTCGCGGACCTCGCGCGCAAGCACCACACGCACCTCTTCGGCCCGCTCGTCCTCGCCGAGGGCGGACACATGTACAACACAACAATCGGCTTCGCCCCGACCGGCCGCCACGTGGCGACGTACAGGAAGCGCCACCCATGGATCCCGGAGACGTGGGCCAGCGCCGGACGCGAGCCCTATCCGCTGTTCACGATCGCCGGGCGCACGGTCACGATCGCGTGTTGCTACGACGTGCACTTCCTCGCCGACGACGCGGCCGGCGCGCTCGATCGCGCCGACGTTTTGCTGTTCCCGAGCGCGTGGGTCGAGCAGGTCTCCACGCGCCTCCGCCGCCTCGAGCGCCTCGCGCGCGAGCATCACCTCGCGATCGTCGCCGCGAACTGGGGACGCGGCCGCGATCTCGCAGTCCACGGCCAAGGCGACTCCGCGATCCTGAACGCAACCGGCGATCAGCTCGCACGCGTCACCCCACCCGCACGCCGCGCCGACGCCGAGCTCACATGAGTTTTCTCAACGTCGGGGGCTTTGCCCCCGACACCCCCACCCCAGACACGGCCCTCGCGCTTTGCGCTCGGGGCGCTTCGCGGCCGCTTGCGCGGCCGCTTCTGGGGCGCTCTCAACGTCGGGGGCTTTGCCCCCGACACCCCCACCCCAGACACGGCCCTCGCGCGGAGCGCTCGGGGCGCTTCGCGCCCGCTTGCGCGGCCGCTTCTGGGGCCCCTTCGCTAGCTGGTCAGAGTGGCCGTCGCGAGCACACCAATGATCCGCACCGGCGCGGATCATCTCGCCATCGTCGCCCGAACCGTCCCCGCTCGCTGGCGCCGCGTCCGCTGCACTGCCCGGCGCGGCGCGGCGCTGTGAGTCGCTTCGCGAGCGCTTGCGTGGGGTGTTTTGGGGCCCTTCTCGATGTCGGGGCGAGGCGGGGTTGGTGCCGCGTCTTCCGGTACCTGGGCGCCATCGCATCGCCCAGACCATATGCGGCGCGAATTCGGGGAAAGCTGCTATCTTGAGCGGTCGGATGGCCGCTCTTCGTGCCGGTCAGATGATGGTGGGGACGCCTTACCAGGTCGTGCGAGAGCTCGGCGCTGGTGGCATGGGTGTGGTCTACGAGGTTCAGCACGTCCGGCTGAAGAAGCACTACGTCGCGAAGGTGATCCTCGAGCAGGTCCGCGGCGAAGAGGGCGTGCAGAAGCGGATGGAGCGCGAGGCCGACGTCCTCGGGAAGATCAACCATCCCAACATCGTGCAGGTGCACGACGTCGGAACGATGCCGGACGGGACGAGCTACTTCATCATGGAGAAGCTCGAAGGCATGGACCTTCGTCACGCGATGCAGCAGGGCGCGATCGGGCCCTCGCATGCGCTCCGCATCGTCATCGACGTCCTCGACGCGCTCGAGCACGTGCACCAGCGCGGCATCGTCCATCGCGACATCAAGCCGGAGAACGTGTTCCTCGCGCAGCAAGCCACCGGCATCGCGACGAAGGTGCTCGACTTCGGGATCGTCCACATCGTCGACGGGGACGGAAAGGCCTCGCGCGATCGCATCACCAAGACCGGCGGCTTCGTCGGCACGCTCTACTACGCCGCGCCCGAGCAGATGCAGGGCAGCCGCCCGGCGCCCGCGAGCGACGTGTACGCCGCCGGCCTCGTCCTCTACGAGCTCCTCGCCGGTCGCGGGCCATTCGACGACGACGCCGGCGTCGGACTGACACGCTGCTTCAAGCCGGCGCCCGCCCTGCCGAGCGAGCTCGGCGCCGACCTCGTCGACACCGTCGCCGCCGCCCTCGAGCAGACGCCGGAGAAACGCCCGACCGCCGGCGAGATCGCGCGCCGGTTGCGGCACGCCCTCGCGGCGATGCCGGCCGACACGAGCAACGAGATCGAGCACCTCCTCCTTCAGGTCGGCGCGCAACCGCGCGCCGGAGCCGGAGGGATCGCGCCCACGGAGGCGCCGAAGACGCCGCTCATGCACGGCGCGCCGCTCACGCCAACGAACGCGCTCGCGCCGACGACGATGGCGGCGGCGGCGGCGGCGGACGCGGTCTCCGTCGCGCCCGCGTCGCCGCGCGCTGCGGAGGCGGTCTCCGTCGCGCCCATGTCGCCGCGCGTCCCGCCGAGCGGGCCGACGCTCTCCTCGCCGTCGCCAGCGGCGCGCGCCGACACGTCGCCGGGGACGTACAGTACCGTCAACGGCACGACGCCGCGGCCGCCGCGCGCTTCGGCCCTCGGCGCCGTCGTCGCGATCGGCGGGTTCCTGGTCCTCGTCGGGCTCGTCGTCTTCGGCGGCCTCAGGCTCCTTCGGCCCGGCCCCGGCACGGCGCTCCCTTCCGTCGCCGCGTCGGTCGAGGAGCCGAGCCCCGAGACGCCGACCGCGAGCGCGAACGCTCCCACCGCGAAGGAGCCGACCCTCGAGGCACCGAGCCCAGAGGCGCCGATACCCGAGACACCGACCGCGAAAGAGCCGATCGCGAAGGAGCCGACCCCCGAGGCGCCGACACGAGAGCCCGCGGCCGCCACGCCCACCGCCGTCGCCGCGCCCGCCGTCGCCGCCCCCGCGCCCGCGCCCGTGAAGCCGGCCGCGCCCAAGCCGGGGAAAGCCAAGAAGGAAGGCTACGTCGATCATCTGTGATGTCCTGACGAGCGATGAAGCGCCGCATCTTTCAGTGGTTCACGGCCACGCTCTTCGTGCTCTGTCTCTGCGCGATCTACGCGAACCTGCTCGTCGACGACGCACCCGTCCGCGCGCAAGCGCTGCAGACCGCGAAGACCGCGGCCGGCTGCGGAGACAAGTGCAAGCTCGACAGCTTCCACGGCGAACGCGGAATGCTCCAGATGCGCGGCGAATACGACATCGAGGGCAAAGGTCACTGGACCGTGATCTGCCGCCGCGCCTTCATCGTCGGCGGCGAATACAAATGCACCGCAACCGGCGCCGCCGAGCCGAAGTAACTCAGGCCGCCCAGAAGCGGCCGCCACATCAGTCGCGAAGCATGAGGCGCAGCACCAGCGAGCACGCACTAGCGAGCACGCCGCATGAGCGATCATGGTGAGCTCCCGGTAGGGCATCGATTCCTCCCGACGGCGACCGGCGCCGTCGTCGGGAGCGAATCCGATTCACTCCAGGTCGATCACCCCGGGTGGCCCCATGACCCTGCGAAAAACGGATCAGGGGTGGCCCCATGAGCCTGCGAAAATCCTCTCAAGCCTCCTTCGCCCGGTGGCCCCTTCATGCTGCGAAAGGGGTGGCCCCATGACCCTGCGAAAAACTGCTTCTGCTGGCCCCATGAGTCTGCGAACCGGCACCAGAAGCGGCCACGCAAGCAAGCCCAGCGGCTGGCGAACGGGGCACCAGAAGCGGCCGCAGCGGCCGGCGAGTGGCATGCCCCGCGCGCAAGCAAGCCCCCAGCGGCGAACGGGACACCAGAAGCGGCACAGCGGCCGGCGAGTGGCATGCCCCCGCGCGCAAGCAAGCCCGCAGCAGCGAACGGGGCCCCAGAAGCGGCCGCGCAAGCGGGCGCGAAGCGCCCCGAGCGCAACGCGCGAGGGCCGTGTCTGGGGTAGGGGTGTCGGGGGCGAAGCCCCCGACGTTGAGTGGCTACTCCGCGGCGCGGGAGACCGTTTGTGTGTCGAGGCGGGTCTTGATGGCGGCGCGGATGGCTTCGTGGGTGGCGGGGCAGCGGAGGGGGACCTCGCCGCCGGGGGCGCCGAAAGCCGCGACTGCGTCGCGGATGGCTTCGCGTACGCTGATCGCGAGCATGAGCGGGGGCTCGCCTACCGCCTTGCTCCCGTGGATGACGCCCGGCTGCGCCGCGTGCGCGAGGAGCTCGACGTCGAAGCGCTCCGGCGTGTCGCCGATCGCGGGGATCTGGTACGTGCTCGCCGAGTGGGTGAGGAGCTTGCCGTCCTTGTTCCACTTCAGCTCCTCCCCCGTGAGCCACCCCATTCCCTGGACGAACGCGCCCTCGATCTGGCCGCGGTCGACGCCCGGGTTCAAAGACTCCCCGACGTCGTGGAGGATGTCGACCGCGCGCACGCGCTTCATTCCCGTGTAGCCGTCGACCTCGACTTCGGTCACAGCCGCGCCGTATGCGAAATAGTAAAAGGGCTTTCCGCGGCCCTTCGAGCGGTCGTAGCCGATGCCGGGCGTGCGGTAGAAGCCCGAGGCCGAGAGCTGGATCTGCTTCATGTACGCGCGGTCGACGACGCGCGCCCAATCGACCTCCGCGCCCGGCGCCTGCGGGGCGCGGCACTTGCCGTCTTCGAAGAGCACCGCGCCGGGCGGGACGAGGACGGAGGACTCGCTCGTCAAGAGCTCCGCCGCGACGGCGGAGAGGCGCTCCTTCAGCTGCTCGCACGCGTTCTTCACCGCCTGGCCGTTGAGGTCGGCGCCGCTCGACGCCGCCGTCGCCGACGTGTTCGGCACCTTGTCCGTCTGCGTCTTCATCACGCGGATGAGCGACGCCGGAACGCCGAGCTCGCGCATCGCGACGCCGAGCATCTTCGTATAAAGGCCCTGCCCCATCTCCGTGCCGCCGTGGTTCACCTGCACCGTGCCGTCGCGGTAAATCAGGACGAGCGCGCCGGCCTGGTTCAGCCACGTCGCGGTGAAGGAGATACCGAACTTCACCGGCGTAATGGCCAATCCGCGCTTCGTGCCGGCCGACGCCGCGTTGAACGCCGCGACGGACTTGCGGCGCTCGACGAGCTTCGACGACGCGACGAGGCGCGACCAGATCTCCGGGATGCGCTGGTCGGCGAGCTCTTGCCCGTAGTGGGTAGTGTTGGTCTCGCCCTTGCCGCGATAGAGGTTCCGCTCCCGCACCGTCTCCGGCGAAATGCCCAGTCGGCGCGCGACGCGGTCCATCACCTCCTCGATGACGACCATCCCCTGCGGGCCGCCGAAGCCGCGGAACGCCGTGTGCGAGGTCACGTTCGTCTTCGCGACGCGGCTCTGGAAATCGACGTTCGGGAGATAATAGGCATTGTCGAGGTGGAAGAGGCCGCGGTCCGCGATCGACTCCGAGAGGTCGAGCGCCCAGCCGCCGTCGGCCGTGAGCGCGACGCGCGCGGCCTGGATGCGGCCGTCGTCGTCGAAGCCGATCTCGAACTTCGCGTGGAACGGGTGGCGCTTGCCGGTGAGCGTCATGTCGAGGTCGCGGTCGAGCTGCACGCGCACGGGGCGCTTCGTCTTCACCGACGCGAGGGCGGCGTAGGACGACCAGGTGTTGCCCTGCGTCTCCTTCCCGCCGAACCCGCCGCCCATGCGCGGCGACTGCACCGTCACCTTGTTCCGCGGGACGTCGAGCACGTGCGAGACGACGGCCTGCACCTCGGACGGATGCTGCGTCGACGACGCGACGAACACCTCGCCGTCCTCCCCCGCCTCCGCCCACGCGGCGTGCGACTCGAGGTAGAAGTGCTCCTGCCCGCCGATCTCGATGTCGCCGTCGAGCCGGTGCTTCGCGCGGGTGAGCGCGCCGTCGCAGTCGCCGCGCCGGATGACGTGCGGCTGCGTGTGGTAGCTCTCCTTCGCGATCGCCTCCCGCACGCCGACGACGGCGGGGAGCGGCTCGTACTCGACCTTCACCTTCGCCCCCGCGAGGCGGCAGGCCTCGTACGACGTGCCGACCACGATCGCGACGACGTGCCCGTGGTACGAGGCCTCGCCCCCGACCGCGGCGAAGAGCGGCTCGTCGTGGCGCACCGCCCCGACGTCGTTCATGCCCGGCACGTCCGCGGCGGTGAGGACCGCGACGACGCCCGGCTCCTTCGCCGCCGCCGACGTGTCGAGCGAGACGACGCGCGCGCGCGCGTGCGGCGACGTCACCGGCCAGAGCTCCAGCATCTCGCGCCGGTGCGCGACGTCGTCGACGTAGAGCGCGCCGCCGGTGACGTGACCGACCGCGCTCTCGTGCGCCTGGCCGCGCGAGGCGTCGTCGCAGGCGTGCGCTCCGCCGCCGCGCGGCTCGAAGACGAGCTGCTCGTCGACCGGGTTCGAGGTGTCGCCGCTCCAGAACTTCTCGAAGAGCGAGACGATGAGGTCGCGCCGGTAGGCCGCGCCCGAGCGGTGGTCGTCGAGCGGCGTGAACTCCGTCGCGAGGACCTCGCACGCGCCGGCGAGCGTGGCGGCGTCCCACTTCTTCCCGACGAGGAAGGCCTCCGTCTTCTTCGCGCGCGCGGGCGTCGCCGCGACGCCGCCGAACGCGAGGCGCGCGTGCGTGATCTTCTCCGCCTCGACGTCGACGACGAAGGCCGCCGCGGTGATGCTGATGTCGAGCTCGCGCCGCTTGCTGACCTTGTACGAATCCATCTTTCGCGACGGCGACTTCGCGTTACGCGGGAATACGATCCAGCGCACGACCTCGTCCGGCAGGATCGCCGGCTTTCGATAGCCGAGGAAGAACTCCGCGATCGGCACCGTGCGCGTGGCGCCCTGCTTCTCGAGCACGACGTCGGCGTCGAGCGCGAGGAGGATCGGCGGCATGTCGCCGATCGGCGACGCGGTGACGATGTTGCCGGCGAGCGTGGCGCGATTACGGATTTGCCGCGACGCAAAGGCCCAGAGCATCTTGTCGAGGAAGGGATATTCGCCGGCGAGCGCCTCCTCGATCGACGTGAGGGTGGCGTTCCCGCCGATGCGCCAGACTTTGTCGTTTTTCTCGATCGCGGCGAGCTCCCGCACGCCGTCGGTCGAGACCAGGAGCGGATAGCGGCGGTGCGCTTTGTTGATGTAGACGCCGATCTCGGTCGCGCCCGCGACCAGCTCCGCCCTCGCGCCGTGCTCCGCCTTCAGCGCCAGGAGCGCCGCGAGCGACGTCGGCCGGAGGAACGTCTCGCCGCCGGCCTCGTAGTCGACGGCGCGAGGCGCGACCTCGCTCTTCTTGAGCCGGAGCTGGAAGAGGTCCTCGCGCCCGGCGCGCCCCTTCTTCGCCTCGAGCGCGTCGAGCATCGCGTCGCGGATGGGGCGGTAGCCGGTGCAGCGGCACAGGTTGCCGTTGAGCTGATCGCCGATCTTCGCGCGCGGATCGTCGCCGAGGTCCTTCCGGTAGTACGCCTCGAACATCGAGACGACGAAGCCGGGCGTGCAGTAGCCGCACTGGGATCCGTAGCGCTGCACCATCGCGGTCTGCACCGGGTGCAGTCCCTCCGGCTCGGCGACCCCCTCCACCGTGACGATCTCGCGCCCCGCCACCATCGGCAGGAGCGTGATGCACGCGTTCACGGCGCGGAACGTCCTGTCGCCCTTCGCGTCCTCCTCCACCAGCGCGACCGTGCACGCGCCGCAGTCGCCCTCCGCGCATCCCTCCTTCGTCCCGGTGCGCCCCGTCGCGCGGAGCCATTGCAGGAGCGTCGTGTGCGGGGTGAAGCCCTCGGCCGTGACGGAGAGGCCGTTCACGACGAGCTCGATGGAGGACGAGCGAGACATGCCGCCGATGATACGCCCTCAGCGAGACGGCGCGAGACCAACCGCGACCTTGCTGAAGTCGCGGACGTAGTCGACGTAGCCGTTCCGGAGATCCGCCGGCGTGAGCGCGCGCGGGTAGTCGGGGACGACGCCGTCGTTCTCGATGTTCTCGATGCCGCCCTCGCCGTCGGCGGGGCCGAAGAGGCCGCTCGTCAGCGCGAGGTAGGCGTTCGAGACGGGGAGGGTGTAGTCGCCGCGCGGCCCACCCATGCCCGCCGTCCGCGCGCCGAAGGTCTTCGCGACGCCGCCGTTCTGCATGAGGGCGGGGAAGACGTCGCCGCACGATCCCGCCAGCTCGTCCTGGAGGACGAGGATCGGACCCTTCCACGTGACGAGCGGATGCGGAGAGAGCGTCGGCTCTCCCGTCGCGACCAGGCCGCGGCGCGGGACGGTGGGCCCCATGATCGCGCCCCAACCCGGCGTGAACGGCGCGAGCAGGTCGCCACGATCGTTCGCCGCCTCGATGCCGCTCAGCCGCGCGCGCCAGACGGTGTACGCGTCGAGATCCGACGCCGCGCTGTTCGCGTGCCCCACGTACCTCTGAACGAGGGAGCGGTTGGCGCGCTCGGCGATCAGCTCGTTCGGGATCGGCTTCGTGAGGAACATGCTGATGAGGCCCTCGACGTAGAAGAACTTCCCGCCCGGGTTGTGCGAGGTGTCGATGACGACGACGTCCGTGCTCGCGTCCGCGTTCGTGTCGTCGAGGAGCGCGCTCACCCACGCGACGTGCTCGTCGTACGCCGCCGACCGCAGGTTGAAGGTCGGGATCCGCAGGAGGAGGACGTTCTTGCCCTCGAAGGTGTAGCGGTACGCGCCGAGCTGCAGCGCCTCGCCGAAGTCGGTCGGGGCGCCGTACTTCGCGAGCGTCTCGGGGCGGGGAGTAACCGGCGCGATCCCGAGGTCCTTCGCCGTCGTGGGCGTCAAGAACCAAGGCTCCGCCGCCCCGCTCTGCCACCTCGATCCCTCCGGTCCGGATCCGAGGATGTGCTCGAGGGCGAGCGCGGTCCCGTCCGACGCGCCCGGAACCGGCGGAGTCGAGGCGAGCGGCGGTCGAACGAGCCCCGTCGTTCCGCCGGATTTCCTACCCCACGAAAGCTCGAGCCGCACGTTCACACCGTCGCGCTCGACGACGACGATCGCCGCCGCGCCGTGGGGCTGGAGCTCGGGCCCGGCGTAGAAGGGCCGCGTGCTCATCAGGTTCGCGACGCGGTGACGCGAGCTCTCGAGCGTGCCGATCTCGCAGAGCGGGAGGAGGAGCTGCTCGAGCTCGTGCGCCGTCTTGCCGTCGATCGAGACGAGGCGGTCGCCGACGAGCAGCCCGCTCGCGTCGTACGAGACGTAGTAGTCCTCGCCGATCGGCGTCAGCCACATCGGGATCGAGTGCTCGGTCGTCGAGGTCGCGCGCATCGTGAACGACAGGCTCACGTGGCCGTCCTTCAGCTTCGCGAGGAGCTCGTAGAACGGCCGAAGGCGATCGCCCTCCGTCGTCGCGGCGAGGATCTTCGTCCGCGCGGCCGCGAGCTCCGCGTCGAGGTCGAAGCCGAAGCGGGCCTTCTTGAAATCGAGGAGGCCGTAGCTCGTCCGGATCTGCGTGCCGAGCGCGTCGAGGTCGGCGAGCACCTCCGCTTCGGTGAGCTCTCGGATCTCGCTCGCGTCCGAAGCCGTGACCTCGTGCGCGTCGTCGGCGCAAGCGGCGAGCGGAGCTGCGAAGAGCAACGTAAGACCAAGGATCGTCCGTCCAAGCATTATGTAAGGCGATGTAAGCAACGATGGAGCCAAGCCCTCGCTCCCGCGGCTCTCGCGTAACCCTATGAAATTTGTGGATCATTCTGAGCGGTGCGGGATCACACCCTTGCGCCAGGCGATCATCTCCGCCGCGATCGCGATCGCGATCTCGTCCGGCGTTCGGGCCCCGATCGCGGCGCCGAGGGGCATGCGGACGCGCTCGCGATCGTCCTTCGCGAAGCCCTTCACCTCGAGGCGCTGGCGCGTGCGCTCCGCCTTGGCGCGGCTGCCCACGCCGCCGACGAACGCGAAGCCGCGGCCGAGGGCCCACTCGATGACCCGCTGGTCGAGGGCGTGATCGTGCGTCATGACCAGGCAGGCGCCGCGTGGATCGATCGCCTTCCCGGCGTCGTCGAAGTCCCCCGTCACGCACGTCACCCCCGCGATGCGGCGGTCCTCGCCCCAGGCGTCGCGTTCGTCGACGACGGTGACCGCGAAGCCGACCTTCGCCAGGATCGGCGCGAGCGCGGTCGCGACGTGGCCGCCGCCGGCGATGAGGGTCGGCACGAGGCCCGCGATCGGCTCGAGCAGCACCTCGAGCCGCCCGCCGCAGCACATGCCGAGCTCGGCGCCGAGCTTGAAGGTCCGGACCTCGTGCTTCGCCGCGGGATCTTTCGCCAGCGCGACGAGCGCCTGGAGGACCTCGTGCTCGACCGCGCCCCCGCCCACCGTGCCGATGCAGGTGCCGTCCACCGCGAGGTAGAGCTTCTGCCCCGGCGTTCCCGGCGCCGAGCCGTGGCGCGCGAGCACCGTCGCCATCGCGCCGGAGGCCCCGCGCAGGACGGCCTGCGCTGCGGCAGCGAGCACAGCGGAGGGATCGCCAGCGGCCGGAACCGGGACCACCGCACGATTCTACTCCGGCGCGCACGGATTGCCTTATCTTGGGCTCCTCTCATGCCGACGGCGAGCCCGCACTTCGATCCGAGTCAGGTCCTCGTGATGGTCCTCGCAGGCGGCGAGGGCAAACGCCTCTACCCGCTCACGCTCGATCGCGCGAAACCCGCCGTCCCGTTCGCGGGGCGCTATCGCATCATCGACATCGTCCTCTCGAACTTCGTCAACTCCGGGCTCACGCGCATCAAGGTGCTCACGCAGTACAAGAGCGCGTCGCTCGAAGAGCACATCGCGCGCGTGTGGCGTCTGTCGCCGCTGCTCGATCAGTACATCGAGGCGATCCCCGCCCAGCAGCGCACCGGCCTCTCCTGGTTCAAGGGCTCGGCCGACGCGGTCTACCAGTGCCAGCACGTCATCACCGACGAGAAGCCGGAGATCGTGTGCATCTTCGGCGGCGACCACGTCTACAAGATGGACGTCCGCCAGATGATCTCGGCGCACATCGCGCGGAACGCCGCCGCGACGGTCGCGGCGATCCCGGTCCCGAAGAAAGAGGCGACCGACTTCGGCGTCCTCGAGGTCGACAAGGACGGGCGCATCGTCGCGTTCCACGAGAAGGTGAAGAACCCGCCGACCATGCCGGGCAGCACGGAGATGTGCCTCGCGTCGATGGGCAACTACGTCTTCCGCACCGACGACCTCATCCACGAGCTCAACCGCGACGCCGCGGTCGAGTCGAGCAAACACGACTTCGGGCACGACATCCTCCCGCGCATGGTGTCCGACGGACAGGACATCTACGCCTACGACTTCGCGACGAACCGCGTCCCGGGCGAGGACGACCGCGCGATCGGCTACTGGCGCGACGTCGGGAGCATCGAGGCGTACTGGGAGGCGCAGCTCGACCTCATCGCGATCCACCCGCTCTTCAACCTGTACAACGAGCGCTGGCCGATCCGCACCGGCGTGACGCACCACCCGCCCGCGAAGTTCGTGTTCCGCGACGAGGCGCACGCGCGCGTCGGCATCGCGACCGACTCGATGGTCAGCCACGGCTGCATCATCTCCGGCGGCCGCATCCACCGCAGCGTCCTCAGCGTCGGGTGCCGCGTGAACTCGTTCGCCGAGATCGAGGAGAGCATCCTCTACGAGCGCGTCCGCGTCGGCCGCAACGCGAAGCTGCGGCGCTGCATCATCGACAAGGACGTCGAAGTACCGGCTGGCGTGGAAGTCGGTTTCAACGTGGAAGCCGATAAAAAGCGGTTCTTCGTCTCGGAGGGCGGCATCGTCGTGATCCCGAAGCGCGCCAAGCTCGACGACGAGAAGATGTGGCGGCTCTAGCTCCCCACACCGGCCGCACCATCGTCGTCGGCGACGTCCACGGCTGCGCCGGCGAGCTCCACGACCTGCTCGACCGCGTCGCGTTCGCGAGCGGCGACCGCCTCGTCTTCGTCGGCGACCTCGTCGCCCGCGGCCCCGACTCGCTCGGCGTGCTCGACGTCGTCCGCGCGACCGGCGCGCTGGTCGTGCGCGGCAACCACGAGCAGAAGCTCATCGAGTGGGACGACGCGCGCGCGCAGTGGATCCGCGGCGCGCCCGCCCCGCGGGTCGAGATCGGCAAGCTCCATCGCGAGCTCGCGCGGGCGCTGCGCCCGATCGACTGGTCGGTGCTGCGCGCCACGCCCGTCTCGCTCGACTTCCCGGAGCACGACCTCCGCGTCGTGCACGCGGGGCTCGATCCCGCGCTCCCCTTCGAGCAGCAAAACCCGGCGACGCTCATGCGGATCCGCACGGTCCCGTTAGCGAAGAAGGCGCACGTCCTCTGGGGTACGCGCTACGCCGGGCCGCCGCACGTCGTCTTCGGGCACAACGCCGCGCCGCGCCTCCAGCTCCACGCGTGGGCGACGGGCCTCGACACCGGCTGCGTCTACGGCGGCCAGCTCACCGCGCTCGTCCTCGCCCCCGGCGAGCGCATCCCGCGCGGGCTGGCCAGTCGCCGGACCAGGCTCGTCTCGGTCCCCGCGCGACGCACGTGGTTCGAGCCGACGCGCGCGGCGGGGTGAGCTACGCTCCAGCTCGTGCGGCGCTTCGCGACCACGTCGATCACGATGCTCGCCGGGCTCGTGATCGCCCCTGCGTGCGGCGCGGTCCTCGGCATCGACACCGATCGCCCGGTCGTCGACGACCTCGACGCGGCGTCCCCTTCCCCGAGCTCGACCTCGTCGACGTCGAGCAGCGGCAGCAGCTCGTCGGGAGAGCCGGGCGAGGCGGGCGGGACGCCGGGCGAGTGCGGGACCGGCTGCGGCGACGGCGAGTGCGTGAACGGTGAATGCGTGTTCCGCTGCGGGCCGGCGAAGTGCACGAAGAGCACCGTCTTCGCGTGCCCGGAGGGCGTCGACTGCCGCGTCGAATGCGGGATCGGAGCGCTCTCGTGCAAGGACGTCACGTGCCGCGGAGGCCGCTCCTGCACCTTCGCGTGCCAGAACGGGGACTGCCGAGGCACGACCTGCGAGTCGGCGGCGTGCATCTTCCAGTGCAGCAACAACAGCTGCGGCTCCAACGACAAGGATCTCGCGCGCTGCACCGACAAGGTGACGACCTGCGAGGTCGAGTGCCCGTTCGGCCCGTCCGGTCTCGGCAAGGCTTGCCTCGAAGGTGTCTGCTGCGAAGACCCCACCGAGTGCAAGCCGCGCGAGAACGATTGCGACGGCTGACGCGCGCTCTGGCGTGGAGGGACGACGGCCGATAGACTTCTCCCCGGAGTGTCACCCTCATTCCACCCGCCGCGGATCCCCGTCCCCGAGGGTTCGCTCCCCATTCAGTTCGGGGAGGTGCTCGCGGGGAAATACCGCGTCGATCAGGTCCTCGGGCAGGGCGGGATGGCGGTCGTCCTCGCCGGCACGCACGTCGAGCTCGACGCGCCGATCGCGATCAAGGTGCTGCTCCCCGGTCGGGCGGCCGATCCCGACGCGGTGAAGCGCTTCCTCACCGAGGCGCGCGCCGCGGCGAAGCTCCGCTCCGAAAACGTCGCGCGCATCTCCGACGTCGGCACGACGCAGACGGCGGCGGGGATGGAGCTCCCGTTCATCGTGATGGAGCGGCTCGACGGCGTCGATCTCGCGACGTTGATGGAGGCCAAGAAGCGCCTCCCGGTCGACGAGGCGGTCGACTTCGTGCGCCAGGCCGCGCGCGGCCTCGCCGAGGCCCACGCGCTCAAGATCGTCCATCGTGACATCAAGCCCGCGAACCTGTTCCTCACGCGCTCGCGCGACGGCGCGCCGATCGTGAAGGTGCTCGACTTCGGCATCTCGAAGACGCTCGCGGCGGTGGAGACGAAGGTGGAGCGCGCGATCACGGCCGACAAGGAGGTGATGGGCTCGCCCGGCTTCATGTCGCCGGAGCAGGTGTGCGCCGACAAGACGATCGACGTACGCACCGACATCTGGTCGCTCGGCGTCGTCCTGCACGAGCTCATCAGCGGACGCGACGCGTTCGGGGGAGACGCGCTCCACGAGATCTTCGCGAGCATCCTCCACGCCGAGCCGGCGCCGCTCGACGACGACGTGCCGGCCGAGGTGAAGGCGATCGTCCGGCGCTGCCTGCAGAAGGATCCGAACCAGCGCTACCAGAACGTGGTGCAGCTCATCGACGCGCTCTCGCACGCGGTCGATCGTCCGGCCGGCGTGCCGGCGCGTCCTCCGCTCGCGGGCCGCGGACCGCTCGTCGCGGCCGCCGCGGCGGCGCTCGTCGTCGTCGGCGGCACCTTCGCGATCATCGTCGCGCGCGGGCACGGCGACGCCGACGTCTCGTCGATGCCTCCCGCCGCCGCGCTCTCCCTCGAGAGCGCCCCCGTCCCGGCCGCGGTCGCGCCGGCGGTGACGACAATCGCAACGGTCACGAACGCGGAGGGGGTCACGCCGCCGAGCGCGGAGCCCGAGCCCGAGCCCGAGCCGGCCGCGGTGACACCGCCACCGCGATCGTCGCGTCCTCTCGCACGCCCCTCCACCTCGGCGCCGAGCACGAAGGGCCTGCCTACCCGCAAGCGCACCGACTGGTGATAGCCTCGCGTCCGCGGCATGAGCGGACGATCGACAGCGCGCTCCATGCTGCTCACCGTCGCGCTCCTCGCGGTCGCGGCGTCCGCGCGCGCGGAGGACCCGAACCGCGTCGCCGCCGCGATGCTGCTCTTCGACGAGGGCGTCCGCGCGCTCGACGCGGGGCACCTCGACGAGGCGTGCTCGAAGCTAGCGAAGAGCCAGGAGCTCGCGCCGAGCGGGGGCACGCTCCTCGCGCTCGGCGAATGCCACGAGCGCGCCGGACGCTTCGCGAGCGCGTGGGTGGCGTACCGCAGCGCGGCCTCGCGCGCGGCGGCGGCGGGCAAGAGCGACGCCGAGGCGAGCGCGCTCGAGCACGCCTCGAAGCTGGAGCCGAAGATCGCGCGCCTCACGTTGACGGCGTCCCCCTCCGCGCCGCCGAACCTCGAGCTGTTGCGCGACGGCGCGGTCGTGTCGTCGTCGGAGCTCGGCGTGGGCGTGCCGGTCGATCCGGGCGAGCACGAGATCCACGCGAGCGCGCCGGGCGCGGCGAGCTGGTCGACGAAGGTGACGATCGCGCCGGGGGCAGAGGCCACGGTCGAGGTGCCGCCGCTCGAGCCGACGGGCGCGCTCGCGGTGGAGGACGACACCGGACGCACGCAGCGGCTCGTGGGCGTCGTCGCGGCGGGCGCGGGCGCGGGCGCGCTGATCGGCGGCACCGTGTTCGGGCTCCTCGCGATGAGCTCGAACGACGCCGGCGAAGCGAAGTGCAACGCGGCCGCGTGCACGCCGGCGGGCGACGAGCTGATCCAGGAGGCGAGCAGCCGCGCGACGATCTCGACGCTCTTCTTCGTCGTCGGCGCCGCGCTCCTCGCGGGCGGGACCGTCCTCTACTTCACCGCGCCGAAGCCGCGTCACGGCGCGCACCTCGATTGGTCCACCGCGACGCTGCGCTGGTGAGAGTAGAGAGACGATGAGCGAACCGCGTTACCCCTACGTCCACGTCGACGTCGCGCCCGAGCAAGCCGACGAGATCGGCGGCCTCCTCTTCGAGCTCGGCGCGGCGGGGGTCGAGGAGCGAGACGCCGGCACGCTCGCGAAGTCGGCCGCGAGCGACAAGGTCACGCTCGTCGCTTCGTTCACGTCGCGCGCGGAGGCGGAAGAGGCGATCGCCTCGCTCGCCGAGCACGAGCTCGCGGGGCGCTACGAGGAGATCGTCGGCGACGCGTGGCGCGACGCGTGGAAGGAGCACTACCGGCCGTTCGCGATCGCGCCTGGCGTCGTCGTGCGGCCGCCGTGGGAGAGCTACACGGCGAAGGAGGGCGAGGCGGTCCTCGAGCTCGAGCCCGGCCGCGCCTTCGGGACCGGCCTCCACGAGACCACGCGCCTCGTCGCGCGCGCGCTCGCCGAGCACGCGAAGGAGCTCGCCGGCGTCACCGTGCTCGACGTCGGGTGCGGGAGCGGCGTCCTCGCGCTCGTCGCGCTCGTGCTCGGCGCGAAGGACGCGGTCGCGGTCGACGTCGACCCGGAGTCGATCGAGGTGACGAAGGAGAACGCCGCGCGGAACGGGCTCGCCGATCGCGTCGACGCGAGCACGACCGACATCGCCGACGTGACGCTGATCTCGCCCGTCGTCGTCGCGAACATCGAGGCGAAGGTGCTCGTCCCGCTCGCGGGCGAGATCGCGCGCCACGTCGCGCCGCGCGGGCTCCTCTTCCTGTCCGGCGTCCTCGTCCCGCAGGCGGACGAGGTCCGCGCGGCCTACCCGGGCTTCGAGGTCCTGTCCTCGCCGTCGCTCGGCGAGTGGACGCTCCTCGCGCTGCGCCGGACCGCGCCGTGATCCGCGCGCCGATCGCGGGGCTCGCGAGCGGCGTGACGACGATCGCGCCCGAGACCGCGCGTTACCTCGTGAAGGTGCGGAGGCTCCGCGCGGGCGACGCGTTCGTCGCGTTCGATCCCGTCACGCGGATGGAGGCCGACGCGGTCCTCGCCGACGAGAGGACCGCGCGCATCGCGGAGCTCCGCGCCGCCGCGGTCGTCGCCGAGCGCGACCTCGTCCTCGTCTACGCGCTCGCGAAGGGCGACAAGGTCGACGGCGTCGTGCGCGACGCGACCGAGCTCGGCGCCACGCGCGTGCTCGTGGCGCGCTCGGAGCGCTCGATCGTGAAGGCGGACGCCGAGCGCGCGGAGGCGAAACGTGCGCGCTGGGAGCGCGTCGCGGAGCAGGCGGCGCGCCAGTGCGGCCGCGCCGATCCGCCCGCGATCGAGGGCGTGCTCGACTGGCCCGCCGCCCTCACGCGCGCCGCCACGTGCGACGCGCGCTTCTGCCTCGATCCGCACGCGCCCGACGCGCTCGGCCCGCTCCTCGCGCCGTCGGTCGCGAGCGGCGCGTCGATCGCATTCGCGATCGGCCCCGAGGGCGGCCTCACGCGTGAGGAGATCGACGTTGCGGGGGCGGCGGGCTTCGTCGCGGTCTCGCTCGGACGCTTCGTCCTCCGCACGGAGACGGTCGCCGCCGCGCTCCTCGGCGCGGTTCGCGTGCTCACGCACTGAGCAAGGAATTGCCTATGGTGCCTGGTCGCGGCGGACAGATATGGAAGTCACCGTGAACCTTCTGCGAGCTTCCCAACGAAGTGCCCTGCCCTGAGCGCGGCAGACCTGCCGCTCGGAAAAGCGCACGCCTACGGGTTCCTACGGATGGGCATGACGGCGCGGCTCGATAGGTTGGACCGATGCTGCGCGCTCTTCGAGCTCACGGAGGCCATCGCGATCCTGAAGGGGCGGAAGAATGAAGTTAGTAGCTATAGTGAAAAAGCAACTTCGAGCTCAAGCCAAGCAGCCATCGCGACTGCTTGTGTCGGGTATGCGTGCAAGAAAATTGCTCGAGCGCCGGACTGAACGCGTCTGGACTCTCTTCTTCGCTCGCATCGCCGCCGTCTCCACCTGCGTCGCCATCCTGCTCTGGGCGGGGACGGCCTCCGCCGCCTTCGAGTGCTCATCGACGACCGTCGGCGAGGGCTGCACGGTCGAATACTGCATCGATGCCGGCACATGCGAGGCCTTCTACAGGTCGAGCGCCGGCCGCTTCACGTGCGAGTCCTGCACCGACGTCGGCGGCTGCGCGAGCGCGGCCGCGCGCAGCTGCCGCGGGACCAGCGCCCCTGAAAGTGGCTCGTCCAGCTCCGGTGGATCGTCCAGCGCTGGCGGGAACTGCAAGCCCGTCAACACGATCGGGAGCGACAAGCACTACTGCGAGATCGAGATGTGCACCGTGGCCTACCAGGATCAATGCACCACGTACCTCGTGGTCGACGGCGGCACGGCGCAGATCAAGTGCCCGGGCTGCCTGGAGGCGAGCAACGCCTGCTACGACGAGGCGGCAAGAGCCTGCCTCGACATCCTCGACGAGAAGGACGCCCGTGACGGCTCATCCGCCGAGGATGACTCGTCCGGCTGCTCGGTGTCCGCCACCGCAAGCCCGATCCGGGGAGCCTTCGAGCTCGCGCTGGCGGGCATCCTCGCCATCAGCTGGCGACGGCGGCGGGCCTGACGAAACAACGCCCACTCACAATCCAACGAGATTGGCCAACCCAAGTGCCTCATGCCGTGAGGCACCGTCCGCATCATGGGCCACGCCGCGACGGCCTCCTCGATCGGCTCTACACCGGCGCGCTCGCGTGGCTCCTCCGCCGCCGTTGCGTCGACGGCGTCCGCCGCCGAGAACGCGGCTCCGGAGCTGCACCAACTCTTCGGCGTGCAAGAAATTGCCTATGGTGCCTAATCGCGGCGGACGGATATCAAAGTCCTTGAATCGGTTCGGCCAGCTCGGGCGAAGGGACCCGACCCTTCGTCGTCTGGTAGCACCGCCTCCCTACGAGTTTTCCCGTATTGAGCTCGCCCCGAATCGCTGCCTAATTATCTAACTAAAGTCGATCAGTCGATCGCGCGCGCGTGATCGATCCGGAGGGCGTGGGACATGAACGAGCGAGCGCGCGTGTGGTTGTCGGCGGTCTGGTCGGTCCTTGCCGTCACGTTGATGCTCCTGGTGAGCGGGTGTGACGTCGACCACGCGAGCGACGCGGCGACTCCGGGCGCGGACGCCGGCGACGCGGCGGTCGCGCCCGGGAGGGGCGAGGCGGGCGCCGGCAACGGCGGCGCCTCGGAGGCGGGGACCGGAGACGACGGCTGCCCCGACGGGACGTGGGATCACGACGGCGACGCGGCGACGGCGTGCGTCGCGTGGACGGTGTGTCCTCCGGGCGCGTACGTCACGACGGCGCCGTCGGGCAGGACGGACCGGACGTGCGCTGCGTGCGCGACCGGCAGCTTCAGCGAGGTCGACAACGCCGCGAGCTGCGCGCCGTGGAGGACGTGCGCGCCGGGCAGCCACGTGAGCACGCCCGGGAGCTCGACCTCGGAGCGCGCGTGCGCGGCGTGCGCGGCGGGGACGTACTCGTCGTCCGCGAACCAGGCGACGTGCGTGCCGCTCGGTGCGTGCGCCGCGGGCACAGTGCAGACGTCGCCTGCCACGGCGACGACGCCCGCCGTGTGCGCGCCGTGCGAGCTCGGCACGTACTGCGCCGGAGCGACGGCGCCGAAGGCCACCTGCGCCGAAGGAACGTGGGACCACGACAACGATCCGGCGACGCAGTGCGAGGCGTGGACGAGCTGCATGCAGGGACAGTCCGTCGGCGCGGACGGGAGCGCGACGACCGACCGGACATGCATCGCATGCGCGAGCGGCAGCTTCAGCACGGCGTCGAACGCCGCGAGCTGCCAGGCGTGGAGCGCGTGCGCGCCGGGCACGTACGTGCACGTGCCCGGCACCGCGACGGCGGATCGGACATGCCTCCCGTGCACGACGGGGACCTTCTCGCCCGGGATCAACCAGAGCACTTGCCAGCCGCAGGGCGCGTGCGTCGCGGGGACGGAGCAGACGTCGCCCGCGACGCCGACGACGCCGGCGGTGTGCGCGCCGTGCGCGGCGGGGACGTACTGCGCGGGCGGCGAGGCGCCGAGGGTGGCGTGTCCGGGCGGGACGTGGGATCACGACGGCAACGCGGCGACGGCGTGCGTCCCCTGGACGAGCTGCGCGCCGGGGCAGTCCGTAGGTGCGACCGGAAGCACGACGGCGGACCGGACGTGCACCGCGTGCGCGAGCGGCGCCTTCAGCCAGACCAACGACGCACCGAGCTGCACCTCGTGGACGAGCTGCGCGCCGGGGACGTACGTGAGCGCGCCCGGCAGCACGGTAGCGGATCGGCAGTGCGCGACGTGCGCGGCGGACACGTACACGTCCGCCGCGAACCAGACCGTGTGCCTGCCGCAAGGCGCCTGCGCCGCGGGCACGGAGCAGACGTCGCCCGCGACCGCCACGTCGCCGGCGGTCTGCGCGGTCTGCCCGGCCGGCACGTACTGTCCGGGCGGCGCGACGCCTCGCGCCGCGTGCGGCGCGGGCACGTGGGATCACGACGGCGACGCGGCGACGGCGTGCACGCCGTGGACGAGCTGCGCGGCGGGGCAGTCCGTCGCGACGGCGGGCAGCGTGACGACGGACCGGACGTGCACCGCGTGCGCGAGCGGGAGCTTCAGCGCCACATCGAACGCGCCGAGCTGCGCGGCGTGGAGCACGTGCACGGCGGGGACGCACGTGAGCCAGGTCGGCACGGCGAGCGCGGATCGGCAATGCGCGACGTGCGCGGAGGGAACGTTCACGTCGAGCCCGAACCAGGCGGCGTGCCTGCCTCAAGGCGCGTGCGCGGCCGGCACGGAGCAGACGTCGCCCGCGACGCCGACGTCGCCTCCCGTGTGCGCGGCGTGCGCGGCGGGCACGTACTGCGCGGGCGGCGCGGCGCCGAAGGTGGCGTGCGCGGCCGGGACGTGGGATCACGACGGCGACGCGGCGACGGCGTGCGCGCCGCGGACGGACTGCGTGGCAGGGCAGCGCGTCGCGACCGACGGCGACGCGACGACGGACCGACGTGCGCGGCGTGCTCGAGCGGGAGCTTCAGCACGACGTCGAACGCGCCGAGCTGCGCGGCGTGGACGAGCTGCGCGCCGGGGAGCCACGTGAGCGCCTCGGGCACGGCGACCGCGGATCGGCAGTGCACGGCGTGCGCGGCCGGGACGTTCACGTCGAGCCCGAACCAGGCGACGTGCCTGCCGCAGGGCGCGTGCGCGGCGGGCACGGAGCAGACGTCGCCCGCGACGCCGACGTCTCCGCCGGTATGCGCGGCGTGCGCGGCGGGCACGTACTGCGCGGGTGGCGCGACGCCGAAGGTGGCGTGCGCGGCCGGCACGTGGGACCACGACGGCGACGCGGCGACGGCGTGCACGCCGTGGACGAGCTGCGCGGCGGGGCAGCACGTCGTGTCGAGCGGCAACGCGACGGCGGACCGGACGTGCGCGGCGTGCGCGAGCGGGACGTTCAGCACGACGTCGAACGCGCCGAGCTGCGCGGCGTGGAGCACGTGCGCGGCGGGGACGCACGTGAGCCAGGTCGGCACGTCGAGCGCGGACCGGCAGTGCACGGCGTGCGCGGAGGGGACGTACACGTCGAGCCCGAACCAGGCGGCGTGCCTGCCTCAAGGCGCGTGCGCGGCGGGCACGGAGCAGACGTCGCCCGCGACGCCGACGTCGCCTCCCGTGTGCGCGGCGTGCGCAGCGGGCACGTACTGCGCCGGAGGGACGGCGCCGAAGCTGGCGTGCGCGGCCGGCAAGTGGGACCACGACGCGAGCTCCGCGACGCCGTGCGTGGACTGGTCGAACTGCGCGGCAGGGCAGCACGTCGCGGCGGCGGGCAGCGCGACGACCGACCGGACGTGCGCCACATGCGCGGGCGGGACGTTCAGCGCGACGTCGAACCAGCCGAGCTGCACGGCATGGACGAACTGCGCGGCGGGGACGTACGCGACCGCGAGCGGCTCGGCCACCGCGGATCGGCAGTGCTCGGCGTGCGACGCGGGGACGTACACGTCGAGCCCGAACCAGACCACGTGCACGGCGCACGGAGCGTGCGCGGCCGGGAGCGAGCAGACGGCCGCCGGCACGCCGACGTCGCCGCCCGCGTGCGCGACGTGCGCGGCGGGGACGTACTGCGCGGGCGGCGCGACGCCGAAGGTGGCGTGCGGCGGCGGCACCTGGGACCACGACGGCGATCCCGCGACGGCGTGCGCGCCATGGACCGACTGCGCGGCCGGGACGCACGTCTCGGGGGCGGGTACGGCGACGACGAACCGGACGTGCGCTGCGTGCGCGGGCGGGAGCTACAGCACGACGACGAACGCGCCGAGCTGTACGGCGTGGACGAGCTGCGTCGCGGGGCAGTACGTCTCGACGGCCGGCACGGCGACGGTGAACCAGGCATGCACGCCGTGCGCGCTCGGGAGCTACAGCGCCGCGGCGAACGCGCCGAGCTGCGCCGCGTGGACGACCTGCCAGCCCGGCACCTACGTCGGCGCGGACGGCTCCGACACCGCCGACCGCGTGTGCACGCCGTGCCCGGCGGGACAGACGAGCACGACGACCAACGCGCCAGCGTGCGTGGCGATAGACGTTGAGGGTGTCGCCGCGGGCGGGAATCACACATGCGCGCGGCACGCCGACGGCACCGTGAGCTGCTGGGGACGCAATGGGTTCGGCCAGCTCGGCGACGGAACGTTCGTCAGCAAGTCGTCTCCCACCGTCGTGCCCGGTCTCGTCGGCGTTACCGACCTCGCCGCGGGCGAGGAGCACACGTGCGCGCGGCATAGCGACGGCACCGTGAGCTGCTGGGGAAGCAATCTGTTCGGCCAGCTCGGCGACGGAACGAGCAACAGCAAGCCGTCGCCCACCGCCGTGCTCGGCCTCACCGATGCTACCAACCTCGCCGCAGGCGGGAACCGCACGTGCGCGCGACATACCGACGGCACGGTGAGTTGCTGGGGATTCGCTCAGGTCCTCGAGGGAACGGTCCTCCACAACAAGTCGTCGCCCACCCTCGTGCCCGGTCTCTCTGGCGTCACCCACCTCGCCATGGGCTCGTTCCACGCGTGCGCGCGACATGGCGACGGTACGGTGAGCTGCTGGGGGCTCAACGCGACCGGCCAGCTCGGCGACGGAACGTTCGTCGACAAGTGGTCGCCCACCGTCGTCGTGCCCGGTCTCTCCGGAGTCACCGGCCTCGCCGCGGGCAATGGGCACACGTGCGCGCGGCACAGCGACAGCACCGTGAGCTGCTGGGGACGCAACGGGTCCGGCCAGCTCGGCGACGGAACGGTCGTCAACAAGTCGTCGCCCACCGTCGTGCCCAGTCTCACCCATGTCACCGACCTCGCCGCGGGCAATGAGCACACGTGCGCGCGGCACAACGACGGCACCGTGAGCTGCTGGGGACACAACGGGTTCGGCCAGCTCGGCGACGGAACGCTCGTCGCCAAGTCGTCGCCGACCGTCGTGCCCAGTCTCACCGATGTCACCGATCTCGCTGCGGGCTTCGGGCACACGTGCGCGCGGCACAACGACAGCACCGTGAGCTGCTGGGGACTCAACGGGGCCGGCCAGCTCGGCGACGGGACCACCACGAACCGCCCAATTCCCACGCTCGTCGTCTGGTAGTCAAACGGAGCTCGCAGGCGCTTCGGGTTTGGGTTGGCATCTGGCCTGGCCCAAATGGCCCGTGCCAGGCGCGAGCAGCCGGAAAGCATCGAGATCATAGAGCGCGGCTCCAGGTACGCGGGATGCACCGACCCTCCGAGTGACGACCGTAACGACGCGAGGTAGGTTTCATGTCGATGTCGCAACGCTCTCCGCAACCGCAAACGGAGTCTCGACCGGCGGCGACGACGGAGGACCCGCCGCGTCCGCGGGTCAGTCATCTCATCACGGAGGACGGTGAGCCCGTGGACAGCTTCCTCTCCGAGAAGCAGATGCGGCTCTTGACGACGCCGCTCTACGCTGGCTGGAGACCGGGCACCCCGTTCGTCGTCGCGGCCAACGTCGGTGTGTTCGTCGCGGCGAAGAACCCTGCCATCGTGCCGGACGTGCTCGTGAGCCTCGACGTCGAGATGCCAGCGCTGACAGGCCCCGAGCGCGTTCGTTCCTACTTCGTCTGGGAGCTCGGCAAGGTCCCGGACATCGTCATCGAGATCGTCTCGGACGCAGAGGGAGGCGAGCTGAGCTCCAAGTTGCGCGCCTACGAACGCATGCGCGTTCCGCACTACGTCGTCTTCGATCCGCTGCGGAAGCTCGAGTCGCAGGAGCTGATGACCTTCTCGCTCGACGGCGCGCTCTACACCGAGCGCGACGACGCGCGCTTTGTCTCCCAAGGGCTCGCCCTGACACGCTGGATGGGCTCCTTCGAGGGACGCCGCGAGAACTGGCTCCGCTGGACCGACCTCGACGGCCGCCTCTTCCCGACCCCCGAAGAGAGCGAAGCTCGCGCCGACGACGAAAAGGCGCGCGCCGACGACGAGAAGGCGCGCGCCGACGACGAGAAGGCGCGCGCCGACGACGCGACAGCAGAAGCGGCGCGCGCGAAGCAACGAGCGGAGGAGCTCGCTGCCCGCCTGCGTGCCCTTGGTATCGAGCCCGATGGCTGAGAGCTGTCCCCCGGACATCGCGGGATGCGAAGTGGAGGCACCCGGTCAGCGCAGCCGACCCCCTCCACTTCGCTTCCCGAGCGCACTACGCGAACTGGAGGCACCCGGTGAGCGCAGCCGACCCCCTCCACTTCGCTTCCCGAGCGCACTACGCGAACTGGAGGCACCCGGTGAGCGCAGCCGACCCTCTCCACTTCGCTTCCGGAGTGCCCCACGCGAACTGCAGGGGCCCGGTCAGCGCAGCCCACTTCGCTTCCGGAGTGCCCCACGCGAACTGCAGGGGCCCGGTCAGCGCAGCCGACCCTCTCCACTTCGCTTCCGGAGTGCCCACGCGAACTGCAGGGGCCCGGTCAGCGCAGCCGACCCACGCGAACTGCAGGGGCCCGGTCAGCGCAGCCGACCCACGCGCGAACTGCAGGGGCCCGGTCAGCGCAGCCGACCCTCTCCACTTCGCTTCCGAAGTGCCCCACGCGAACTGCAGGGGCCCGGTCAGCGTAGCCGACCTCCTCCACTTCGCTTTCCGGAGCGCAACGATCCGATCAAGACGCGACTCCCGATCGCGCTCTACGGCGGCGTGGCGGCGAGACGTCCGTCATGACGGAGGAGCACGGCCCCCGTTCGTCTGAAATGCAACCAAGCCCCTCGACCTGGCGTACGTTCGGCGCCGCGGCGCTCCAGCGTCGCTCGGACGCTATTAAGGAGAGACATTCATGAACGCCAAGAAGAACGCCCTCATCGCTGCTGCTGCCGCCGGTATCCTCGGAGGCCTCGTGGCGTGTGGTGGCGGCGACAAGCCGGCCAACGCGCCGGAAGGCACCGGCGACGGCGCTGGCGCGACGACGACGCCGAGCACGACGGAAGGCGCGCCGGCCGACGCCGCGAAGCACGCGTGCAAGGGCCAGAACGAGTGCAAGGGCCAGGGCGGCTGCAAGACCGACACGAACGCCTGCAAGGGCCAGAACGAGTGCAAGGGTAAGGGCGGCTGCAAGACGGCCTGAGCTCGTGCCGGGGAGCGCGAGGCCCGGCGGGTCTCGCGCTCTTCGTTGTTTTCGCAGTACCTCGATGAAAAACCGCTTCGGCTTGCCGGCGCTGGGGACCGGGATCGGTCTCAGGACCGTGCATTATGCACATATCCTCGAGCACGCGCCGCCGGTCGACTGGTTCGAGATCCTGAGTGAGAACTACATGCTCACGGCGGGGCGGCCGCTCGCGATCCTCGACCAGATCGCGGAGCGTTACCCGATCGCGATGCACGGCGTGTCGCTCTCGATCGGCTCGGCCGATCCGCTCGACCGCGCGTACCTCACCGAGCTCCGCGCGCTGAAGCAGCGGACGCGGGCGCGGTGGGTCTCCGATCACCTCTGCTTCACGGGCGTGAGCGGGAAGAACACGCACGACCTCTTGCCGATCCCCTTCACCGAGGAGGCGCTCCGCCACGTCGTCGCGCGCGTGCGGGAGGTGCAGGACTTCCTCGACGCGCCGCTCGCGCTCGAGAACCCGTCGAGCTACCTCGAGCTCGCGGGGGCGGAGCTGACCGAGTGGGAGTTCCTCACCGCGGTGGCGAAGGAGGCAGATTGCGCGCTCCTCCTCGACGTGAACAACGTCTACGTGAGCTCGCAAAACCACGGCTACGACGCGGACGTGTACCTCGACGCGATCCCGTGGGACCGCGTCGTGCAGCTCCACCTCGCGGGGCACACCGATCACGGCACGCACATCGTCGACTCGCACATCGGGCCGGTGCCCGATCCGGTCTGGGACCTCTTCAAGAAGGTGCGCCCGCGCACGGACGCGTCGGTGCTGCTCGAGTGGGACGCGGAGATCCCCGCCTTCGAGGTCGTCTTCGCCGACGCGAAGCGCGCGGAGACGATGACGTGAGCGACCGGCCTAAGACGCGATCGGAAGACCGATCGCTCCGCGAGACGGAGGAGTGGCTCGTCCGCGCGATCGTCGCGCGGGAGGAGGCGCCCGACGTCGAGGCCCGCGTCACCGCGAGCGCGAAGCAGTCGCCACGCGATCGGCTCCACGTCTACCGGTATGCCTACGTCGCGCGGCTGCTCGAGTGCCTCGAGGACGACTACCCCGCGGTGTTCTTCGCCCTCGGCCAGGAGCGCGCGGAGGAGACGTGCCGCGCGTACGTCGAGGCGCATCCGTCGACCGCGTTCAGCCTCAACGTGTTCGGGCGCCACATGAGCGCGTTCCTGAAGACGCGGGGCGAGGCGTTCGCGGCGGACCTCGCCGCGCTGGAGTGGTCGATCGTCGAGGCGATCCACTCCGCCGAGGCGCCGAAGATGGCGCCGGACGCGCTCGCGGCGCTCGATCCCGCGGAGTGGGGGAGCGTCACGCTCGTCGCCGCGCCGAGCCTGCGGCTCCACGCCTTCGACTACCCCGCCGACGCCTACTACAAGGCGTTCCACGCCGACGCGGCGCCCGCGCCGCCGGCGCCCGAGCCCTCGTGGCTCGCGGTCTATCGCGCCGGCATGAAGATCTGGCGGATGCCGCTCTCGCGCGGTCAGTACGCGCTCCTCGCCCCCCTCGCCCGCGGCGCCTCGCTCGAAGAGGCGTTCGAGGTGGACGCCGGCGAGGCGGCCGACGTCGGCGCGTGGTTCCGGCAGTGGACGGCGGAGGGGTTCTTCTCCGCCGTCGCGCGACGCTGAAGCGTCAGCTCACCAGACCTCGCAGCGGTCCTTCCGCACCATCTTCGCGTCGGCCTTGCACGAGAACGCCTGCGCGAACTCGGGGAGGTTCGAGAGCGGGCCGTTGACGCGGAACATCGGCGGCGAGTGCGGGTTCGTCTTCACGAGCGTGAGGAGCTGCTCGTCGCGCATCTTGGAGCACCAGCTCTGCGCGAAGCCGAGGAAGAGCTCCTGCTGCGGGGTGAATTCGGGCTTGCCGCCCGGCGGCGCGGGCGGGAGCGACATCAGCGCCTTGTACGCGAGCTTGATGCCGCCGAGGTCGGCGATGTTCTCGCCGAGCGTGAGCGCGCCGTTGACGTGGACGTCGTTCAGCACCGTGTAGTCGTCGAACTGCTTCTTCACGCAGGAGGCGCGGCGCACGAACTCCGTGTTCACGTTCGGCGCCCACCAGTCCTTCAGGTTGCCCTCCGCGTCGTACTGGCGGCCTTCGTCGTCGAAGCCGTGCGTGAGCTCGTGGCCCATGACCATGCCGATGCCGCCGTAGTTGGTCGGGCGCGGGAGGGAGTTCGAATAGAACGGCGGCTGGAGGATGCCGGCGGGGAACACCATCTCGTTGAGCTGCGGATCGTAATAGGCATTCACGGTCGGCGGGCTCATTTGCCACTCCGCGCGGTCGACCGGTTTGCCGATCTTCGCGACCTGGCGGGCATATTCGAACGCCGACGCCTTCTGCGAATTCTCGACGTAGCTCTTGCGCGTGATTTCCAATTTGGAATAGTCGCGCCACTTGTCGGGATAAGCGATCTTGTTCGCGATCTTCCCGAGCTTCGTGAAGGCGGCCTTGCGCGTGGCGTCGTCCATCCAGGCGATCGTCTCGATGTTGGCGTGCATCGCCTTCTCGATCACCTGCACCATCGCGACGACGTTCGCCTTGCCCTCGCTCCCGAGCGTCTGCTTCACGAAGGGCTGCGCGAGCGCCTCGCCCATCGACGCGTCGACCGTGCGCACGCAGCGCTTCCAGCGCTCCGGCAGCTTGTCGGCGCCGGTGAGCGCCTGCCGCCACTTGAACTTCTCGTCGACGAACTTCTTCGAGAGCTCGTTGCCGTGGATCCGGAGCACGTGCCAGCGGAGGTACGTCTTCCAGTCGGCGACCGCGACCTTCCCGCCGAGCATCGCGCCGACGGCCTTCAGGAACTCGGGCTGACTGACGTTGAAGACGGCGACGTTCTTCGCCTTCGCGCCGTCGAGCCACGCGTCCCACTGGATGCCGGGCGCCGTCTTCGCGAGCTCCGCCTTCGTCGCGCGGTGCGCGATCTTCTTCGGCTCGCGCCGCTCCTCCTTCGACATCCACGCGTCGGCGAGCTGCTTCTCGATCGCGAGCACCTTCGTCGCGTTCGCCTTCGCCTTCGCCTCGGGCTCGCCCGCGAGCGCGAACATCGCGCCGACGTGAGCCTCGTACTTCGTACGGAGCTCCGCCATCTTGCCCTCGTTGACGGTGTAGTACTCCTTCTCCGGCATGCCGAGGCCGGACTGCCAGAAGAGACCGAGGACCTGCGTCGCGTCGGAGAAGTCCTGCGCCGCCTGCATGTCGAACACGACGCCGGTGCCGAGCTCGGACTGGAACCGCCCGAGCAGCTTCGTGAGCGAGGCGGCGTCCTTCACGCCGTCGATCGCCTTCAGCCACGGGTCGAGCGGCGAGAGGCGCGCCGCCTCGATCGCGGCTTCGTCCATGCACGAGCCGTAGAAGTCGCCGAGCGCCTTCGCGTACGGCTCGTCCTGCTTCTCGCCCTTCGCGTACGCCTCGAGGATCTGATGGAGGATCTCCTCGTTGCGCTCGTGGATGACGCTGAAGCTCCGGCTCCACGAGGACTCGTCGGCCGGGATCTGCGTCGCCTTGGTCCAGCCGCCGCAGGCGTACTGGTAGAAGTCGTCACACGGCGCCGTGTTCGGATCGATCGCCGTCTTGTCGACGCCGGTGGGCGCGGGCGGCTGGCCGGAGATGTTCTCCGGCGGCATCTGCACGACCGGCGGCGGCTGCGGCACCGCCGGCGGCGGATCGTTCCCACACGCGAGGAAGAGACCGGCGATGCCCAGCGAAGCGAGGAGAGCGGCGGAACGCATCGCCGCGCTATGCCCGCGTTGCGACGGCGCGGCAAGGTGGTCAGCGACCAGCGACGAGCGTATTCTCGGGACCTTCGGATGCTCGAACGCATCGCGCTCCATCAGACCCGTCTCCGGACGCCGGGCCTCGGCCTCGAGGGCAAGGGCGTCGCGCTCGGCGCCAAGGGGCTCGTCCTCCTCCCCTCCCTCGATCGCCTCGTCGCGTGGCTCAGCGTGTACACGCGCGAGCACTCGCTCGAGGACCTGATGTCCTCGCTCGTGATCGAGATCGTCCAGTCGAAGCTGGGGACGAAGGAGATCACGCTCACGTTCGCGGCGGAGTCGAGCGACCGCATGGACCGCGTCTCCGAGACCGCGCGCCTCGTCGGCGGCTTCACCTTCACCGGCACGAGCCGCCACTTCGTGCAGTACCGCGACGCGGCCGCGCCCTTCGGCTACGACGCGACGCAGCTCATCTCCACCGACGCCGCGCTCGTCCTCTACCACGATCGCTTCACGCAGGTTTACGGCGTCGACAAGACGGTCGGCCTCAAGTCGCTCCTCCTCCGCCTCATGCCGCACGTCGATCCTTCGACGATCGAGGACAACGGCCCGCGCTTCATCGTCGCCGAGCAAGGGCTCGGCCCCGCGCTCATCCACTACTTCGTGCGCTCCCGCGTCGAGGGCGAGGTCGCGGTCGGCGAGTGGCCGCCGGAGAGCGCGTTCGACGAGGGGCCGGTGCGCCGCTACGTCATGCGCGTCCCCGAGCTGCCGAAGCGCATGCGCGCGCTGATGGCGAAGACGCCCGGCCTCACGACGTTCCTCCCCGCCGGCCCCGGCGTCGCGGTCGAGATGGGCTATCGCCACCCCGTCGCGCTCCGCGCGTGCCCCGTGTTCGACCCGCACGGCCTCGTCCTCCTCCGCGGCCGCGGCGACGAGCCGTGGACGCTCGAGAAGATGCCGCAGATGGGCGACCTCCGCGCCTTCGCGCGCGTGGAGCTCCGCAACGAACAAGGCGCCGACGCGCTCAAGGCGATCGCGACGAAGCTCCCCGAGCCGGTGCGCGTCCCGCTCCGCGTCGTCCCCTCCCCCTCCCCGTGGAAGAACGTGACCGCGACGTGGATCCCGCCCGCGCAGCTCTCCCTCCTCCGCCGCATCGCGTACGCGCTCCCGCACCAGACCATCCTCCGCACCCAGATCGCGCTCACGGAGAAGGGCGCCTTCCTCCGCTCGAACCAGGGCATCGAGGCGATCCCGCTCGGCACGTTCTTCGTCGAGTTCCACCCGAACCTCTTCATCCCCGCCGGCTACGACGTCACGCCCGCGGTCGCGCCGGAGGTCCTCTATCGCGCGCTCGGGGCGGCGGCGTCGCAGGTGCTCTTCATCGACACCGGCGCGCGCGCGATCGCGGTCGAGGAGAGCGCGTTCTCGCCGCTCGAGGCCGCGCTCCTCGAGGCGCAAGCGTGGGAGCCGATCGTCGCCGACGCGATCGCGCACGCGCTCGAGGAGAAGCCGGTCGACCTCAAGCTCGAGCCGCTCGGCATGTTCGCGCTCTCGCAGGTCACGCCGCCGGAGCCGCCGCCGCAAGGCACGCCGCAGCTTCCGCCGGGGGGCTGATGGCGAAGGTCGATCCGCAGGAGCTCTGCGAGCGGCTCTTCAGGACGTTCCTCGGTCCGCTCGTCGTCGGCGGCGCGATGGTCCCGGAGAAACCGTTCGGGGGAAAGAACGCGCTCCTGATCGGCGACGGCCGCCAGCCGGTCCTCGATCCCGATCTCCTCTCGCGCTGCGGCCTCGCCCGCGTCCGCATCGCGCGGAAGCTCGCGCCGGTCGACACGTTCGATCCCGCGCCGACGGGCGCGGAGTGGGCGCTCGCCGCGGTCCTGCACGACCTCGTGCAGGCGACGCACCCCGGCTTCGACGCCGCGTTCCGGCGCAACGGGCCGAAGCGCCTCCTCGAGGTCGCGCAGCTCACGCTCGATCGCATCGCGCCGCCCGAGAACGTCGGCGAGACGCTCTCGCGCCACACGTGGTTCGCGCGCATGTTCGAGCTCGCGCGCACGGACACGGACCTGCGGTGGTGGACGGGCTCGCAGCGCTTCCTCGGCACCGAGCCGCCCACGCGCCTCACGGCGTGGCCCGAGCTCCGTCGCGTCACGCAGACGAAGACGCCGCGGCCGCTCATGGACCTGCCCACCAGCGGCGCGGCGGTGGACGTGCAGCGCTTCGGCGCGGTCGTCGAGTCGCTCCTCACGAAGACGCCGCTCACCGATCTCGCGACGGTGGACCGCGCCGCGCCGGCCTTCCAGTGGACGCACGCGACGCTCTCGCTCGCGGCGACGCGCGGCGGACGCACGATGGTGACGCGCGCGCTCGCGCTCCTTCCCCAGCGCCAGGTCGACGCGGCGCTGGGGCGCGCGACGAAGCGGCTCTTCCTCTCGAAGGCGGTGCGCGCGCTGTTCGTCGCGGTCGATCTCCTCCGCGACCGCGCGCTCGCGGCCGCGAGCCAGCAGCTCGGCAAGGACGATCCGGAGCCGCTCGTCCTCGGACCCGATCAGAACGACGCGGCGTTCGCGCTCGGCGCCGGCGCCCTCGTCGCGAGCCACTGGATCGCGCAGACGGGCGGCGGCTTCAGCGAGAACGAGCGCCGCACGATCCTGCAGGTCCTCGCGCCGGCGGCGAGCTCCACCGCCGCGCGCGAGGTTCAGCAGCTGCTCACCTGAGTCAGTGGCAGCGCTGGGTCTTGGTGCCGGCCGACGCGGTGCCCCCGGTGCCGCCGGCCGCCGTGCAGCTCGTGCACGTCGTCGAGAGCGCCGGCGTACCGCACGCCACCGGGTTCGTGAACGCGGCGTCGTTCTTCGCTCCGCACGGGCAGGAGCGCGCAGGCGCCGAGGTCGTGCTCGGGCACGTCGTCGAGAAGTACAGACGGGGGCAGATGATGAGCCCCTCCGGCTCCGACATCAGCGGCTCCGGCTCCGGCTCCGCCTCGCCCCCGAGCGGGATGAAGACGAGGTTCCGGCAGAACCCGCAGCCACCCTCGAAGATCTCCTTCTCCACCGTCCCGCTGCAGTTGTAGTCGAACGACTGCGCGCCCGCGGAGTTCGTGTACGCCGCGGTGAACCAACCCGTCTGGTTCGGGCGAACCTGCGCCGCGATCGGCAACGCAGAGTCGAGGCAGTCCGTGTTGTCCTTCACGAAGCCCGCCGGCGTGTTGCTGCCGTCCGCGCACGCGTACACCGCGCGACCGTTGCCCGGTCCCGCCGACGAGGGCGGAACGCCGTCCTTGTCGCCGAAGCCGTCACCGTCCTCGTCGCGGTAGAAGACCGCGCACGCACCGCCCGGACATGCGTCGCACTGGCACGTCCCGACGCTCCCCGCCTTGCGGCACGTGCCGCCCGGCGTCGTCGTGCAGTCGATGTTGCAGCAGACACCGCCGGCGCCGCCCGTCGTGTCGCAGACACCGCTCTTGCACTGATCGGGCAGACTGCAGGCCGACGCGAGATCGAGCTTCGGCCTGCACGTCTGCGTGCCGCTGTCGCAGTAGTGCGTCGCGAGGCAGTCGAGCGGGCCGGTGCACATGTCCTTGCAGCCCGGGCTCCCGTCGCGGCACGCGTAGGCGCTGCACAGCTCGCGACCGTAGAGGCAGTGGCCCTTGCCGTCGCACGACGCGCGGCCTTGCTCCTCGTTGTTCCCGCAGAAGGAGGTCCCGCAGGTGACCTCCTTCCCCGCGTACGCGCAGGCGCGCTTGCCGTTGCAGTGACCGGCGCACTGGTTGTCGTTCACCGCCGGGAGCCCGCCGTCGGGCACGTTGAACGGAGGTCCCGCGTCCTCGACGGCGCCGCCGTCGGCCGGCGCGCCCGCGTCGACGTCCTCCTCCTCCGGGAGCGGCTCGGTCGGACATTCCTTGTCCGGGTCGGTGCCGTCCGGGATCGGCTCGCACTTGCCGAGGAGGCTCGGGAGGTTGCAGCGCTCGCAGGTGCCGCTGCACGCGGACTCGCAGCAGACGCCGTCGACGCACTGCCCGCTCTGGCACTCCGTTCCGACCTTGCAGCTCTGCCCGTTCGTCGTGAGGACGGCGGGCGGAGGTGTCGTCGGAGCGTCGTTCCCGGCGTCCGCGACGGGCGCGGGCGGGATGGCGGGATCGTCCCCCACGCACGCCGAAATCGCGCTTCCCCCGAGACCGCACGCGAGCGCGGCCAGACCAATTGCGACGAAACGCCTCGAGCTCATGCGGGGGAGACTAGCGCTTCCGCGGCCCGAATGGGTATAGTCGAGGGTTTACGTTTGCGTCGCCCGAACGGACGACGTCACTTGTTCTTGAACGCTGCCGGAGACGGCGCGGGCTCGACGTACTCGACCTTCTCGTACGTCATGACGCCGTTGACCGGATCCGACACGAGGCCGCTCGAGGCCTTCGAGAAGACGTAGCCGTACTTGCCGGTCACCTTGACCTTCGCGCCGACGGAGGGGAGCGGGTACGGGACGTCGACGCTCCACTGGTCGTCCTTGAAGTAGTCCTTCTCGGGGTTCTTGATTTCCTTGATGTGCTTGTACTTCTCCATCGCCTCGAAGACGGTCGCCCAGTTCTTCGCCCACCCGAGGACGCGGATGCGCGGCTTGTCCGGGCCGGCGTCCTTCTCGTCCGCGATCCAGAACGAGGGGATCTCGATCGGCGGCTGACCCGCCGCCGGACAATCGTCCGGGTCCTTCTTACCGAGCTTGTGGATCGCGCACTTCGGCGCCTCGGCGATGTTGTCCGCGACGATGTAGCCGATGATCGTGATGTTCGCCTTCGTGACGTCCTTGTCGTGGATGCGGCTCCGGAGGTGATGCGAGGCGCCGTGGATCGTGTAAGCGTCGGCGACCTTGATCGGCGTCGTCGGCAAGGACGGCGGCGCGGGCAGGGTCGGCTTCCGCCCGGACCATGCCGGCGCCGGCTTGTACGGCTCGTCCGCACCGCTGGAACAGCCGACGAGGACGGTGAGGGCGAGGCCGAGACGCCAGGGCTTCATGGTGGCCGAGGAATACCACGGTCAAAACGAGAGGGACAAGGTTAGATCCATGGGTTTTTCAGGGCTCTCGCGCTTTCTCGGCGTTGCGTCGAGCGCGTGCGATGCGCATTCCTCTTCTCCGTCATGACGCTCCGTATCCGCGAGGCCACCCGCGACGACTTCCCGGCGTACGTGCGCCTCTTCGTCGAGCTCGCGATCGACGACGACCCCGGCGACGCCGAGAAGTTCGCGCGCGAGATGATGCCGACGACGCTCCTCGCCGAGCGCGACGGGGCGGCGGTGGGCTACGCGTTCTACCGCGTGCTCGACGGCAACGCGCACCTCGGACACCTCGTCTCCGCACCGGAGGCGCGGAGGACCGGCGTCGGGCGCGCGCTCATCGCGGAGACGGTCCGCCGCGCGACGGCGCTCGGGGCGAAGGAGATCGCGCTCAACGTGAAGCCCGCGAACGCGAACGCGATCGCGCTCTACACGAGCGCCGGCTTCGTCGCGCGCGAGACGGTCACGCACCTGCGCGCGGAGTGGAGCGTCCTCGACCGCCTCGGTCCCGCGGACTTCGCGCTCGCCGGCGAGGCGCGGTCGTTCGATCCCGCGCTCGACGCCGCGTTCGAGGCGCGCTTCGACCTCCCGCGCGGCCTCTTCGAGGGGCAGCGGCGGCGCGGGAGCTACACCCTCCTCGCGATCGGTGAGCGCGCGGTCGCGGCCTTCGACCCGACGTTCCCCGGCGCGTATCCGTTCCGCGCGGTCGACGGCGCGCACGCGCGCGCGCTGCTCGCCGCGCTCCGCCCCTACGCGCGGCCCGACAAACCGTTCCTCAACGTGTCGCCCGGCACGAGCGCCGAGATCGTCGACGCGCTCCTCGCGCTCGGCGCCACCGTGCGCTTCCAGACGACGAAGATGGTGCGCCGCCTGGACCCGTAGGCGAAGCAGCAGAGGGGTCGCGAACGCGACCCCTAGCTGCGAGCGGGGTGCAGGGGCGGAGCCCCTGCGTTGACGACGCGGTTGAAGTACTCGGCGCTCTTGGCCCAGCCGTCGCGGAAGCTCTTCTCCGTCATCTTCTCGATCATGCCGCCGACGCCGAAGACCTTCGCCTCGGCGACGATGTCGACGACGCGGACGCACTTGTCGTCGCCCTTCGGCTCGAGGCGCACGCTGCCCTCGTTCTTCAGCTTGTCCGCGAGCTGGGTCGGCTTGATCACGAACTTGTAGACCTTCGACGTTTTGTCGAAGCGGCCCTCTTCGGTGTAGCCGAAGCCGGGTCCGAGCAGCTTCGCGACCGGGCCGGGCGCGTCGAGCTTCGGCACCGCCTTCACGATGCGGACGATCTCCTTGTCGGTGTCCTTCTGCTCGAGCACGTCCCACTGCGGGAACTCGAGGTCCTTGAAGATCTTCTTCTGGAGCTCGTTGTCGAAGAAGAGCTCCCAGAACTTCTCCGGCGTGCAGTCGATGTCGTGCTTCATCTGGAAGGTCGTCATGGCGACGAAGGTACCTCGATCTGCTAGGTTGCGGGCACTTCGATGCCCACATCGCTCTTGCTCGAGATCGGAACCGAGGAGCTCCCTTCTTCCTTCGTCGACGCCGCGCTCGCGGCGCTGCCGGGGCTCGTGAAGACGAAGCTCGCGAGCCTCAGGCTCGCGCACGGTGAGGTCAAGGCGCTCGGCTCGCCGCGCCGGCTCGCGGTCCACGTCGCCGCCGTCGCGGAGCGGCAGCCCGACCTCGACGAGGAGGTCATCGGCCCGCCCGAGACCGCCGCGTTCAAGGACGGCAAGCCGACGAAGGCGGCGGAGGCGTTCGCGAACAAGCTCGGCGTCGCGCTCGACGCGCTGAAGGTCGAGGACAAACCCGCCGCCGGCAAGACGAAGGCGGGGCGCTACCTCGTCGGCCGCAAGCAGGAGCAGGGCAAGGACGCGCGCGAGCTGCTCGGCAAGGCGCTCGCGGAGGTGTGCGCGGAGATCCCGTTCCGCAAGTCGATGCGCTGGGGCGCGGGCGACGCGACGTTCGGGCGGCCGGTGCAGTGGCTCGTCGCGCTCTCGGGCACCGAGCCCGTCGACATGTCGTTCGCGGGCGTCCGCTCCGGCAAGACGTCGCGCGGCCATCGCTTCCTCACCGACGGCAAGCCGATCGAGATCGCGAGCGCGGACGCGTACGTGGACGCGCTGCGGAAGGCGCACGTCGTCGTCGACCGCGACGAGCGCGCGCGGACGATGATGGAGCGCGTCGCGGCGGCGGCGAAGGCGGCCGGCGGCGAGCACGATCCCGATCCGAGCCTCATCGACGAGAACGCGTCGCTCGTCGAGGAGCCCTTCGTCGTCACCGGCGGCTTCGAAGCGGAGCTCCTCGCCCTCCCCGCCTCCGTCATCCGCGCCGCCGCGCGCGGCCACCAGAAGTACTTCTGCGTCTCGAAGCCCGGCACCGACGAGCTGCTCCCTCACTACCTCACGGTCGTGAACACCGCGCTCGCGCCCGCGAACGTGGCGAAGGGGAACGACCGCGTGATGCGCGCGCGCCTCGCCGACGCGAAGTTCTTCTACGAGGAGGACAAGCGCGCGAGCATCGAGTCGCGCGTCGACAAGCTCGCCGGCATCGTCTTCCACAACCGCCTCGGCACCGTGCGCGAGAAGGTGACGCGCCTCGAGGAGCTCTCCGCGAAGCTCGCGAAGGAGGTCGGCGCGGACGAGGCCCTCACGCGCCGCGCGGCGCACCTCTGCAAGTTCGATCTCGTCTCGCTCATGGTCGGCGAGTTCCCCGAGCTCCAGGGCGACATGGGCCGCGCCTACGCGCTCCACGCCGGCGAGAGCGCCGCGGTCGCGAACGCGGTGCGCGATCACTACCGCCCGATCGGCGCCGACGGCCCGGTCGCGGAGGACGACGTCTCCGCCTGCGTCGCGCTCGCGGATCGCCTCGACTCGCTCGTCGGCTGCTTCGCGGTGGGCCTCTCGCCGACCGGCGCGGCCGATCCCTTCGCGCTCCGCCGCGCCTGCATCGCGATCCTGCGCACCCTCGTCCTCGGCGCGGCGCGCAACCCGGCCTACGCGAAGCTCGCGCTCGCGACGCTCTTCGGCTGGGCGTACGACGGCGTCGCCGCTTCGGGGAAGAAGCTGGATCTGGGGAAAGACGCCTGCCTCGAGAAGGTCGGCGAGTTCACCGCGGAGCGCCTCCGCGGCCTCATCGCGGCGCAGACGTCCAACGCGGTCGCGGACGCGGTCTGCGCCGGCGGCGACCTCGAGCACCCGGTCCACGCCCTCGCGCGCGCGAAGGCGCTACAGAGCGCGGTCGCGACCGGCGGCGCGTGGCTCGCGAAGGCGAAGACGGTGGCGAAGCGCCTCGCCGGGATCTCGAAGGAGTCGAAGCCGGTGCTCCACGGCAAGGACACGTTCGAGAAGGCCGACGACCACACGATCGTCGACGTGGTCTCGAAGATCGACGCGTCGACGAAAGCGCTCGAGACGGAGGCGTCGGTGACCGCCGCCCTCGCCGGCGCGGAGGACCTCGCCGCCCGCCTCGACGACATCTTCACCCGCACCCTCGTCAACGACCCGAAGGACGAACGCACCCCCAAGCGCCTCGAGCTCCTCTCCTACGGCGCGCAGGCGATGTTGCGCATCGGCGACTTCTCGCGCCTCGCGTGATCGCTCGGAGCGCTACGGGATCGCCACGCCGCACTCGTACCAGCGCGACGTGTAGAGGTTGTACTGCGGCCACGCCTCGAGGTTGAAGTAGTCGCCGAAGAAGCTGCGCGTGTAGACGAGCGCGCCGGTCGGGTGGTCCCACGCCATCTCGTTCGCGCAGGACGGGCAGTTGCTGCCGGCCCAGCTGCTGTCGGACGGGCCCATCACGAGGTTCGGGTTCACGAGCTCGCAGTGGTCCTCGCCGCCGCCCGCGCCGTCGGCGATCGGGTAGAAGGTCCCCGCCGCCGAGTCGGAGAGGTAGATCTTGTAGCGCGTCGACCAGCAGAGCTCGACGCCGACCCACATGCCGAACTTCGTCGCGCGGACGTAGCGCGTGCCGCCCGTGCAGCCGGACGTCGTCGCGTCGCTCATCGAGAACGGGTACTGCCGCCACGCGCCCGGCGGGAGATCGGGAGGAGGAGGCGGCGGCAGCGGCGGCAGCGTCGATGCGTCGATCGGCGGCGGCAGCCACGGACGCGGCGGGCTCGGGGAGCTCGTCGGTCGCGGGGACGGGCCGACCGGCGTCGGCTCGCTCGTCGTCGGGTCGTCGTCGCACGTGGCGCCGCTGCAGAACGTCGAGCCTTCGCTCGAGAGCCTGCCGCCACACGCGACCGCGGCGGCCGGGGCGACCGCGAGGACGAGAACGGCGACGCGCTTCATTCGCAGACGCCGGTGATGACGTCGACGTTCACGTCGTCGCGATCCGAGCCCCAACCTTCGCGGCAGATCGCGACCACCTGCACGTCGCGGGCGGCGGCGAAGCGGGCGGTGTATTCGCCCGGCGCCTCGATCGCGGTGATGACGTCGCCCTTCGTGAGGGAGGCGCGATCGAGGCCCGCGTAGGTGCCGAGCGTGCGGCCGGTGCCGCAGCCGGCGTCGCTGCCTTCGAGGCATGGCGTCGCCGCCCCGCACGCGCTCGCGCTCGGCGCGGCGAGCACGCGGACGCCCGTGAGCTGGACCACCGCGCCGAAGTCGACGCCGATGCACCCCGTCACGCGCTTGCCGTCGAGGAGCATCTCCTCGCCGCGCAGCCGATCGAGGCCCGCGAGCTGGCCGTCCTGGACGAGCACGTTCTCGACGTTGCACGTCAGGCCGCCGTCGATGCCGAGGTCGAACGCGGTCTTGGCGGCGATGCGCGCGCCGTTCAGGCACGCCGGCTTCGCGGGCGCGCCGTCGAGCCCGCCGTCGGCGGCGTCCGGCGACGGGGCTTCGCCGTCCGGGAGCGCGGCGGCGGCTTCGTCGCCGGCGTCGGTCTCCTCCTTCGCCTGAGCGCCGCCCGTGAGCTTGCTCTCGTCGATCGTGAGGTAGCACCCGGCCATGACGAGCGCGAGCAGCCAAGCGAGCCGATGCACGCTCCAAGTGTGCCATCGCGGATGGCCCGCGTCACTGCCGCGATTCGCCGACCTCGAAGGTGTACGTCGCGCCGGGGTCCGCCTTCGCGAGCGCCGCGCCGAGCGCCTTGCCGAAGCTCTTTCGGAGGTCGTCCTCGAGCTCGTTCGCCTTCACCTTCTCGCTGCTCTCCGCCTTGAACGCGTAGCTGCCCGCGACCTTGCCGCTCGGGAGCTCGAAGACGGTGACGATGCCCTCGACGAGGCCGCCGTGGAAGTTCGTGAGGTCGTTCTTGTCGACCGGCTTCTCGAGCTTCGTCGTCTTCACGACGAGGAGGGTGGTGAGCTGCGAGCACCACTTCAGGATCGCGGCGAGGTCGGCGTCGCTCTTGAACTGGCGGTTCTTCGCGCGGACGGCCGCGCCGCACGTGCGGAGGTCGTCGCCGTCGAGCGGGTAGTCCTTGCGGTAGGGCAGCTTCAGGTCGACGAAGCGCGGGAGGTCGTCGTCGTAGACCGCGGCCACCTCCTTCGACGCGAGCACGTGCTTGCCGCCGGTGAGCTTCACCGTTCCCGTCGCGGCGCCGGGGGGCACGCGGAGCTTCGCGATCGCGGCGACGTTCGCCTCGAGCGGACCGCGCATCGACGAGATGATCGCCTCGAGCCCGGGGTCCGGCCCGGCGGGGCCGTCGGGGAGCTTCTCCGCGACGACGCCGGTGACCTCCTTTCCGTCCGGTCCGAGGACCTTGCTCGAGCTCGAGCAGAGCTGCCTCACGTGCGCGAGCTTCGTGACGCGCCCGCCCGGGTAGTACCAGGTCCGCGACAGGTTCCCCTCGCAGCCGCCGATCGCGCCGGTACGGTCGCACGCCTTCTTCTCCGCCCACACGCCGCGGTCCTGCGTGTTCGGCGCGGACGTGCACTTGTTCTCGGCCATGTCCTTGATCGTGGAGGCGGTGATCTCCTCGCACTCGAAGGCGTTCGCGCGCCGATCGCAGCTCCCTTTCACGCCGCAGCCGGCGACGAAAACAACGAAGACGACGAACGCGACGAAGGAACGCATCGGCGTGGGACCGTACCCCAACCGGGGACGAAAATCGGATAGAGTGCGCGCGATATGAAGTTCGTGTTCTCGTTCGGTGACGGTAAGGCGGAGGGGGATCCCACGCGTCGCGACATCCTCGGCGGCAAGGGGGCCGGGCTCGCGGAGATGACGTCGCTCGGGCTCCCGGTCCCGCCGGGGTTCACGATCTCCACCGAGGCGTGCCGCGGCTTCACCGCGACGGGGCAGATGCCCGCCGAGCTCGCCCCCGAGGTCGACGAGGCGCTCGCGCTCCTCGAGAAGCGCATCGGCATGCGCTTCGGCGATCCGAAGGCGCCGCTCCTCCTCAGCGTTCGCTCCGGCGCGCGCGCGTCGATGCCGGGGATGATGGACACGATCCTGAACCTCGGCCTCAACGACGCCGCGGCGGCGGGGCTCGTCGCGAAGACGGGCAACCAGCGCTTCGTCTACGACGCGTACCGTCGCTTCGTCGCGATGTACGCGGACGTCGCGCTCGGCGTGAAGCGTGAGCACTTCGAGCACGCGCTCGACAAGGTGCGCGCGAAGATCGCGAAGGACAAGGGCATCGACGCGACGAAGCTCAACGCGGAGGAGCTCCGGCGCAAGGTCACCGACGCCGACGTCCCGGCGGAGGAGCTCTCGGAGCTGGTCGGCGTCTTCAAGGGCATCGTCAAGGAGCAGACGAAGAAGGACTTCCCCGAAGATCCGAAGGAGCAGCTCTGGTACGCGATCCGCGCGGTGTTCCACTCCTGGATGAACCCGCGCGCGGCGGTGTACCGCAAGATGCACGACATCCCGGAGAGCTGGGGCACCGCGTGCAACGTGCAAGCGATGGTCTTCGGCAACCTCGGCGACTCGAGCGCTACGGGCGTCGCCTTCACGCGCGACCCCGCCACCGGCGAGCGCCTCCTCTACGGCGAGTGGCTCCCGAACGCGCAGGGCGAGGACGTCGTCGCCGGCATCCGCACGCCGATGCCGCTCCGCGCGATCCTTGGCAAGGAAGACGAGTCGCTCGAGAAGCGCATGCCGGAGCCGTTCACGAAGCTGGTCGAGATCGCCGAGCGCCTCGAGAAGCACTTCCGCGACATGCAGGACCTGGAGTTCACGATCCAGGAGGGCACGCTCTACATGCTGCAGTGCCGCTCCGCGAAGCGCACCGGCCCCGCCGCGGTGCGCGCGGCGGTGGAGATGGCGAAGGAGGGCCTCATCACGAAGGAGGAGGCGGTCTCGCGCGTCGATCCGTCGAGCCTCGATCAGCTCCTCCATCCGACGCTCGATCCGAGCGCCCCGAAGAAGCTCCTCGCGCGCGGCCTCGCCGCGAGCCCCGGCGCCGCGCAGGGCAAGATCGTCTTCAGCGCCGACGAAGCCGAGCGCCGCGCCGGCCAGGGCGAAGCGGTCGTCCTCGTCCGCGTCGAGACGAGCCCGGAGGACATCCACGGCATGAAGGCCGCCCGCGGCATCCTCACCGCGCGCGGGGGGATGACGTGCATCGCCGGCGAGACGCGGGTGCTGACCGACAAGGGGCTCCTCTCGGCGGAGGAGACCTTCACGCGCTTCGAGGCGGGCGAGGTCCTCAAGATCATGTCGTTCGACTCCGCCGCGATGAAGCCGGTGTGGCGCGAGGTGATCGCGGCGGGCAAGAAGCCCTCGGAGGTCATCACCGTGTCGGTCTCGCAGACCGGGCGCGTGGACGAGAACCACCTCCGCATGACGGCGGACCACAAGATGTTCGCGCTCGAGAAGCGCCGCCTCGTGAAGAAGCCGCTCGCGGACGTCCTCGCGAAGGAGGACTTCGTGACGGTCGTCGCGGACCTGCCGGGCCTCGGCGAGGCCGTGGTCTCCCCTGCCCTCGCCTACGTCGCGGGGGCGATCCTCTCGGACGGCCACATCCGCCTGAAGGAGACGAAGGGCTCCGTCACGTTCGTGCAGAAGCCGACGCCGGAGAAGGCAGAGTTCATCGCCGCGGTGGAGCAAGCCTTCGAGCGCGCGTTCGGCGTGCCGTTCACCTACCTCCGCGAGCGCGAGACCGTCGCGGAGCTGAAAGGCCGCACGATCCACGGGAACGTCGAAGATCGGATCTGCTTCAAGCGCGACCCCGCGGCGCGCCTGATGGCGATCAAGGAGAACCTCGCGGCGTGGGTTCTCACCCTCGACCGCACGGCGCTCTTGCAGTTCCTCGCTGGCTACGTCGACGGCGACGGAACGTACGCGGAGGAGAGCAGCGCAGTCCGTCTGCAGATCAGCGTCTCGGGAGCGCGCACGAGCATGCTCGAGGGGCTCGCGCTCGCTTGCTTGCGGCTCGGCATCGTCCCGCAGATCACGAACAACCGCGAGAACTGGTCGCTCCAGATCGCGGAGCAGGTCGACGCGATCGTCGCGTTCACGCACCGCGTTCGACCGGAGGTGCCGCCGCGTGGCTACGCCTCACGCTGCCTGAGCGTGCGCGGCCTCTTCGCCGACATCGTCGAGCACGTCAACTTCATGGGCCGCGCGCGCGAAGGCTTGAAGCGCAACCTGCTCTTCGGCGCAGACAAGGTCCTTCGCGACTACCTCCCGCTCTGCCCCGCCGACGCGCGGCGCGATCTCGAGGCGGTCCTCGCCTCGTCGATCCGCTCGTTCCGCGTGAAGCAGACCGCGCAGGCCGAGCCCGCGACGGTGTACAACTTCGAGGTCGACGCGACCGACGAGATCGACAAGTGCTTCGTCGTCTTCTCGGATCGCCTGACGCCGGTGCTCGTGAGCAACAGCCACGCCGCCGTCGTCGCGCGCGGGATGGGGAAGCCCTGCGTCGCGGGGTGCTCGGCGCTCGCGGTCTCCTACGCCGAGCAGACCGTCACCATCACGCAGTACGACGAGGAGGGGCGATCGCACGACACCGTGACGCTCAAGAAGGGCGACGTCGTCACGATCGACGGCGGGGCCGGGCACGTCTACCAGGGCGCGGTGCCGACCGTGAACGCGGCGCTCACCGGGGAGTTCGGCGAGCTCATGGAGTGGGCGGACGGGATTCGCACGATGAAGGTGCGCGCGAACGCCGACACGCCGCTCGACGCGCGGACCGCGCGCGGGTTCGGCGCGGAGGGCATCGGGCTCTGCCGCACCGAGCACATGTTCTTCGACGAGGAGCGTATCCGCGCCGTGCGCGAGATGATCCTCGCCGACGAGGTGGGCGCGCGGGAAGCCGCGCTCGCGAAGCTGCTCCCGCACCAGCGGCAGGACTTCGTCGAGATCTTCCGCGAGATGAAGGGGCTCCCCGTCACGATCCGCCTCCTCGATCCGCCGCTCCACGAGTTCCTCCCGACCGAGAAGAAGCAGATCGAAGAGCTCGCCGGCCTCCTCAACGTCTCGGTCGCCCGGCTCGAGAACCGGATCAAGGACCTCCACGAGTTCAACCCGATGCTGGGGCATCGCGGGTGCCGGCTCGCGATCACGTACCCCGAGATCTACGCGATGCAGGTGCGCGCGATCCTCGAGGCCGCGGCGGAGGTGGGCGCGGAGGGCAACTCGGTGCAGCCCGAGATCATGATCCCGCTCGCGATGACGCGGGAGGAGCTCGTCCGCATGCGCGCGATCGTCGACAAGGTCGCGGACGACGTTTCCTCGAAATCCGGGGGGAAGACGCGGGTGCCGTTCTCGTTCGGCACGATGATCGAGCTGCCCCGCGCCGCGCTCCGCGCCGGCGAGCTCGCCCAGGTCGCCGAGTTCTTCTCCTTCGGCACGAACGACCTCACGCAGTGCACGATGGGGCTCTCGCGCGACGACGCGGGCAAGTTCCTCCCCGCCTACGTCGAGACCGGCGTCCTCCCGAAGGACCCGTTCGTCTCGATCGACGTCGACGGCGTCGGCGCGCTCGTGCGCCTCGCGGTCGAGCGCGGGCGCATGACGAAGAGCACGATCAAGCTCGGGATCTGCGGCGAGCACGGCGGCGATCCGGACAGCATCAAGTTCTTCCGCGACGCGAAGCTCGACTACGTGTCGTGCTCGCCGTTCCGCGTCACGATCGCCCGCCTCGCCGCGGCGCAGGCCGAGGTCGCGCAGAAGAAGACGCCGCGCCCGAGCACGACCAACCTCCAGTCGTTGCTCTGACGCCGTAGATGCGCTCAGATCGAGGGCGCGATGCTCACCGTCGTCGTTCGTGGGCGTGCCGCCGCCGACGGTGGAGCCTCCGCCCACGGTGTGAGCCTGCCGCGCGAAGATGACCGAGCCCCTCCTCGTCCGCATCGGCCTCCGCACCCTCCGCGGCTTCGCGGAGAAGGGCCGTCCCGCCGCCGGCGCCGACGCGATCCACCTCCTGAACGCCGAGGAGCGGAAGACGCTGCGGCGGATCGAGCGCGGCGCGATCGTGCGCGCGGCGATCGCGGGCGCGCTCTCCTCTCTCGTCGCCGCCGTCGTCGAGCTCGAGATCGCGCGGCCGCTCCTCGGCGCGCGCCCGCGCTACGCGACGTTCGGCGAGCAGGCGCGCTTCTACGCCGTCGTCGGCGCGGCGACCGTCATCGCGTCCGCGATCGAGATCGGGTTCCTCTACTGGGACGGGCTCCGCTCCGTCCATCGCCTCGCGCACGAGGCCGGGCTCGACCTCTTCCCCGAGACCGAGGACGACGACCGCGCGATCGCGACCGCGATGGCGCGCGCGGCGCTGGAGCTCCCGAACCCCAACGCGAGCGTCTTCGGCGTGAACCCGCGGCGCGAGGCCTCGCGCCTCCGCCTCCTCGTCGCGTCGCTCGTCTACAAGGCGAAGATCAGCGTCACGAACTTCATGATGAAGATGCTCGTCCGCCGGATGCTCGGGCGCGCGGCGGTGCGCTCGTGGCTCCCCTTCGTCGCGGTGCCGTTCACGGCGCTGTGGAACGCGTACATCTGCCGCCGGATCATGCACGAGGCGCGCATCCGCGCGATGGGCCCCTCCGCGGCGAAGGAGCTCGTCGGCTTCGCGCTCGCGATGCACGAGGGGACGCCGAGCGACGAGGCGCTCGCCTGCACCGTGCGCGCGGTCGCGAGCTCGATCGTGCGGACCGAGGACCTGCACCCGAACCTCGTCGCGCTGTTCCGCGATCTCGCCGGACGCGAGGCGAGGACCGACGACGACGTCGACGACACGCGCACGTTCCTCGCGCGGCTCGCGGCGCTGGCGCTCGCCGACCAGACGCTCGTGCTCCGCGTCCTCTCGATCGCGTCGGTCATCGACGGCCGCCTCACGAAGAACGAGCGCCGCCTCCTCACCGAAGCGCGGACCGCGTGCGGAAAGGACGCCGACCTCGCCGCGGTCGAGGCGCTGCGCGCCGCGTTCGTCGCGGGCGACCCGCTGCCGCCCTCGCTCGTGACTGCCCTCGCGTGAGCGGGAGGAGCACCGAGCGTGCGCTACGCCGCCTTCGCCCCCGCGTCGCGGGCGATCTCCACGCGGTCGCGGCCGTTCTGCTTTGCGTGGTAGAGCGCGGCGTCGGCGGCGGCGACGAGCTCGGCCGGGGTGCGGACGCCGACCTCGCGCAGCTCGGCGACGCCGAAGCTCGCGGTGACCTGGATCCGCTCGCCGCGCGGCGCGAGATCGAGCCTCGCGAAGGCGCTCCGGACGCGCTCGGCGACGCGTGACGCGATCGCGGAGTCGACGTTCGGCAGGACGAGCACGAGCTCCTCGCCGCCGTAGCGGCACGCCGCGTCGCCGCCGCGCACGCAGCCCGCGACGAGCTCGCCGGCGCGCTGGAGGACGAGATCGCCGAACGGATGGCCGAAGCGGTCGTTGAGCGACTTGAAGCGATCGAGGTCGATGAGGACGACCGAGCAGGGACGCTCGAGCCGGATCGCCTCCGCGATCGCCGACGCGAGGAACTCGTCGAAGAAGCCGCGGTTGTGGAGCCCGGTGAGCGCGTCGAGCTTCGCGCGCGCGCCGAGGAGGTCCTGATAGCGCTTCGTCCGCAGCGCCGAGCGCACGCGCGCGCGGAGCTCGGCGGGGTGGAACGGCTTCGTCACGTAGTCGATCGCGCCGAGGTCGAAGCCGTGCACCTTCGTGTTCACGTCGGTGGCGCCGGTGAGGAAGATGATCGGGATGTCGGCGGTGCGGGGCTCGGCCTTCAGCGTCCGGCACAGGTCGAGGCCGGTGTGCTCCGGCATGTCGACGTCGAGCAGGATCAGATCGGGCAGCGTGCTCAGCGCGAGGTCGAAGCCCTCCCGCCATCCCATCGCGCTCAAGAGCTGCACGCCCTCTGGGCGGAGCCTCGCGGCGAGGAGGGTGTGGACGTCGGGCGCGTCGTCGATGACGAGGACGGTGGTGCTCATGATGCTTCGTTCCCCTCAAGCCGCGCGAGCGCGGCGGCAAAGGCCAATCACTTCGGAGAGCTTCTCCGAGACGTTCGCTTCACGCTTCCGGACCGCGTCCTCGAGCGAGGCGGCCGCTTCCGTGATCGGCGTGAAGCCGTAGCCGCCGGCGGCGCCCTTCAGCTGATGCGCGATGCGCTGGAGGACGACCATGTCGCCAGAGGCGAGGGCGACCTGCGCGCGCTCGATCGAGTCGGGGAGGCCCTTCACGAAGGCGTGGATGATCTCGGTCATGTCGGCGTCGGCGGCGAGCTCGCTGACGAGCGGAGCGTCCTCCGGGCCGGCGACGGGGACGATGCCGCTCGCGTGCTGCGTCTCGAGGAGCGGGACGCCGTGCGGCGGGGACTTCGCCGCGTGCTCGGCGACGGCGTCGATCAGCTTCTTCCGCGCGATCGGCTTCGTCAGGTAGTCGGTGCATCCCGCGGCGATGCAGCGCTCGCGATCGCCCGCCATCGCGTGCGCGGTGAGCGCGACGATCGGGCCCTCGTAGCCCTTTCGCCGGAGCTCCGACGTCGCGGCGTAGCCGTCCATCACCGGCATCTGCATGTCCATGAGGATCACGTCGTAGGGGCGGCCGGCCATCGCCGCGGCCATCGCCTTCTGGAGCGCGAGCTGGCCGTTGTCGACCACCGTGACGGTGACGCCGGCGCGGGTGAGGTGCTTCGCGATGAGGACCTGGTTGTCGAGGCCGTCCTCGGCGAGGAGCACCGACGCGTCGAGGCGCGCGAACGGCCGCTCCGCCGTGACGACCGCCCCCGTCTCCGGGATCCCCGCCTCGGTGAGGTCCTCGAACATGCGGACCCCCTCGAGGTCGCCGGTCGCGACCGTGAAGCGGAAGCTCGAGCCGCGGCCGAGCGAGCTGTCGACGGAGATGTCGCCGCCGAGCATGTGCGCGAGGCGCCGGCAGATGACGAGGCCGAGGCCGGTGCCGCCGAACCGGCGCGTCGTGGACGAGTCGGCCTGGACGAAGGGCTGGAAGAGCTGCGCCTGCTGCTCCTGCGTCATGCCGATCCCGGTGTCGACGACCTCGATCTCGAGGCGCGAGTCGGCGCCGTCGGGGACGCAGCGCGCGAGGAGACGGATGCCGCCCGTCTTCGTGAACTTGATCGCGTTGCCGACGAGGTTCATGACGACCTGGCGCAGGCGCGTGGGGTCGCTCTTGATCGTCTCCGGGATCGCGGTCTGGTAGTGGACCTCGAAGAAGAGCCCCTTCTCCGCCGCGCGGACGCGCATCAGCGACGCGACGTCGACGATGATCATGCTCGGGGAGCACGGGACCGCCTCCATCGTCATGCGCCCGGCCTCGATCTTCGAGAGGTCGAGGATGTCGTTGAGGATCGAGAGGAGGTGCTCGCCGTTGCGGCGGATCGTCTGGATGTGCGCGCGCTGCTCGGACGCGGTCGTCTCCGGGTCGAGGAGGAGGTCGGCGTAGCCGATGATCGCGGTCATCGGCGTGCGGATCTCGTGGCTCATGTTCGCGAGGAACTCGCTCTTCGCGCGGTTCGCCTCCACCGCGCCGGCGCAGCGGACCTCGACGTCCTTCGCGCGCTCGAGCTTCGCGTGGCGCTTCGCGATGCGCTTCATCTCGATGACGCCGCGCGTGCACGAGAACCAGAGGCAGACGTCCTCGAACACGACCCAGCCCGCGTGCTCGAACCAGCGCAGCGGCTCCACCACCGCGGCGCCATAGATGCTCTCGGGGAAGAAGAGCCCGCGGCCGACGTGGTCGACGACGACGACCGCGGTCCCGAGCGCGACGACGCGGAAGTCGCGATAGAACGCGATGAAGGCGAGCGATCCGAACACGTGGAAGTGCGTCTCGATCCGCCCGCCGGTGAGGTGGATGAGGAGCGTCCCGAAGAGCATCTGCGCGATCGCGATCACCGCGCGCGTGACGAACGCGCCGGGACGGAGGACGACGAGCGCGACCGGGAGCGTGGTGAGGAGCCCGCCGAGGAAGATCGCCGCCCACACGTGCGGGTGCGTCGACGCCTCCGCTCCGTTCCACGCGCGCGGCGTCCGCCAGAACGCGAGCACGATCGCGAAGAGCCACTGCGCGCCGAAGACGAAGGCGAAGAGGCGGTCGACCTTGCGCGCGAGGTGATCGTAGGCGGCGTCGAAGAGCTCGGCGCTGCGCGCGGCGATCTGGGCGTCGACGGCGGCGGGCGGATGGGATGCAGCGATCATGGTGTGGTTCGTGCGAGCGGACAACCGAAGACGGGGGTGGTGGCGTGGCCGCGCGTGGCGCCGGCGACGAGCGCGCGGATCTCGTCGGCGCCGGCGCTGTCGCCTTCGTGTCCGCGCGACGGGGTGATGCCGCCGGAGAAGCGCAGCGCGCCGTCGGCGTCATAGAAGAGGACCGTGCCCGAGGTGTGGGCGCCGAGGCTCTTCGCGATCGCGCGCGCGGGATCGTCGACCACGCGCGCTCCAGGGATCGCCTCCGCCGCGCGCCGCAGCTCGACGCCGACGCGATCGCGTTCGCTCCCGGCGAAGAGGACGACGACGTCGGCGGCGCCGTGGGTGTCGCGCGCGATGCGATCGAGCTCGCGCAGCGTCGCGCGCGTGCACGGGCAGGAGGGGTGCGCCGCGACGACGATCGTGGCGCGGCCGCTCGTGTGGAGCTCGGCGCGGAGGGTCTCCGGCGCCTCCGCCGCGGCGCCCGCCCGCGCGCCGTGCGCCGCGACGGCGTAGAGCCCGCCCGACGCGGCCGCCGCCCACACGACGAGGGCGACGACGACCCTCCGTTCGATTCGACGCTTGGCGAGCATGATGGATGAAACGGCCGGGCTGAAGAGGGGTTAAGGCTCACGCCGCGCGCACGCCGCTTCGCTGATGCTCGCGAAGCCGTAGCCCGCGGCCGCCCCGCGGAGGCGCTGCGCGATCTGCTCGAGCTCGGCGGGCGAGCTCGGGCGTTCGAGCTCGTTCGCGATCTGGCGCAGGCGCTCGACGAAGCCATCGAGGAGCTCGTGCATGTCCTCGTCGCCCTCGAGGTCGCTGTAGATCGAGAGCTCCTGGTGCGCGCGCGGGCGGAGGGTCGGCGCGGTCGCGATCACCTCGGTCATGTCGACGACGCGAGGGACGACGAGCGCGCTCACCGGCACGCGCCCCCCCGGGCCCCAGAAGCGGCCGCGCAAGCGGGCGCGAAGCGCCCCGAGTCTTCGAGGGCCGTGTCTGGGGTGGGAGTGTCGGGGGCGAAGCCCCTGACGTTGAACGAGCGCGACGACGCCCACCCACACGAGGTGCTGCGCCCACACGCCGGGGGCGATCGCCGCCTCGAGGACGACGACGCCCGCGGCGGCGAGGATCACGCCGGGCGAGCGGTACAGCGCGAGCAACGCGAGCGACGCGAACGCGTGCCCCGCCGTCCCGAACGCGCCGCCGGTGACGTGGACGAAGAGCCCGCCGTAGAGCATCTGCGCGACCGCGATCGCGTAGCGGGTCCGACGCGCGCCCGGCGCGAGGACGACGAGCGTCGTCGGCGCCGTCGCGATCGCGGCGCCGATGATGAGGTCGTCGACCTTCCCCGACGTGCTCCACACATAGACGCCCCCGACGAGCCACTGCGCGAGAAAGAGCACAGCAAAACCCCGGTCGAGCTGACCCGATCGATTCAGCGCTCTCACGCACGGATGAACGGCCCCCCGGCCCCAGCCTTGAGCCTCAGACTCCTAGAGAACTCCTCTCGGGGGGCCCGGGGGCGCGGAGCGCGTCTTCGCGCGACGGCCCCCGGCGGGAGAGCTCGAGAGGGCAGAGCCCTCTCGAACAAGACTAGACAAGCAACGTGTCGAGGTAGGCGGCGAGCTCCGGACCGTCCGCAGGTTGGCTGCGGAAGCCGACGTAGAGGTCGGGGCGGATCAAGAAGAGGCACTCGGTCCGCGCGGCGTAGCGCTGCTCGAGCTCGCTGTCGTCGTCGTGAAGGACGGTGATGTCGGCGGAGAGCTGCGCCGGCCGCTCCTTCTGCGGCGTGACGACGAAGACCGCGACCCGATCGCCCCAGCGCGCGCGCGTCTTCTTCGCGATCTGCTCGAAGTCCTCGTAGCCGTCGGCCGACGAGCTGCGGCCGTCGAAGAGGAGGAGCGTGAACCGGGTCCCGCCCCACAGCGAGGAGAGGCGGACGGTCTCGTCGCCGCGCCGCACCGTGCCGTCGGGCGCGCGCGCGCCGGCCGCGGGGCCGGTCTGGAACGCGAGGCGCGTCCCGACGGTGGGGGTCTCGCCGTCGGCGGTCTCCCCGATGCGCGCGGCGAGGAGCGGGCTCGTGTGCTCGCTGTTGATCGGGCTGTACTCGTACGCGACCGAGAGCTCGGAGAGAGACTCGACGATCTTGCGGCGCACCGGATCGAAGCCGGTGAGGAACTTGGCGAGGTGGTTGCGGACGCCGATGAGGGTCGGGCTCTTGATCGTCCCGAGCTTCGTGCCGATGTCGGTCGAGCGCAGGAGCGCGGCGCCGACGGCGTGCCGCTCGATCGCGTAGCTGTCGAGGAGCACGTCGCGTCCCTTGCCCTGATGCACGAGCGCGAGCTTCCACGCCAGGTTGTGTGCATCCTGCATGCCGGTGTTCATCCCCTGCCCGCCGGCGGGGCTGTGGATGTGCGCGGCGTCGCCGGCGAGGAACACGTGGCCCTTGCGGTAGCGATCCACCTGCCGGCAATGGATGCGGAACGTCGTGAGCCACGCACAGTCGCTCATCGGCGCGGGCGTGCCGGCGCGCTCGGCGATCGACGCCTCGAGCGCGGCGAGCGTCGGCTCCTCCCCCGCCGCGAGGCCGGGCGGCGCGCTCGCGACGACGCGCCAGCGGTCGCCGAGCATCGGGAAGAACGCCGCGATGCCGTCCTCGGCGAAGAAGGTGGTGACGCGATCGGGCGCGACGTCCCAGTCGATCTTCACGTCGGCGAGGACGAAGGTGTCCTCGTAGGGATGGCCCTCGAAGGAGGCGCCGATCGATTTCCGGACGATGCTGTGCGCGCCGTCGCAGCCCACGAGCCAGCGCGCGCGCACCGTCTCGGTCGCCTCCGTCTTCAGGTTGACGAGGTCGGCGTGGACGACGCCGTCTTCTTCGCGCAGGCGCACGAGCTTCGTGTCGCGCTCCACCTTGCCGCCGCGGGACTCGAGGAGGCGCGTCAGCACGCCCTCCGTCTCCGCTTGCGAGATGCTGAGGACGAACGGGTACGGCGTCTCGAGGCCGGCGAAGTCGACCTTCGCGAGCTCCTCCGTCTTCGACCAGAGCGTCGCGCCGACGAGCTTCACCCCGCGCGCGAGGAGCTGGTCGGCGACGCCGAGGTCGGCCGCGATCTCGAGCGTGCGCGCGTGGACCGCGATCGCCTTCGAGAGCGTGGTCGGCGCCTCGCTCTGATCGATGACGCGAACGCGGAGCCCGCGGCGCAGGAGCTCGCCGGCGAGGGTGAGGCCGGTCGGGCCCGCGCCGGCGACGAGGACGTCGGTGTCGAGGTTCGCGCCGCTCACTTCGCCGCCTCCGCGAAGGACTCCGCCGCCGCCGCGATCGTACGGTCGACGATCGCCTCGCTGTGCGCGGTGCTGAGGAACGCCGCCTCGAACTGCGACGGCGGCCAGTATTGCCCGCGCGCGAGCATCGCCGCGTGCCACTTGCCGAACCGCTTCGTGTCGGACGCGACCGCGCTCGCGAAGCTCGTCACCGGTCCCTTCGTGAAGAAGGGCGTGATCATCGAGCCGACGCGCTGGACGCAGACGTCGAGGCCCGCCTTCTTCGCGCCGTCGACGAGCCCCGCCTCGAGCCGCGCGCCGAGCGCCTCGAGCTTGTCGTAGACGCCGGCGTCGAGCCGCGTGAGGAGCGCGAGCGCGGCGCTCACCGCGACCGGGTTCCCGCTCAGCGTGCCGGCCTGATAGACGGGCCCGATCGGCGCGACCTTCTGCATGATGTCGCGGCGGCCGCCGTACGCGGCGAGGGGCATGCCGCCGCCGATGATCTTGCCGAGGCAGGTCATGTCCGGCGAGAGCTTCGCGCGCTCCTGCATCCCGCCGCGCGCGACGCGGGAGCCGGTCATGACCTCGTCGAAGATCGAGACCGCGCCGTGATCCTTGCAGAGGCGGAGGATCGCCTCGAGGAACCCGGGCGCGGGCGGGACGACGCCCATGTTGCCGACGACCGGCTCGACGATGACGGCCGCGATCTCGCTCCCGCGCTCGGCGAAGACCTTCTCGAGCGCCGCGACGTCGTTGAACGGCGCGGTGATGGTGGCCTTCGCGGTGGCGCTCGGGACGCCGGCGGAGTCGGGCACGCCGAACGTGAGCGCGCCGGAGCCGGCCTTCACGAGGAGGAAGTCGGCGTGGCCGTGGTAGCAGCCCTCGAACTTCACGATCGCCTCGCGCCCGGTGAAGCCGCGCGCGACGCGGAGCGCGGCCATGCACGCCTCGGTGCCGCTCGACACCGCGCGCATCATCTCGATCGACGGGTACAGCTCGATGACCTTCTCCGCGAACCGGACCTCGAGCTCGGTCGGCGCGCCGTAGCTCGTGCCGTTCCGCGCCGCGACCGTGATCGCCTCGACGATCGCGGGGTGCGCGTGGCCGAGGATCATCGGGCCCCAGGACCCGACGTAGTCGGTGTACTGCTTGCCGTCCGCGCCGAAGAGCGAGGCGCCCTCCGCGCGCGTGATGAAGACCGGCTGACCGCCGACGCTGCGGAACGCCCGCACGGGGCTGTTGACGCCGCCGGGGATGAGCCGTTCGGCGCGCGCGAGGAGCTCGATGGACTTCGGATCGGACATGGTGCCCGACACTCTAGCCCGGTTATTTCGAAACGGTGTACACGGCCTTGTCGAGCGCGTACGTCCCGACCGGATTGCAGCCCGCGCCGGCGTCGCCGCCGGTCCGCGTCCCTTCGGTCGCGATCACCATCGTGCACGGTGTCCCCGGCGCGCCGGCGGGATCGCTCTGGACGAACATCACCGTCTTGCTCGAGACCTTGGCGCCGTCGAAGTCGAAGAGGTGCGACGGCGAGAGCTTGACGTCGATCTCCTTCTCGTTCGCGTCCAGCGTCTTCTGGCCGATCGGCTGCTCGCCGCCGGCGAGCTGGCAGCGATCGTCGGCCTTCAAGAGCGCGAGCGCGTAGTCGTTCACGCCGTCGATCGTCATCAGGAACCCGTTCGCGGTCTCCGCGATCGTGATCTGGCGGCGCGTGTCCTGCGAGTTGCCGGCGGCCGCGTAGGCGTCGCACACCGCGGTGTTGGGCGGCTCTTTCGTCGATCCGGCGTCGTCCTTGGCGCCGCCGCCGCCGGCGTCCTTGGTGGTGCTGTCGTCGTCGTCATCGTCGTCGTCGTCACCTTCGGTGACCGTCGTCGACGTGCTGCTGCACGCGAGCATGCTCGACGTCGCGGCGAAGCCTCCGAGCGCGATGACGCTCGCAGCCGTGAACAAACGAACGATGACAGCCATCTCCCACCTCCCGGCGCAGCGAACGCTACTCCGCGACCGCAAGCGCCGCTACTTCTTCGTGCCGGTCGTCTCGAAGGCGAGGTCGCAGGGGAGGCCCTTGGCTTCGCCCGACTGCGCCGTGAGCTGGGCGCGGCCGGAGTACACCGCCGTCGCGCCGTCGAAGACGACGAGGGTGAGGCCCTTGAGGTCGGCCTTCACGTCGTTGCCGTCCTGGTCCTTCACGCCGATGCCGGTGAGCGACTGCGGCCCCGAGAGCGCGCACTGCCCCTCGTCGTTGGGGACGACCGTCATCGGGTTGATGCCGCCTTCGACGTCTTTCTCGCTGAAGGTGCCGTCCGCGTTCTTCTCGTAGGTGTACGTCTCGCCGGGGCGTCCGTTGAGGTTCTTCGCGAAGTCGGGGCAGATGCCGTCGTTGCCGATCCACGCCGGCGAGCCGAACTCGTAGGTCCCCGAAGGATCGCAGGTCGGCGCGTTCCCGCCGCCGCTGCTGCTCGTGCTCGACGTCGAGCTCTTGCCGCTGCTCCCGCTCGACGACGACGACGAGCTCGTGCTCTCGCCATCGTCGGCCGCCTCCTCGTCGCCCCCGCCGCACGCGACGGCGAGCAGCGCCGCCGTGAGCCCACCGAGCGCGATGACGTTCGCCGTTCCGAGCTTCTTCATCGAGCCTCCCGTGAAGGCTCGATTGTAGGTCACTTCGGGCGCTGGCTCTCCTGGAACGTGACCTCGAGCTTCACTTCCTTGCCGTCGCGGAGGACGACCGCGGGCACCGTCTCGCCGGGCTTCGAGCCATTGAGCACGAACATCAAGTCCTCGACGCTCGCGATCTCGCTCTTGCCGAGGCGGACGAGGACGTCGCCCTTCTTCATGCCCGCCTTGTCGGCGCCGCCGCCGGGGCGAACGCCGGCGAGGAGGACGCCCTTCTTGCCGGGGCCGGGGCCGCCGTAGTCGGGGATCGAGCCGAGCGACGCGTTGAAGCTCCGCATGTCGCCGTGGGGAGCGGGGCCCTCGGCGTCGGACTTGAACGTGAGCGGCGCCTCGCGCTGCGACGCGGCGAGCGCGACGTCGGCGCAGATCTTCCCCGTCTGCATCGCGCCCGCGGCGTTGATCTTGTCCGCGGTGTCGGAGGGCTTGTGATAGTCGGTGTGCGTGCCGGTGAAGAAGTGCAGCACCGGCGCGCCGCCCGAGAAGAAGTTGATCTGATCGCTCGGGCCGTAGCCGTCGCCGCTCGGCGCGCAGAGGACGCGGCTCTCGCCGCACGCCTTGTCGAGCATCTCGTTCCACTCCGTCGCCGTCTCGGCGCCGAGGACCTGGAGCCGGTTTTCGCGCATGCGGCCGACCATGTCCATGTTCAGCATCGCGTAGAGATCGGTGAACTTGGTGCTCGGCTTCGGCGCCTTGCCCGTCTTCGGGTCCTTCGGCGCGTGCTCGTTCGCCCACTTGATCCACTCGTGGACGAAGTGCGCCGAACCGAGCACGCCCTCCTCTTCGCCCGAGAACGCGACGAACACGACGTCGCGCTTCAGCTCGGTCTTGCGCGCGGCGAGATCGCGCGCGACCTCGAGGAGCGTCGCCGCGCCGGAGCCGTTGTCGTCCGCGCCGACGTGGGGCTCGTTCGAGTGCGGCGCGAGCGAGTGACGTCCGCCCTTACCGAGGTGATCGTAGTGCGCGCCGACGACGATGACGCCGGGGAGCTTCTTGCCGTCCTTCGGCTCCGCGACGAGGCGGCCCGCGACGTTGAACGCCTGCGACTGCACCGGCGTGAGCGCGACGACGATCTTCGCGCGGACGGCCTGCTTCTTCTGCAGCTTCTCGATGATGGCGTGGCCCGTCGCGCGCTTCAGCACGACGACGGGGAGGCCCGCGTCGGCGTAGCCCTCGGCCTGCTGGGTGGGGAGGCGCGCCTCGTCGGGCGCCTTCCAGTCGGCGGGCTTGTTCTCGGGCGGCGCGGGATCGTCGACGACGACGAGCGCGCGCGCGCCTTTCTCCCGCGCCCAGAAGGCCTTGCGCCGGATGTCGCCGAAGCGCCGCTGCGCGTCGGGCGTGCCGAAGCCCTTCGCGTCGGGCACGAAGCGCCGCACGACGACGATTTTGCCTTTTACATTGAGCTTCGCGTAATCGTCGCGTTCGATGTCTTTGTCTTTTGCGGTGATTCCGTAGTCGGCGAAGACCATCTCGCCGTCGACCTTCGCCTTCATCGGCGAGTAGCCGAGGACGACGTACTCGTCCTTCGCGAGCGGCTTGCCGGCGACGTCGACCGTGGTCGCGTCTTCCTGCTTCAAGCTCGTCGTGACGGGGAACGCCTGGCGGAAGCTCTCCTTGTCGCCCTCGCCCTTGAAGCCGAGGGACTTCATGCGCTCCTCGATGTACGCGCCGGAGGCCTCGAGGCCGGGGGTGCCGATGCCGCGGCCCTCGCGCGCGGGGTCGGCGAGCCACGCGATGTCCTTCTTGATGCGGTCGGCGCCGGTCTCCACGACCTTCGTCTCGCCCGCCTCGTTCCAGCGCGCGAGGAACACGTTGGTGTCGTGCTTGCCCTCCGGGGTCGCGCGGTTCGAGGCGAACGCGAGGAGCGAGCCGTCGGGCGAGAACATCGGGAAGCCGTCGAAGCCCTTCGCGTAGGTGATGCGCTCGAGGCCGGTGCCGTCGACGTTGATCGCCCAGATGTCGAACTCGCGCCCCTTCGGGTCTCCGTAGTTGGAGGAGAAGAGGATGCGCTTGCCGTTCGGGTGCCAGTAGGGCGCGAACGAGGCGGCGTCGAGGTACGTGAGCTGCTGCGCCTCGCTCCCGTCCGCGTTCGCGACCATCAGCTCGAGCTTCGACGGCCGCACGAGCGGCGGGTTCTCGGCGAGGAGGCCCTTGTAGTCGTCGAGCTCCTTGCCCGGCTTCGGCCGGGACGCGCGCCACACGATCTTGGAGCAGTCGGCGTTGAAGAACGCGCCGCCGTCGTACCCGGGCGTGCTCGTGAGGCGCTTCACGTTCTTGCCGTCGGCGTCCATGCGATAGAGATCGATGTCGCCGTCGCGGAGGCTCGTGAACACGATCGATCCGTCCTTCGCGCAGACGGTGGCTTCGGCGTCGTAGCCCTTCGCGTCGGTGAGCCGCACGACGTTCTTGCCGTCGGAGTCGGCGGAGAAGATGTCGTAGGTGTCGTAGAGCGCCCAGACGTAGCCCTTCGAGTGATCGGGCTTGGGCGGGCACGCGTCGCCGCCGAGGTGGGTCGAGGCGTAGATGACCTTCTGGTCGCCCGGCATGAAGTACGAGCAGGTCGTGGCGCCCTTGCCGCTCGACACGGGGATGAGCGGCGGCACGCTCTGCGGCGTGCCCGGCGGCGTGAGGACGCTGCCGAGCGGCATCCGATAGATGCGGTCGCACTGCATGTCCCCGGAGCGCGACTGCAGGATGAGGTCGCGCCCGCCGAACGCCCAGTACGCCTCGGCGTTCTCGCCGGCGAGCGTGAGCTGCTTGATGTCGGTGAGGTGGGTCTCCTCCGCCACCGGCGGCACGGGCGTGAGCGGGATCTTCGGCGGTTCGGCCGGCACCTTCGGCGCGGATTTCTCTCCGCAAGCAGCAACGAGGAGGAGGACGGCCGGCCCGAGCAGCAACACACGCTTCATGACGCGCGCGACTCTAACATTACTCAACGTCGGGGGCTTCGCCCCCGACACCCCCACCCCAGACACGGCCCTCGCGCTGGCGCGCTCGGGGCGCTTCGCGCCCGCTTTCGCGGCCGCTTCTGGGGCCCCGGTCCAGAGGTCAGGTGAATGTCCGGCGGTGCGGCATGATGTTATGAAAGCAGCATGTCGATCGGGGACGTTACTCGCTCCGCTACTTCCGGCGGGAAGCCGATACTGATCGTTCGGGCGGCGGCGCTTACGGTGGTGAAGGGGAACGACGTCGGCAAGGGGGCGCGCACGACGTCGCCGTCGTTCGTGATCGGGTCGGGGCCCAACGCCGACTTGCAGGTGTCCGACCACGCCGTGTCGCGCGAGCACGTCATCCTCTCCCTCGAGCCCTCCGGTATCCGCCTCCGCGACCGGAGCAAGAACGGCACGAAGATCGGCGGCGTCCGCGTCGTCGAGGCGGTCATCACCGCCGACACCGTGCTCACCCTCGGCGGCACGTCCATCGCGCTGCAGCTCGAGGCCGAGAAGCTCGTGCTCCCGCTCTCGGAGCAGTCCACCTTCGGTGACGCCTTCGGCAGCGCGCCCGTGATGCGCCACCTCTTCTCCGTCCTCGAAGAGGCCGCGCGCTCCGACATCTCCGTGTTGCTCGAAGGCGAGAGCGGCGTCGGCAAGGACGTCCTCGCGCGCGCGATCCATCAGACCTCGTTGCGGCGGGATGGGCCCTTCGTCGTCGTCGACTGCGGGACGATGCCGCCCAACCTGATCGAGAGCGAGCTCTTCGGTCACGTCCGCGGCGCCTTCACCGGCGCGACCGAGGACCGGCGCGGGCTCTTCGAGGAGGCCGACGGCGGCACGCTCTTCCTCGACGAGATCGGCGAGCTCCCGCTCGACATGCAGCCGAAGCTCCTCCGCGCGCTCGAGACGAAGGAGGTCCGGCCCGTCGGCGGCAAGAAGACGAAGAAGGCCGACGTGCGCGTCGTGTCGGCGACGAACAAGAAGCTCGCCGAGGGCGCGAAGCGCGGCTCGTTCCGCGAGGACCTCTACTACCGCCTCGCGGTCGCGCGCGTCACCGTCCCCTCCCTCCGCGATCGCCCCGACGACGTGCTCCCGCTCGCGACGCGTTTCCTCCGCACCACCACCGGCGACGACGCCGCGCAGATCCCCGCCGACCTCGCGGCGATGCTCGCGGAGTACAGCTGGCCCGGCAACGTGCGCGAGCTCCGCAACGTCATCGAGCGCCACGTCGCGCTCGGCGACACCGCGATCGCGCTCCTCGTCGACGAGAAGAAGGTCCGCGCCGCGAGCGAGCGCGACGACCTGTCCGCGCACCCGTACCACGAGGCGCGGCGCCTCGTCCTCGAGCGCTTCGAGCGCGAGTACATCCCCGGCGTCCTCGCGCGCACGAACGGCGTCGTCGCCCGCGCCGCGGAGCACGCGCAGATCGCGCGGCCCTCCTTCTACCGCCTCCTCGAGCGCCTCCGCATCGCGGACGAGCAAGCGGAGCTCAAGGCGGGGGGCGACAAGGACACGTAATGAGGAAGCTCGTCGCGGCCCTCTGCGCCGCCCTCGCCGTCTGGACCGGCTGCACGATCTGGAACGACGCGGAGCTGCCGCAGGCGATCGGCAGCAGCAGCTCGTCGTCGAGCAGCTCCTCCTCTTCGAGCAGCGGCAGCAGCTCCGAGTGCCCGAACGCGGCGACGGTGCCGGTCAACGCCCCGTCGCCCGACCTCGGCACCGGCGGCGAGCTCCAGATCGTCTTCGCGCTGAAGGAGATCTCGCTCGGGATCGAAGGCGGGGCGGTCGATCCGACGCTCGGCTACGATCTCGACGGCGTCTGCTCGTGCCAGCTGAACGAGGGCTCGTGCACGCCGCGCAAGGAGGCCCCGAGCGACGCCGGCATGTGCGACGGCGTCGACGGTCGCGACAACGGCACCGGGACGCTGATGGCCGAGCTCGCGAACGCGGTGAAGGATCCGTCCTTTTACGCGAACGAGGCCCTCGCGAAAGGGGAGCGCGGGATCATCGCGCGCATCGAGCGCTACAACGGCACCGCCAACGACGACGAGGTCCGCTTCGCGCTCTACCGCGCGCGCTCCGCGAGCGGCGGCGCGCCGGCGTGGACGGACCCGGACGACAAATGGGACATCGACCGAGCGGACGTGAAGCAGGGCGGCATCGATCCGCTCGAGCCGAGCGAGATCTCGACCGGCTTCGTCCGCGACTGGAAGCTCGTCATCAGCGATCTCGCGACCACGCGCATCCCGTTCAACTCCGACGCCGACCTCCGGCTGCGTCAGGTCCGCTTCACCGGGACCCTCGCGCGCGACGCCGCGACGGGTCGCTGGACGGTCAGCGACGCGGTCGCGGTCGGACGCTGGCCGCTCGAGGACGCGCTCGAGACCGTCGCGCGGGTGCAGAACCCGACCGACGCGAGCAAGCGACTCTGCGAGAGCGACACGCTGATGGCGCTCGTGCGCGCGAAGATCTGCGGCGCCGCCGACATCATGGTCGACCCGACCCAGGACCGCGACGGCCGCGTCTGCAACGCCGTGTCGACCGCGATCGGCCTCACGATGGTCCCCGCCGCGCTCGGCCAACCCTTCGAGCCGGAGCGCGACGAGACGTGCATCGGCAAGGACATCGGCGCCTGCGAGTGACGTGCTAGACTTCCTACCCCGAGGTAGGAACCATGGCCGCCAAGCTCAGCATCTCGATCGTCGATCCCACCCTCGTCGAGTGGGCGCAGAAGCGCGCGGAAGACCAGGCGACGAGCGTGTCCGCGATCGTGAGCGACGCGCTCAAGGCCGCGCGACGGGAGCAGGCCTGGGCTCGCTACTTGGAGTGGGCAGGGCCGGTGGGGGAGCTGACGCCCGAGCTCGAAGCCGAGATCGGGCTAGAGATCGATGGTGCGCCGCCCGCGAAAAAGAGCGAGCCTCGGAAAAAGCCCACGAGGAAGAGCCGCCAGTGAGAACGATCACCTTCGATACAGGCGCGCTCATCGGCCTCGAGCGGAAGAATGCGCGTATCGTCGCGATCGGCCGCGTCGCCAAGAAGCGCGGAGACCTCATCATCGTCCCCGCGGCGGTGCTCGCCGAGTGGTGGCGCGGTCGCTCCGACGTGCGCGACATGATCCTCGGGCTCGTCGACGTCGAGCCCCTCGACGCCGAGCTCGCGAAGGTCGCCGGCGAGGCCATCGCCGCGGTGAAAGGCGCCACCGTCGTCGACGCGATCGTCATGGCGTCCGCGGCGCGCTCCGGCAGCGCGGTCTACACGTCCGACCTCGACGATCTGCAGCGGCTCCAGGCCTTCTTCCCCGACACGCGCATCTTCAAGGTGTGAGCGCGCGTCAGTCGTAAGGGCTCTTGTGAAGCTCGTTCGGCGTCGACGCCGGCTTCGGCGGCGGCCTCGCGCCCGGCTTCGGCTTCGTGCTCGGCACCGTGACGAGGCGAATCGTCGTCGGGCCGCCCGGCTTCGCGACGCCCTTCGCGCGCGCGCCGTTCGCGAGCTCCACCTCGATCGCGAGATCGCTCTTCACCGCCCCTACGCGGAGGAGCGCCTTGCCGTCCTCGAGGAGCTCCACCCGCTGCCGCGTCGGCCGCACCACCTTCGCGATCGCGCCGTCGGCGATCAGCTCGAGCGGCGGATCGCCCGCAGGCTCCGTCACGCTCGACGTCGCCGCGACCGACGTCGCCGCCGGCGGCTCGGCGAGCGGCAGCTCGGCGAGCGGCGGCTCCGGTTGCTCGAGCGGCGGGCGCGCGCGCAGGCGATTCACGACGAGGCCGCCCGCCGCGATCGTGACGACGAGGCCCGCGCCGAACGCGAGGCCGAGCACCGAGCGCGCGCGGCGCTTCTTGCGCATCGACGGCGCGGTCATCGCGGCCGCCATCTCCGTGCCCGTCACCGGCTCCGCGCCGCCGATCGGCGGGAGCGGACCCGAGCCGAGCGACGCCGGCCGCTGCGAGCGGAGGTCCTGCACGGTCGCCTTCTCGTCGAGGCTGTCCTCGAGCGTGAACGTCTTGTCGTTCGGATCGCGGAGCTTCGACGGCGGGACCGGCGCGACGATCGGCGCGGCCGAGGCGGCGACGGCGCGGATGCGCGGGAGGAGCGCGGCGCGCTCGGGCGACGCGAGCGGCGCGAGCGCCTCCGCGAGGTCGCTCACGCGCCGGAAGCGGTCGTCGAGCGAGCGCGTGAGGCAGCGCTGCACGATCGCCGCCATCGCCGGCGACGCCTTCGAGCCGAGCGGCGGCGTCGGCTTGCTCATCACCGCGACGAGCACCTCCGCGAGCGAGCTGCCGCTGAAGGGGAGCGTGCCCGTGAGCGCGAGGTACATCGAGATGCCGAGCGACCAGACGTCGGCGCGCTCGTCGACGCTCGACGGGGACTGGAGCTGCTCGGGCGAGACGTACTGCGGCGAGCCGAGGAGCGCGGCGCTGTCCGTCACCGTCGTCGTCTTCTCGCGGTTCTCGTACGCCTCGTACGAGGTCATCCGCGCGATGCCGAAGTCGAGGACCTTCAGCGTCCGCTCGCGGCCCGCGAGGACGAAGAGGTTCGACGGCTTCACGTCGCGATGGACGATGCCGAGCGCGTGCGCGTGCGCGAGGCCCTCGCAGGCCTGGAGGAAGAGGTCCGCGACCGCGCGGTCCGGGAGCGGGCCGTCCGCGACGAGGTCCTTCAGCGTCTCGCCCTCGAGCCGCTCCATCACCATGAACGGGACCGTGTCCTCGATCGTGCCGACGTCGACGACGCGGACGACGTGCGCGCTCTGGATCCGCATCGTCGCCTTCGCCTCGCGGCCGAACCGCGCGACGTGCTCGGGCGTGGCCTCGAGGACGACCTTCAGCGCGAGCGGCGCGCCGGTCTCGACGTCGACGACCGCCCAGACCGCGCCCATGCCACCTTCGCCGAGCACGTCGTCGACGCGGTAGCGGCCCGCGACGACGGTGCCGATCGAGACCGCCGGCGCATCCATGGACCGCTCCCGATGTTAGCATCGCTCGCCGTGCTCTTGCGTCGCTTGCTTGGGACCGCCGCGATCGTCGGGATCGTGCTCGCCGGAACCATGCGCCCGGCCGCAGCCGACGACGACAAGACGACCGCCCACGCCCTGTTCCTCGCCGGGCAGAAGGCCTTCCACGCCGGCGACTACAAGACCGCGGGCTCGATCTTCGAGGAGGCCTACCGCAAGAAGCCGCACCACGACGCGCTCTGGAACGCGGCCTCGGCGTGGAACCGCGCCGGCGAGGACGTCCGCGCCGCGAACCTCTACGCGAAGTACCTCCGCGAAGCCCCCACCTCCGCACAGGACCGAAAGGCCGCCGGCGCCGCGCTCGGGACCTTGACGTCGAAGCTCGGCAAGGTCGTCGTCCACGCACCCGCGCTCTCGGACGTGAAGGTCGACGAGACGCCGAGCGATCCGGACGGCCTCTTCGTCGCCCCCGGCGAGCACGTCGTGAGCGGCCGGAGCGGCGACGTCCCGGTGAAGAAGACGGTGACGCTCGCGGCGGGCCAGACGCTCGAGGTCACGCTCGAGCCCCCTCCCCCGCCGCCGAAGAAGCCCGAGCCGGCGCCACCGCCTCCCCCAAGGAAGGAAGAGCGCTTCCACCTCCCGTGGGTCGTCGTCGCGATCGGCGGCGCGCTCGCGATCACCGGCGGCGGCGTCACGCTCTGGTCCGGCCTCGACTCGAGCACGAAGCGCGAGCGGTTCCGCGATCGCGTCGACTCCCGCGAGGCGACGAAGCAGGAGCTCGACGACGGGCGCGCGACGCAATTCCGGACCAACATCCTCCTCGGCGCGACGATCGGCGTCACCGCGCTCACCGGCGTCGCCGCGCTCTTCGTCGACTGGGGCGGCACGAAGTCGGGCGGCCTCTTCGTGCGCCCCGCCCTCGGACACGTCACCGTCGGCTACCGGCACTGACGTCACCCGCTCATGACACTGATCTCGGCGATCACTCCATGATCGATCCGCAGAAACCCCGTGAATCCTGCACCTATCGCGCGGCACATGGGTTGCTGCAGGTGGGAGCATGTCGTTCCTCAAATCGGTCGCCATGATCTCCCTCCTCGCCCTCGGCGCGTGCGCGACCGAGATGGCGGACGAGGAGAGCGGAAGCACCGAGTCTCGGATCACCGGCGCGACGACGGAGGGCGCGACGCTCGTGACGACCGCGCGCCTGAACCTGCGCGCGACGCCGTCGACCTCGGGGAAGATCCTGCTCACGATGCCGCTCGGCGCGAGCGTCACCGCCCTCGCGGCGAACCCGAAGGGGGAGTTTTACAAGGTCGAGTACGACGGCAACGAAGGCTGGGCGAGCGGCCGCTACCTGAAGGCCGAGAGCGGCGCGCCGGTGAACGTGAGGGCGGCGGAGGACGAGGCCGAAGCGCCGGCGCCCGAGCCGGCCGACGAGGCGGACTTCAACGGCCGTAAATACTCCGGCGTCACCATGCTCTGGCAGGGCAACTGGGACTTCCTCATCAAGTGCGATTCGTACTCGCGCAAGGCCGGCAAGGTGACCTTCTACTGCGGCCCCTCGGAGTCACGCTCGTTCGTCGACGACGAGGCCTGGATCGCGGTCCCGAGCGGCATGATGTCGAAGAAGCTCTGCAACACGAAGGCGCGCGTCTGCAAGGGCGACGCGTGCGTGGTCGCGACCGTCATCGAGCGCTCCGTCACCGCGAACCGCTGGGAGGGCAGCACCGCCGTGCTCGAGGCGCTCGGCGTGAGCCCCAGCTTCAAGAGCTGCACGAGCTCGCAAGGCACCGCGACGGGCGTGACGGTCACGCTCGAGTGACGTCGAGCTCCGGATAGCGCCGGAAGATCCCGTCTTCGTTGAAGGCGAGCCGCCGCGGCGACGCGAGGTACTTCGCGATGTTGGGGCGCACCGCGACGCGATCGCGCAGCGCGAGGACGCGCGGGTGCTTCTTCCTCGTGTTGGCGAACGCCTTCGGGAACGCGTAGGCGAGGCCCTGCACGATCTGGAAGAGCGAGAGGTCCACGTACGAGAAGCCGGGCCCCAGGAGCGTGCCCGCGACCTCGTTGTCGTGGATGCACGACTCGAAGAAGCCCAAGAACTTCGGCACGCGATCGGTGAGGAACGCGGCCGCGCGCTTCTTCGCCTCCGGCTTCTGGTCCTCGTAGTACTGGCTCGTCGCGATCGGGTGGTGCGTGTCGTGCGCCTCCGCGACGAAGTCCGCGATCGTGAGCTGGAGCTGGAGCGCGCGGCTCCGCGTCCCCGGCTCGCTGTCCGGGAGGAGCGACCGATGCTTCGACGCGAGGTAGTCGAGGATCGCGGCCGTCTGCGAGACGAGCACCTCGCCGTCCTTCAGCACCGGCGGCGCGAAGTGGCGCCCGCCGCCGGCCTTGCCCTGCAAGACGGGCATCATCTCCTTCGTGCCGCTCTCGCGCGCGACGTCGACGTACGCCAGGCCCGCGTCTTCGAGCGCGAGGCGGACGAACTCGCCGCGGCCCTGGATGCTCGGCCAGTAGTAAAGCTCGTAGGTCATCGCCGAACAGCGTAGCAAATCGAAAGGCCGCCTCGCTCTCTCGAGCGGGCGGCCTTCTCCGTGTCCGACGGATTTGCTGGATCAGCGGACGTCGGCGTCGCTGCGGGAGCGCGCGCCGTCGCAGCCGCACGCGCCGTAGCTGATGTTCTGGTCCGGGATGCCGCCGCCGCACTGGCTGCCGGTGCAGCCGTCGGGCTCGGGCGGGCAGACCTCGGGATCGTCGCTCGGGCCCTGGCAGGCCTCCTCGTCGTCGACCGCGCCGCCGGTGCGGCCGCCGTTCGTGTCGTTGTCGTTGCCCGCGCTCGCCGTCGCCGACGCGCTCTCGCCGCCGCCGCTCGAGCTCGACGAGCCCTGGTTCGGGTTCGAGCCCGACGAGCCGACGCCGTCGCTGTTCGCGTCGCCGCCGCCGCCGTTCGGGCCGCCGCTGCCGGTGGCGCTGCTGTTGCCGTTCGGGCCGCCGTTGTCGCCGCCCTGGTTCGGGTTCGAGCCCGAAGAGCCCGAAGACCCCGAAGAGCTCGAAGTCCCCGTGTTCGCGCCGTCGCGGCCGTCGTCGCCGTCGGTGTTGCCGTTCGGGCCGCCGTTGTCGCCGTCCGTCGTCTTGTTGATGCCGCCGCACTGGCCGCTGCACACGCCGTCGTTGTTCTCTTCGCAGCTGCCGCCGGTGTCGCCGCCGTTGGTGGAGGACCCGTCGTTCGCGCCGCCCGACGACGAGGCGTTGCTGCTGCCGCCGATCGGGTTGCCGTTCTCGTCGCAGATCTCCTGCGACTTGTCCGCGCCCACCGCGTAGGTCGCCTTCGCCGTGCCGCCGGCGCACGCCACCTTCGCCGAGAGCCACGTGCTGAGCTTGTCGGTCCGCGCGACGTAGAGCTTCCCGGTCGTGAGGCCGCGGCCCGACACGACGCCGATGATGCCCTCGTCGTTGTAGACGGCGCCGCCCGTGTCGAGCGTCTCGCCGCCCTTCATCTCGCCGAGCAGGTTGTTCGGCGTCGTCTTGACCTTGTTCAGGAACACCGACACGTGATCGAACTTCGCGCCGGTGTGACGGACACGCGTCGCCTCGAGACCGTTCACCGGCTTGCCGGCGACGAGCTTCGGGTACGCGTCGAGCTTGATCGGAGCGTCGAGGTGGATGACGCCGACGTCGTGACGGCGCGGGTGCGCCAGCGTGCTGTCGTAGGTCATCCAGTCGTAGGTCATTCCGCGCGAGCCGGTGACCTTGGTCTTGCCGTCCGCCGACGTGATCTCCCACTTCCCCTTGCCGGAGATCGCGTGGCCCGCCGTCAGCACGAGCCGCGGCGCGAGCAGAACGCCGGAGGCCGTGCCGACCTTGTTGCCGTTCGAGTCCAGGAGGCTGATCGAGACGCTCGCCGCGCTGGTCGCCTGCGCGGTCGAGACCGGTTCCTTCTCCGGCGCGCTGCACGCGACGAGCGACGTGCCGATCGACGAAGCAAGGATGGTCGCGCAAAGAGCTCCGAGAAGACGCGTCGCGTTCATCTGATTCAGCCTCCGCGCCGATGTAGTGCACGGACCCTGCCACGCGCTGATCCGAGGCCGCACCGCAAAAACCCCGATAAAATGTGGGTGATCCCACCTCGAGAGGCCTGCGTGCGGTAGACCTCACGCTGGATCGGACGTCCGCAGGGGACGCCGCTCACCAGTGTCGAACGCGTGATCTGGCTGGATTTCTGCGGCGGCGACACAACAAAAGAACAGCCACGATGAACGCTGGCGATCCGTGGACGGAGCGCGCGACGTTGCAGCCTTCGTCCTCCGGCGCCGGCGGCGGCGCGGACGTCGCCGGCGGGGCGCTGGTCTCGAGCGGGCTCGGCTGCCCTTCGATCCAGGGCTCCTGCCCGACCTTCGCGTAGCCGGACCGGATGAAGTCGCGATGGCCGGCGATCGACGTGAAGATGTTCGTCGCGATGTTCGTCGCGCCGTCGTCGACGCACCCGCCCGCCCCCGCGCCCTTCTTGCCGTTGCCGCCGCGCGAGAGCGCGCCGATGACGGCGCCGGTGCCCGCGACCGCGGGGCCGCCGCTGTCGCCCGCGCACGTGCCCTCGGAGGTGCGGAACTCGGTGGGGCTGAGGCCGTCGGCGGGCCCTACCTCGAGGATCTTCACGCCGCTCCGCTCGAGGCGCTTCGGCGGATCGTTCTGTGTCTCGGAGATCCCCCACCCCACCACCGTGACGATCTCGTTCTCGTTAGGTCCGCCTTCGAGGCGGATCGGCGTGATGACGGCGTCGGGCACGTCGCGCTCGAGCACGATGAGCGCGATGTCGTTGTTGCAGATCGTCGTCGCGCCGGTCGTGAGGAGCTCCACGCCGCGAATGGGCTTCGCCGTGCCGGCGAGGAAGTCCGGACGCTCGCGGCCGCCGAAGACGTAGACCTTGCTCGGCTCGAAGTCGCTGTCGACCCCGCCGCCGGAGATCGGCTTGCCGGTGGAGTCGCACGCCGCGCCTTCGTCCGTGTTCGCGACGCAGTGGCGCGCGGTCAAGACGAGCCGCGGCGCGAGGAGCGATCCGGTGCAGCCGCTCGCGGCGCCGCCGCCCTTCGCGAGCGCGTCGTAGTGCATGACGAGGACGGTGGAGTCGCTCTCTGCGCCGGACTCGGTGCCCTTCACGATCGCGGACGCGGCCGTGCCGGTGGGCTCCGGCGCGCTCGTGCAAGCGCCGGCGAGGAGGAGGAGCGCGAGAGGACGAAGCTTCAAGGCCGACGACGCGATCCCAGCGCTCGGTCCTCCGAGCGCGCCTTGCCCAGCGCGACGAGCGCGAGGAGCGCCAGGAACGCCGCGCCGGCGGGGGTCTCCGAAGACGGCGCCGAGCGGCAGCCGCCGTCGTCGCCGCCGGAGGACGTGCCCGCCGCGGGCGGCGCGTCCACACCCGGGCCCGTGCTCGCGCCGCCGCCGTCGGGCGTCTCCGCGTCGGGAGGGAGCGGATCGGCGAAGCGGATCGTGAACGGCGCGTCGCTCTTCTTCGTCGTGACGCCCGCGACGACGACGAGGACCTCGCCGTCCGCGTTGGCGGGGAGCTTCTTCGCCTTCGCGAGCTGGAGGGTGCCGTTCTCGAACGGGACGACGACCCCGCCGTTCCGCGTCGCGTCGGTCTCGAGCGCGATCGCGGCCTCGCCCGAGAGCTTCCCGCGGTACGCGAAGTACGAGAGCCCCGACGTGATCGCGCTGAGGCCGTCCGCGAGCTGCCCCATCTTCACGCCCGGGTACTTCGCGGCGTCGGGATAGCCGCCGGTGGAGGCGACGTCCTTCGTCCCGACGTTCCACGCGCCGAAGAGCGGGTACTCGTCGGCGAGGGAGGAGCCCTTCGCCTTCAGGAGCTCGTCGATCGCGGGGAGCGGCTCGGCGCCGGTCTCCTCCTTCTCGTAGACGGAGCGGATGAAGTCGGGGCCGTGACGGAGCGAGAGGAAGAGCGGCCACACCGACGCGCCGTAGAGGTAGCCCGCGGTCACGCCCGACGGCGGCGCGTCGAGGGAGCGGGTCGGCTCGGCGAAGAACGCCGGCAGCGCGCGCTCGAAGTCGGCGAGCTCGGGGTGGACCCGCTTCATCGCCCACTGCGCGGTGCCCTCCGCCCAGAACGAGGCGTCCCCCGGTTTGTATGTATTTTGCACGGCGTGGAAGAGCTCGTGCGTGACGACGGTGCGGAAGCCTTCCTCCGCGTCCGCGTAGCCGCGGTTCTTGAACGTCGACTCGACGAGCGCGAACGACGAGCACGCGCCGCCGTTGCACTCCACGATCGTGGAGCCGTCGGCGCCGTTGAACTTCACGAGGTAGATGTCGACCTTGTCGTCGCCGCCGTTCGACGGGCAGGCGGTGTCGCTCGGGACCGCGTGGTAGCCCCACTCCGCGAACTCCCGGAGCGCGGTCTCGCCCGTCTCCGCCGCGTAGGCGACGGAGTCCGGCACGCCGTCGGCGCGCGTCGACGTCAGCACCGGCGCGTGCGCGCCGGTCTTCGCGTAGTGGACCCGCACCTTCGTGAGGGCGAAGGACGCGACCTCGGCCGCGCCGTAGTCGTAGCCGTTGAGGCCGCCGCTGTCGGTCGGCCGGCCGGCGCAGGCGGCGGAGGCTTCGCGCGCGGCGAGGGTCGCGACGACGGCGACGAGGGCGACTGTGACGCGCTTCAAAGCTTGCTCACCTGAAGGAGGTAGTACGCGGTGACGGGGTTGTTCGTCGTGCCGTCCGGGTTGGCGGTGTTGCTGATGATGCCGACCTTGTGGAGGGTGCCGTCGGCCGACTTCACGACGAACGAGGTGCCGGGCTTGGCGCTCGGGATGTTGTTCGACTCGGCGTAGTTGTACCAACCGCTGAAGGTGGTCACGATGAACGAGGCCTCGTCGATGTTCCGCTCGCAGTCGCCGGTGAAGAAGACCTCGGGCCGGACGCCCGCGCCGTCGGCGGCGGTGACGGCGCCGAAGTCCTTGTTGACGAGGCGCCCTCCGCCCTCGCCCGGGCCGGCGTCGCCGCCGTTCGTGTAGATGTCGACCCGCTTGAGCGCGAGGTCCCAGTCGCTCGAGGTGAAGGACTCCTGATCGGTGATGTCGACCTTCGTCCCGTCGAGCTTGATGTAGACGCGCGGGTTCTTCTTCGCGTTGTTGATGCCGCCCGCGGTCGCGTCGACGAAGATCTTCGTGACGCCGTCCTCGTTCGAGAGAACCTTCACCTCGCCCGTCGACGTCGCGGCGACGGGGCCGAGGTGCGACTCCCGCGCGGCGGTGCACTCCACCTTCGGCGTGTCGTCGTCGTCGTCCGCGGGCGTGGTGCCCGCGTCGGGCGCGGGGACCACCTGGTAGACCGTCTCCTTGGAGGAGCACGCGAGCGTGGTGAGCGTCGCGACCGGGAGCACGAAGAGGAGCTGTTTGTTCATTGGACCGCCTTCACGCGCATGACGACGGTGCCGACGCTGGTCGCCGTCGCTCCTTCGAACCGAGAGAAGCCGACGAGGTAGCGCTTCTTGCCGTCCGCGCCAACCACGAGCCACGCGTTCTTCGCGGGGGCGACGGGGCTCGCGCCCCTCTCGAGCCAGAGCAGGCTGAAGGCGCTGACGACGCGATCGCCGCGGAGGGCGGCGCCCTCGAAGCTCGCGGCGGTGACGGCGTCGAAGCGCGCGAGCTCGCCCTCCTCCGTGCGCGCGCCGACCTCGTCGGGGGTCTCGCTCGCGACCTTCTCCGCCTCGAAGTCCACCGCGGTGACGCCGCGCGGCCCGCCCTCCTCGCCGTTCACGGAGATCGCCTCGCGGCGGAAGCAGAGGTGCCACGCGGAAGACGCCCGCTGCTCGGCGGGCGAGAGCATCGTCCGCGCGTCGGTGCCGAGATCGAGGCACTCGCTCTTCGCGTCCGGAGCGCCGTTCGCGCCGCCGGCGGTGCCGTCCAGCTTGTCGAGCACCTTCGCCGGCTGCCCGACGAGGCCGTAGCGGATCTTGTAGAGCGCGCCGACGCTGGTGCCGTCGCGCTCGCCGTAGTAGCCGAGGACCTGGACGCGATAGAGCTTGTCGCCGTCCTTCACGCCGAACACGTGGAAGCGGCTGTAGAGCACGTGCTCGGGCGCGCCGGAGTAGAGCCACCAGCGGATGAACGCGCCGCCGGTCTTGTCGCTGAAGAGCGGGACGCCGGTCGGCGCGACGTCCTCGAGGAAGACGATCGGCTCGAGCGGTCCGAACGCGCTCCCGGCGCCGCCGCCGGAGGGACCGCTGTTCGTGAAGACATCGGTCCCCTCGAACGCGAGGTCCCACGTCTTGTCGGTGGCCGGCGCAGCGGGTGTCTGGATCGACGCCGGGCTCGCGAGCGAAACATGGACGCGCCCCCCCTCCGGCACCGGAACGCGAAGCTCCTCGCCGGTCGAAAACTCGACGCCTCCGCCGTCCTCCGGAACGCCGCCGTCCCCACCCGGCGTCGCCTGGTTCTTGTTGCCGACCTCTTCACTGCAAGCAGCAGGAGCAAGGACGAGCGCAGCAATCGAAAGGAGAAAAGAACATCGCATGGGCGAGCCCCTTCCTTATAGCGCACGGACGGCTCGGTTCAGGGCTCGGGGACACGTCGCCACGACGGCCGCAAACGCTGACCGCGAACGGGCTGGCGAAGGGGCCCCAGAAGCGGCCGCGCAAGCGGGCGCGAAGCGCCCCGGCGTCTTCGCCGGGCCGTGTCTGGGGTGGGCTGTCGGGGCGAAGCCCCGACGTTGAGTAAGTGAGTGCTAAGCTTGGGGGTTCGATGTCTCGTCTCCCAGAGAGCCGCCGGCCGATGTGGGCGCTCTTCCTCGTCGCCGCGGTGGCGAGCGCGTGCAGCACGCAGCCGCGTGTGAGGAGCATCGTCGCCGCCGACATCGTCGCGCCTCCGCCGCCGCCGCCTCCGCCGAGCCCGGTCGACGAGATCGCCGACCTCGAGCCGATCCTGCGCAGCGATCCCGAGCTCGCCGCGTGGATGGACGACGCGCAGAAACGACGGCTCCAGGTCCTCGTCGCGGTACCCGAGAAAGAGGAGGGCGCGCAGCCCACCCTCCGCCGGATGGGGTACCGCGCCGACGCCGAGTACTTCTACCCCGCCAGCGCGGTGAAGCTGTGCCTCGCCACCGCGGCGCTGGAGAAGCTCGACGAGATGCGCGAGAGCTACGGCGTCAAGCTGAAGCCCTCGACGCCGCTCCGCTTCGTCACCGGAGAGGGACGGACCCGGCGTGTGCTCGACACCTCGCTCGGACGCGACATCGAGCTCGCCCTCGTCATCTCCGACAACGACGCGGCGAACCGGCTCTTCGCGTTCGTCGGCACGGAGGAGCTCGCGGAGCGCCTCGATCGCGTCGGGCTCAAGCGCACCCGGATCGTGCAGACGCTCGGCGAGGTCGTGCGCGGCCCCGAGCCGATGATCGAGCTCCGCGCCCCGAGCATGACGATCCCGGTCGGACGGCGGATCGGCTTCCCGCTCACGCCGGCGCCGCCGCCGATCCTCGTCGGGCGCGCGCACGTCGACGCGCAGGGCCGCACCGTCGCCGCCCCGCTGGACTTCGCCGACAAGAACGCCGCCCCGCTCCGCGAGCTCCAGGACCTCCTCGTGACGATCATGCGCCCCGACCTCGTGGCCGAGCGCCCCGCGATCGCCGCCGCGGACCGGACCGAGCTCATCGAGGTCCTCGCGCGGCTCCCGAGCGCGCTCGGCGGCCGCTCGCGCGCGCGCGCCCCCACCGCCCGCGATCGCGACGCGAAGCCGCTCCACGTCGCGATCGCGCAGACCGCGCCGCCGGGGGCGATCAAGGTCTCCGGCAAGGGCGGGCGCGCGTACGGCTTCTCGGTCGAGAACGTCCACGCGGTCGACACCCGCACCGGTCGCTCCTTCTTCGCCGCCGCGACGATCCTGTCGAACGAGAACGGGACGATGAACGACGACCGCTACGACTACGAGTCGGTCGCGAACCCCTTCATCTCCCGCCTCGGCGTCGTCCTCGCGCAGAAGCTCCTCGGCCCTCAGGGCTGATCCCACGGCAGCTCGGCGCGGAGCCCGACGTAGAGGACGCGGCCGAGCGGCGGCCGGGTGTCGCCGATGCGCCCCGGGTCCTGCCTCACGTCGGTGACGTTGAGCGCCCCCACGTAGAGCTGCGAGCGCGGCCAGAGCGCGCGTCCCGCGCGGAGGTCCACCGTCTGGTAGCCCGGCGAGCGCATCTCCTCGTCGAGGAACGAGCTCGTCGTCACGCGCACGCGCGTGATGAACTCGAGCTTCCACCCCGGCTCGAGGCGGAGCGAGCTCGTCACCGCGTGCGGCGGGCGGCCGGGGAGCGGCCGCTCGTTCGTGTCGTCGCGCGTCCACGTGTAGGCGTAGCTCGTCTCCGCGCTGATCCACTTTGCCGGTTTGAAGCGCGCGTCGAGCTGGCCGCCGGCGGTCCGGGCGCGGCCGAAGTTGGTATACGAATACGTCGCGACGGTGCCGTCGAACACCCCATTACCGAGGTCGAGGTCGATGAGGTCCTCGACCCAATTCGCAAAAACGGAGCCACGCAGCAGCGCCGCGTCCGCGGCGCGCCCCGGCAACACCGTAATATCGGCGTTCACGCCCCACGATTTCTCCGGGTTCAAATCGGGATTCCCGTTGATCCGATATCCAAATACGGAGTGGTCGAACACGAAGCCGAGCTCCTTCGCGCTCGGCGCGCGGAAGCCGCGGCCGGCCGACGTGCGGAGCGTGACGCGCGGCGAGACCTGCCACGAGCCGGCGAAGCGCGGGGTGAAGGAGGCCCCGTAGCGCGTGTGGACCTCGGTCCGGAAGCCGGGCATCAGCGTGAGGGGGCCGACCTTCCACGTCGTCTGGGCGTACAGCGCGGCGGTGCCGTAGGCGAGCGGCGTCACCTCCGGCGCGGTGGTGGTGACGGGGCCGTCGGCGGTGCTCGAGGTGCGCGTGAGCGTCTGCGAGAAGTGCTCCGCCTCGAAGCGCGTCCCCGCGACCCAGGTGAGCGGGCCGTTCGGGATCGTCGCGACCGCCTCGATGCTCTGCATGCGCTGGGTCCGGTCGTGCCGCTCGTCGATCGGCGAGCTTCGCCGGTCCACCGCGGTGAAGTTGTCGAACTGCTGCCGCCCCACCGTGAGCCGCAGCGTCGACGCGTCGCCGATCCTCGTCTGGTGGATGACGTGGAACGTGTAGCGATCCGTCTCCGCGGGGCGGTCGGTGATGAAGCGGCCGAGCCCCGGCGCGAGCCGAGACTCGACGCCGTCGTTCCGATCGCGGAAGAGCCGCGCGCGCACGCGGACGTCCATCCGATCGCTGAGCCGCACGCCGGCGCGGAGGCCGACCATGCGCCGATCGGTCTCCGGGATCCGCGTGTCGGGGAGCCCCGCCGTCTTCTCGACGCCGTCCATTCGCGTGTAGTTTGCATCGACCTGCGCCCACGGATCGCGGAGGCCGAAGAGCGGCGTCTCGCTCTTGAACGCGCCGTTGCCTTGCAGCACGACGCCGTTCAGCGAGCGGTACTCTCCGCGCGCGCGGGCGCTCGCGCCGTAGTCCCGCGGGGGCGCGGTGATGATGTTGACGACGCCGCCGAGCGCGGCCGAGCCGTAGAGCGAGCTCGCGGGGCCGGTGACGACCTCGACGCGCGAGACGTCGCCGATCGGGATCGCGGAGAGATCGATCGCGCCGCCGACGTCGCCGACGACGCGCTCGCCGTCCTCGAGGATGAGCACGCGGTCGCGGTCGAAGCCCTGGATCTGGAGCGCGCTCACGCCGCCGAGGAACCCGTAATTTCCGGGGTTCACGACGAGGCCGGGCTGGGTCGCGAGCGCGTCGGCGACGCTCACCGCCCCGCGGCGCTCGGCCTCCTCCCGCGTCACGACGTCGGTCTTCACCGTCGCGCGCTGGATGTTCTCGGGCGTGCGCGTGCCGGTGACGACGACGGTGTTGGTGGGCTCGTCGGCGCGCGCGAGCGCCGGCGCGAACAGGAGCGCGCCGGCGATCGCGAAGCGGACGCGCAAGGTCCCCGCTACTTCGGGACTTCGAACGAGTGCTTCACCGACTGCGGCGAGCCTTGCCACGGGGTCGTCTTCTGACGCTTGAACTGCCCCGCGACGCAGTCACCGGTCGGCGTCCCCGCGTAGGGCGCGTCGATCGCGACCGACGTCACGCTGCCGTCGGGCGCGAAGGTCACCGTCGCGGTGCCGGGCCCCGTCACGCCGCCTTCCTTCTTGCAGAAGACGAGCACGCCGTTCGCCTGCGCGAGGCGCGAGCGCGCGGTGCCTTCGTTGAAGGCGTTCGGATCCGCGGGCGGGCCCGCGTCCTTCACCGCCGGGGTCGGGGTGGGCTGCGCCGGCGGCGGCGTCCACGGCTGACCGGGGTTCGGGTTCGCGGGCTGCGCGACCGCGGCGCCGTTGTTCGGGTCCGGCGCCGGATCCGTGTTCGCCGCTTGCGCGCCGGCGTCGACCTCGACCTCGGCGACCGCGCCCGCGTCCTCCTCCGCCGGCGGCGGCGGTGTCTCGTCGGGCTCGGCGGTCGGCGGCGGCTCGGCCGTCGCCGGGATGGGCGGGACCTCGACGGGGACCCCCGACGCCGAGGCCGACGCGACGGTGGGCGCCTTCGAGCCCAGACCGACGACGACCAGCGCGGCGCCCACGCCGCCGAGAACGAGCAAGCCGAAGATGATCCCGATGATGAGCCCCGCGCTGCTCTTCTTCGGGACCCCCGCCGGCGCGAGCGACGCGTCCGCGGCCATCGCCGGCTGCTGCCCGTACGGCTGCTGCTGCTGCGGCGGTTGCTGCCCATAGCCCCCCGGCTGCTGCATCGGCTGCATCGGCGGCTGCTGCATCGGCGGCTGCATCTGCGGCGGCGGTTGCTGCATCTGTTGCGGCGGAGGCTGCTGCATCTGTTGCGGCGGTTGCTGCATCTGTTGCGGCGGCGGTTGCTGCATCTGCGGAGGAGACGCCTGCATCTGCTGCGAAGGCGACTGCTGCATCGGCGGCGGTTGCTGCTGCATCTGTTGCGGCGGCGGTTGCTGCATCTGTTGCGGCGGCGGCCGCCCCGCCTGTTGCGGGGGCGGGGGGAGCGGACCGAAGCCGCCCTGCCCCGGCGCCATCATCAGCGTGCCGGCCATCGCCTGCGGAGCGCGGGCTTGCTGCTGCGGCGGCGGCGGCGGCGCGGGCTGCTGGGGATACGGCTGCGCCTGCGGGTGCTCGCCGGAGGGCGGATGCCCCGCCGCGGGCCGATTGTTCTGATTACCTTGCGACACTTTGGTCATCGTAACAGCCCCCGCGCCTCCGCGGAGTTCGACGTCGGCGAGGCCTCGCAGGACCTCCGCGGCCGGGGCGCCGACGCGCGTGACCTCGTCGCCCTCGTTCTCGTCCGCGAGCACGGGAAGCGCGCCGCCGGTCGGGGACGCGCCGATCCGCGTCGCCTCGTCGTAGCCGGCGTCCGCCCCGGGCGGCTCGGACGGAGGCGCGGCCGGCGCCGGCGCCTCGATGCGCGGAGCCGAGGGCGGAATCCCCCGTGGCTTCTGCGGGACGTTCGGCATGACGGCCCCCACCGGCACTGTCTTGTCCATCCGCTTCATTCCGGGACTCTTTCCTTGTCGCTGGGCGGGGGGCGCCATCCCCGTCTTCGTGCTTCGGGCGCCGGTCATGGGCATTCCGAGAGAGGGTGTCTCGAGGGCGGCCTGCGCGTGGCGCTCCTCGCTCGCCGCGCTCGTGGCGTGCTCGAGCGCGTTCCAGAACTCGCTCGCGCTCTGCCAGCGCTCGTTCGGCTTCACCTTCGTCGCGCGCGCGAAGATGAGCTCGATCTCGTCCTCGACCTCGATCCCGAGGCTGCGCGGCGTCGGGCGCGTCCGCGGATCGATCGCGCGCTGCGCGAACTCGCCGAGGTGCGTGCCGTCGTTGACGGCGCGATCGCGCAGCGACTCCATCAGGATGAGCGCGAACGAGTAGACGTCGGACGCGGCGGAGGTCTTGCCGATCGAGTCGTCGAACTGCTCCGGCGCGCCGTAAGCCGGCGCGAAGATGCGGATCTGGCCGACGGTCTGGTTGCGCTCGATGTTCAGCGACGAGTCGTCGAGGATCTTGGCGACCCCGAAATCGAGGATCTTCAGGCGCTGCCCCTGCGGGGTGTTCGCGAAGAAGAAGTTCCCCGGGTTGAGATCGCGATGGATGACGCCCTGCGCGTGCGCGTAGCCGAGCCCGTCCGCGGCGGAGGCGAAGACCTTCATCACCTCCCCGAGCGGCCGCCCTTGTTTTCCGACGGTGCGGCGGATCGTGAGCTCGTTCGCGAGCGAGCGCCCTTCCATCCATTCGAGCACCATGAACGGCACGAGCGCACCCATCGGCGACTGCCACGTGCCGCCCGCGATGCTGCGGACGATGTTGAGGTTGCCCTGCGACAGCCGGTAGAGGATGCGGCTCTCGTCGCGGAACCGCCGCTCGAACTGCTCGACGAGCTGAGGCTGCAGCGTCGGCGGGAGCTTGAGGCACTTCACCGCGATCGGCTCGTCGAGCCCGAGGTGGTAGCCGCGGTAGACGGCGCTGAAGCCGCCCTCGCCGACCAGACGATCGACCCGGAACTGGGAGTCGAGCACCTGGCCGATGATCCCGAACGGATCGACGGCTTGGTTCAGCACGGCCCTATCGGAGCACGGAAAACCCGGCTGATCGAGTTAGTCGGACTTGTTCCCGGACGTGTAGAGGGCGACCCGAAGGCCGAGCGAGAGCCAGTTGCGGTCCGACGGCTCGGAGCGCACCGCGTCGTACTCGAGATAGGGACCCACGGACGCATGTGCGCCGAGGAAGTCCACGAAGCGCCACTCATGGTGAACCCCGACTCCGACGAACGACTGGACGCCGTCGGACGTCGGGTACGGTCCATGGGCGCGGAGGGCGACCGCGCCGACCCCGACCTGCCCGTAGATCGCGAGGTCGGCGAGGCGTGGGACCGCATGAACGAGCGGGAAGAACTCGGCGCGGAGGCCGCCCGCGAGCGCGGTCGACTTCCACTGCGCGGTGTCCGCTTCGGAGATCGTGAACGAGGGACCGACGCTCACCCAGTCGGTCAAGGCGAGCATCGCGAAGAAGGAGGTCGACCACCCCACGAGGAGCGGCGTCTCCGAGTAGTAGTCGCGGTCGTTATAGAACTTCGCGTTGTTCGGGTACCCGCTCGCGCCGATGAGCCCGAGGCCGCCGGCCGCGCCGACGACGAGCCCGCCGCGCCGCTCGTGGACGACCGGCAGCGCCGCGACGTCGCCGGCCTCGGGCGTGACGGTGAGCGCGTCCGCCGACGCGACCGACGCCACGAACAGACTGCTTGCGGCGGCGGCCAGCGGTCCGAGCTTCACGGCGGCGTACCTTAGCCCAAACCGGGTAGACTGGGGACCGTGGACGTGGACGACGACGCATCGCAGTGGCTCCCTCCGCCCGGGGCGGTCGTCGCGTCGCGTTATCGCGTCGAGCGCGTCATCGGCGAGGGCGGCATGGGCGCCGTCGTCGCGGCGGAGCAGCTGCCGCTCGGCGGCAAGGTCGCGATCAAGTTCCTCCACCCGAAGCTCGCGAAGGACACCGAGAACCTCGAGCGCTTCGTCCGCGAGGCGAAGGCGGCGCTCCTCATCAAGAGCGAGCACGTCGTCCGCGTGGTCGACGTGGGGACCACCGAAGCGGGCCTGCCGTACATCGCGATGGACCTCCTCGAGGGCGCGGACCTCGGGCAGGTCCTCGCGAACGGCCCGCTCGCGAGCCAGCTCGCGGTCGACTGCGTCCTCCAGGCGGGCGAGGCGCTCGCGGAGGCGCACACGCAGGGCATCGTCCATCGCGACGTCAAGCCCGCGAACCTGTGGCTCTCCTACCATCGCGACGGCTCGCCGTTCGTGCGCGTCCTCGACTTCGGGATCTCCAAGCTCATGCCCGCGAGCCACGGAGCCGGCGACATCACGAGCACGCAGTCGTCGTTCGGCTCGCCCGCGTACATGTCGCCCGAGCAGATCCGGAGCGCCAAGCACGTCGACGCGCGCACCGACGTGTGGGCCCTCGCGGTGGTGCTCTACGAGCTGCTCGCGAAGGCGCTCCCGTTCCCTGCCAACAACGTCGCCGGCATCTTCGCGGCGGTGATCTCGGATCCCGTCCGCCCGCTCCACCACGCGCGCCCGGACGTGCCGCCCGAGATCGACCGCGCGATCCGCCTCTGCCTCGAGAAGGACCCGACCTTCCGCTGCTCGCTCGCGGAGCTCGCGGCCGGCCTCCGTCCGTTCGCAGGCCCCACCGGCCAGCTCGCGGCGGACCGCATCGCGCGCGCGGGCGCGCCGATCGCGAGCCTCCTCCCGCCGAAGGGCGCGCCGTCGAGCGAGGACCTCATCGCGCTCGGACGCACGGAGCCGGCGTCGAGCGCCGCGAAGCCGGCCTCCCGCATGCCGCTCTACCTCGGGGTCGGGCTCGGCACGTCGCTCGTGGTGCTCGCGGCGGCCTATGCCCTGACGCATCGCGCGCCGCCGCCGCCGGAGCCGCTCGCGGAGGCGCCGCCACTTCCGCCGGCCACCTCGGCGCCCGCGGTCGCGCCGCCGCCCGCGTCGCAAGCGCACGTCGAGCCGCCGCCGCCTCCTCCGGTCGCGTCGCAGGCGGCGAGCGCAGCCGCGCCGGCGGCGCGCACGAAGCTGACGACACGTCACCGGCCGCACCCGCCCGCCCCGGCGCCGGCTTCGAGCGCGCCCCCTTGGTCGCCCGAGCGTCACTGATGAAGCGCCGTCTCGTCGCGTCCGTGCTCCTCGTCTTCGCGCTGTTCGGCGGGACCGCACACGCCGACGCGACCGCGACCGCGGAGGAGCTGTTCCAGCACGCGAAGACGCTCATCTCCCAGGGCAAGTGGTCGGAGGCGTGCCCGCCCCTCGCCGAGAGCTACCGGCTCGATCCGGCCGGCGGCACGCTCCAGAACCTCGCCGTCTGCTACGAGACGACCGGGCGCTGGGCGAGCGCCGTCGCGCGCTTCGAGGAGCTCAAGACCATCTCGAAGACCTCGAACCCGCCGCGGCTCGATCGCATCAAGCTCGCGGACGAGCACCTCGCGAAGATCCGGTCGAAGGTCTCGCACCTCGTCTTCTCGCTGCCGGACGACGCCGAGGTCGAGATCGACGGCGTGACGTACCAGCGCGCGTCGTGGTCCCTCGGCATCGCGGTGGATCCGGGCCCGCACGACGTCGTCGTCCACGCGGTGGGCAAGAAGCCGTTCAAGACGTCGGTGACGACGCCGAGCGAGGCGACGGAGCAGAACGTCACCGTCACGCTCGAGGACCTCCCGCCCGCTCCGCCGGCGCCCACGCTCGCCGACGACCGCCACTCGAAGGAGGAGCAAGCGGCGAGGGACCGCGCCGAGTCCGCGCGTACGGCGCGCCGGAACGGCTACTTCATCGGCGGCGCGGGCCTCGCGCTCGTCGGCGGCGGCATGCTCTTCGGCGCCCTCGCGATGGGGAAGAACGACGAGGCGGAGCGGAGGTGCAGCGACGGCGCGACCGCGGACGACTTCAACAAGGACGGCCGCTGCATCAAGGGCTCGCCGACGTACAGGGACGCGAGGAACGAGCAGTCCGACGCGCGGCGGCTCGCGACGGTCTCCACGATCCTGACCGCCGCCGGCGTCGTCGGCCTCGGCGTCGGCGCCTACTTCGTGTTCGTCCGCGGGCGGACCACGGCGGCGACGCTGCGGCTCGGTCCCACCCTCGGCGGCGCCTTCGCGGAGGGCACGTTCTGAGATGAAAGCAGGCCGCGTCGCCTTCGCGCTCGCCTCGTTCGGCGCCGCCACGCTCGCATGTCACGCGATCATCGGAATCGGCGATCTCGGCGGAGATCCCGATCCCCCGGACGCGCGCGAGGCGGACGCGCCTCTCGATCCGTGCGTGAAGTACCGCGCGCGTGAGCGCCTGCGCTCGCCGGACGCGGAGCTGCCGGCCGAGGACGACGGCGGCGATCGCGACTACTACTTCGGCGCGCAGACCTTCTTCATCCGTCCCGACGCGGGGCTCGTCGGCTTCGACCTCGACGAACACTGCACCGGCATCGAAGGCTCGACGACGCGAGACGCGAGCTGCACGCTCCCGCCGAAGGCGAGCTCGGTCGTCGACGGTGACGGCGGGATCGACAACGCGTTCGCGCTCGCGCTCGCCGCGATCCCGCGCGCGGGCGACGATCCCGGCGCGACGCTGATGAACGAGAGCGTGAGCGCCGGCGGCGTCACCATCATCGTGCTCGGGCTGGAACGGGAGGGCGAAGGACGACCTCGTGAAGGTCTCGTTCCTGACCGGCGCGCGACGAGACTGCCGCGACGACGGCACGCCCTGCGACCGACTCCCGAGCTGGGACGGCAACGACCCCTGGGTCCTGCAGGACCCCGAGGAGATCAAGATCGCACAAGGGTTCGAGGGCACCGTCGACGACTGGGTCCTCCGCATCTCGCTCGAGCGGACGCTCAGCTTCGGGTTCGCCGGCGCGCGGATCGAGCTCTCGCGCGGCGTCTTCGTCGCCGACATCCAGAAGGTGGACGGCGGCGTCGGGCTCGTGAACGCCGTCGTCGCGGGCAGCTCCCCCGCCGAAAGCCTCCTCCACTTCGTCAACCGCGCCGAGTTCACCACCGGGTCGAAGATCTGCAACAGCAACTTCAGGCCCGTCGCCGAAGGAGTCGTCTGCTCCCTGCGCGACCTCCGCTCGGACATGACGAATGGTCCGTGCGACGCGCTCTCGCTCGCGTTCGGCTTCAGCGCCGTCCCGGTGACGCTGAGCGATGCGTCGCCGCCGCCGTTCGAAGAGGGGTGCGAGGGCATCGAAGCGTCGGTCTGCCCGTAGCTGTGCTAATCCGCTGCCCATGGCGGAAAAGGATCTCGCTCAGGTCGACCCGGAAATCGCGAAGCTCATCGAGGAGGAGAACCGGCGCGAGCACGAGTCGATGCGCCTCATCGCGAGCGAGAACTACGCGTCGCGCGCGGTGCAGGAGGCGACCGGCTCCGTCCTCACGAACAAGTACTCCGAGGGCTACGCGAAGAAGCGGTACTACGAAGGCCAGGCCGTCATCGATCAGGTCGAGGAGCTCGCGATCGCGCGCCTGAAGAAGCTCTTCGCCCCGAACGACGACTCCGTCCACGTCAACGTGCAGCCCTACTCCGGCTCGCCCGCGAACCTCGCGGTGTACCTCGCGTTCCTCCAGGCCGGCGACACGGTGATGGGCCTCGGCCTCCCCGCCGGCGGCCACCTCACGCACGGCCACACCGTCTCGATCACCGGCAAGTACTTCAAGAGCGTGCCTTACGGCGTGCGCCGCGAGGACCACCGCATCGACATGGACGAGGTGCGGAAGCTCGCGAAGGAGCACAAGCCGAAGCTCATCTGGGCCGGCACGACCGCGTACCCGCGCACGCTCGACTTCGCCGCGTTCCGCTCCATCGCGGACGAGGTCGGCGCCGTCCTCGCCGCGGACATCGCGCACATCGCCGGCCTCGTCGCGACCGGCGTGCACCCCTCGCCGATCGGCGTCGCCGACGTCGTCACCTCCACCACGCACAAGACCTTCCGCGGCCCGCGCGGCGGCATGATCTTCTGCAAGAAGGAGCACGCCACCGCGATCGACAAGGCGGTGTTCCCCGGCCTCCAGGGCGGCCCGCACAACCACACCACCGCGGGCATCGCGGTCGCCGCGCGCGAAGCGGCGACGCCCGAGTTCGTGCAATATGCAAAGAACGTCGTCGCGAACGCGAAGGTGCTCGCGGAGGACCTCCTCGCGCGCGGCTTCGGCGTGACGACGGGCGGCACCGACAACCACCTCATGCTCGTCGACCTCACGAGCAAGAACATCGCCGGCAAGCCGGCCGCGCAGGCGCTCGACCGCGCCGGCATCGTCGCCAACTACAACGCGGTCCCGTTCGATCCGCGCAAGCCCTTCGATCCGTCGGGCCTCCGCATCGGCACCCCCGCCGTGACGTCGCGCGGCATGGGCGTACCGGAGATGAAGAAGCTCGCCGAGTGGATCGACCGCGTCGTCGCGAAGGCGACCGACGAAGCGGTCATCAAGCAGGTCGCAGCCGAGGTGAAGGACCTCTGCGCAAAATTCCCCGCCCCCGGTCTTGTTTCATAGTCGAGAGGGCTCTGCCCTCTCGACGCTCTCCCGCCGGGGGATTCTTCGCGCGCGGGGCGCGCTACGACGCCCCCGGACCCCCGAGAGGGGGGGCCGACGACTTGACGTTCGCCGGGGGATTCTTCGCGCGCGGGGCTACGACGCCCCCGGACCCCCGAGAGGGGGGGGCCGACGACTTGACGTTCGCCGGGGGATTCTTCGCGCGCGGGGCTACGACGCCCCCGGACCCCCGAGAGGGGGGGCGACGACTTGACGTTCGCGGGCGCGGTCCGACGCCTCCGGACCCCCGAGGGGGCTTGGACTTTTTTGGTTCCCATCGGGTGGGAACGCGATTACGCGCCTGGGCGTATGCGGTCGGTCGTTCTCGCGCTCGTGCTTGCAGGGTGTTCGGCTGCGGGGGGGCGGAGCGAGGAGCCGGTGGGGACGACGCAGGTCACGGCCGCGCTCGTCGTGGCGAAGGCGGCGAAGGCGGCGCCGCGCGTCGCGGTCGCCGCGCCGGCGGTGGAGGCGCCGCAGCCCGAGCCGGCGGTCGCCGAGCCCGTCGCCTTCGACGCCCCGTTCACCGGCTTCGGCGCCGCGGGCTGCTCGTACCTCGCGCCGACGAGCGAGTTCATCGGCGCGGACGGTGCGATCGACGTCGTCTGGCACTTCCACGCCGGGCAGATGGCCGCCGCCGACATGAAGACGAGCGGCCTCCGCGCCGTGTTCGTGTCGTGCGGCTACGGCATCGGCAGCGGCGGCTACTCGAGCCGCTTCGAGGACCCGAACCGCTTCGGCGCGATGATGAAGAGCCTCACCCGCATGATCGCGGCGCGCACGAAGCGGAGCGACGTGCACCTCGGCCACCTCGCCCTCGCGTCGTGGAGCGCGGGCTTCGCGGCGGTCGGGCGCATCCTCTCCGTGCCGCAATGGTACGAGGCGACCGACGCGGTGCTGCTGTTCGACAGCTTGCATGCGCAATACATCGATCTCCCCGAGGACGCGAAGCTCAAGAACAAACCGGTCGCGGCGCGCGGCGCCGACCACGTCGACGTGAAGATGCTCCGCCGCTTCATCCGCTTCGCGACCGACGCGGCGGCGGGGAAGAAGACGATGGTCGTGACGCACTCATCGATCGTGCCGCCGGACTACGCGAGCACGTCCGAGGCTACGGCCGCGCTCATGCGCGAGGTCGGCGTGGCCACTAGAGAGACCAGCGCGCCGTTCGGGCTTCCGAACATGACCCCGAGCGTCACCGCCGACGAAGCCGGCCTGCACGTGCGTGGGTTCCGCGGCCAGGGGCCCCACGACCACTTCGATCACTTGCATCTGATCGGTGACGCGGTGAAGACCTGGCTCGTACCGCGCTGGTCCGGCGCTTATACTCCCGCGCGTGAGCGACACTGAAGAGGAGGCGAAGGCCTCGCCGGCGCCCGCCCGCTCCGATCCGCCGAAGGATCCGACCGGGATCGCGACGACGCAGACCTCCCTCATCAGCCCGCTCCAGGATCCCGTCGCGGTCGCCGCGCGCGCCGCCGAGCGCGCCGCGCTGAAGCGCACCGCGATCGGCATCGCGCCGCCCGCGATGGGCAGCAAGCAGCCGCCGAAGCTCGACACGATCACGGGCCACGGCACCGCGCCGCCGCCGGGAGCGAAGCCGCCGCCGAGGGTCGAGACGGTGAAGGTCGAGACGAAGGCGCTCCCCAAGAAGGCCGAGCCGGTGAGCCCGCCCGCGTCGGTGCGTCCGAGCCGCCCGCCGCCCGGCCTCCCCTCCGGCGGGAGCCGCCCGCCGCCTTCGAGCGTCTCGCCCGCGAGCAAGCCGCCCCTCTCCACGAGCAAGCCGAGCAAGCCGCCGATCGCGCCGAGCAGGCCGCCGATCGCGCCGAGCGGCCCGATGCCGGCGGCGAAGCCGGTGCCCTCGATGGACGATCCACCGCCGCCGTCGAAGCCGCTCGCGCCGCGGCGCCCGAGCGTCCCCGCCTCGCCGATCGCCGACACCGTCCTCGCGATGGAAGCGCCGAAGATCGGCGGCGACACCGCGAAGAGCTTCGCGCACGATCCCGCCAACGCGCCCGCTCCGCCCGCGGCGCCGGTCCCGAAGCTCGGCTCGACGCTCATCGGAACCGCGCCGCCGCCCGCGCCGCTGATGGGCCCATCGAAGATCGTCCCCCGCCGCCGCACCCCGGCGAAGGGGATCCCCGCCGCCGCGCCGATCGAAGACGCCGTCCCGACGAAGGAGCAGAGCCCGCGGATCACCCCCGCCGCCGGCACGCCGCCACTCCCACCCGACGTCCCGAAGCCGCCGATGATGACGACCTCGGTCGTCCCCGCGAAGCCGTCGATCGTGCCGCCCGTGATCCGCATCCCGGGCGCGGGGGCGATCCAGACGAAGCAAGACGGCACGCTCATCTGCGAGATCCTCCTCCGCTACGGCTCCGTCACGCAGGAGAAGATCGACGAAGCCCTCGCGATCCAGGAAGAGCGCGGCGGTCAGATCGGCCGCATCCTCGTCCAGCTCGGCGCGTGCAGCGAAGAGGCGATCGCGCGCGCGCTGATCGAGCAGCTGAAGACGCGCAAGGACGGCGGCTTCTACATCAGCGACATCTCGAACGCGGCGCGCGAGAAGAAGGACGTCGCCGGCCTCAAGGTGCTCACGCGGCCGACGCGCACCGTCGCCACGCTCCTCCTCACCGACCTCTTCTCGCTCCTCCTCGCCGCGATGCTCGCGACGAGCGTGCACTGGTTCCGCATCTACCACGAGGAGGGCCTCGATTGGACCTCGTGGCTCGTCGTCGGTCCGTCGGTCGTGCTCTGCATGCTCACGTTCCTCGGCCTCGAGCTCTACTCGCCGATGGCGAAGAGCACGCCGGACGAGATCCGCGACATCACCTTCGCGACGTCGCTCGTGCACCTCGGCGCGTCGGTCCTCTCCACCCTCGGCGATCTCCCGATCGTGAAGTGGGGCATCTTCGTCCGCACGGTCTGGTGGGTCGCGACGCTCTTCCTCGTCCCCGTCATCCGCGCGCTCGTGCGCAACTACTTCTCGGTCCAGCCGTGGTGGGGGATCCCCGTCGTCGTGCTCGGCGCGGCGAAGACGGGGCGCCTCGTCGTCCGCACGCTGAAGGCGCAGCCGCGCTCGGGCCTCAAGCCCGTCATGCTGCTCGACGACGACAAGAGCAAGTACGGCACCCTGCGCGCGAGCTTCACGAACGAGGTGATGGACGTCTACTCCGTCAACGTCACCTCCGCGCAGTTCCTCACCGAGGAGCAGCGCGCGGAGTACTCGAACGACATCTTCGGCGACGACTACGAGCTCACCGCGCCGATCAGCTCCGACCACATCCCGGTCGCGCCGATCGCGAACACGATGGAGGTCTCGGGCGATCCCGCGCGCGACCCCGCCTCGGTGAAGATCTCGACGAAGGACCCGAAGTCGGGCCCCGCGCGCCCCACCGGCGAGTTCTTCAACCCGGAGAGCCAGCGCCTCTCGCGCTCCCAGATCACGAAGGACGCCTCGCAGTTCCCGCGCGGCAAGTTCGCGGAGGTCGACGGCGTGCCGCTCGTCGGCGACCTGAACCTCGGCCCCGTCCTCGCGAAGCGCCTCAACATCCCGTACGCCGTCGTCGCGATGCCGGGCCTCTCCTCGCCCGACCTCCTCAAGATCATCGAGCGCGTCGGCGGCCACTTCACGCACCTGCTCATCATCCCGGACCTGTTCGGCCTCGCGTCGATGGGCGTCCCGGCGAAGAGCCTCGGCGGCATCCTCGGCGTCGAGGTCAGGCAGCAGCTCCTCCTCCCCGGCCCCCGCCTCGCGAAGCGCGTGATGGACACGGTGCTCACGACGCTGGGCGGCCTCTTCGTCGCGCCCTTCCTCCTCCTCATCGCCGCGCTCATCAAGCTCGACTCGAAGGGCCCCGTCTTCTACTCGCAGAACCGGCTCGGCAAGGACGGCTCGTACTTCAAGGCGTACAAGTTCCGCACGATGCACGGCGACGGCGAGGAGCGCCTCAAGGCGATCCTCGACAGCGACCCCGCCCTCCGCGCGGAGTACGACATCTATCACAAGCTCAAAAAGGACCCGCGCGTCACCCGCATCGGCCGCTTCCTCCGCAAGTTCAGCCTCGACGAGTTCCCGCAGCTCCTCAACGTCATCAAGGGCGACATGAGCCTCGTCGGCCCGCGCCCGTACATCGAGCGCGAGCTCACGGAGATGAACGGCCAGGAGAAGATCATCCTCCGCGCGCCGCCGGGCATGACCGGCATGTGGCAGGTCTCCGACCGCAACGCGACGAGCTTCGCGCAGCGCTGCCAGATCGACGTCTACTACGTCCGCAACTGGAGCCCCTGGCTCGACATCCACATCCTCGCGAAGACCTTCGGCGTCGTCATCAAGGGCTCGGGCGTGTGAGCCGAGCTGCTAAGATGAGCGGAATGGGGCTCTTGCGGAAGATGGCCGCCGACGCGATCGAGCTCGCGCGCGCGCTCGGGGCGGAGCGTCCGTCGGTGAAAGAAGCGGTGAAGGCCGCGCTCACGCAGGACGGCTACAAGGTCCTCTTCATGAGCCGCGTCCGCGAGTCGGCGCGCAAGTGGCACGTCCCGGGCGTGAACCACGCGCTGCGGCTCGTCACGACCGTGCTCTACAGCATCGAGATCGGCAACGACATCGAGCTCGGCGACGGCATCAACTTCACCCACACCCTCGGCACCGTCATCGGCGGGACGTCGAAGGTCGGCGCGCGCGTGAAGCTCATGGGCAACAACACGATCGGCACCGCGAAGGACAACGGCTGCCCCGTCATCGAGGACGACGTCGTCATCGGCTGCGGCGCGCGCATCCTCGGGCCGGTCCGCATCGGCAAGGGCGCGTTCATCGGCGCGAACGCGGTCGTGCTGACCGACGTGCCGCCCGGCGCGATCGCGAGCGGCATCCCGGCGAAGGTGCACGAGCGGCGCGACAAGAGCGACAACGGCGCGAAGACGAACGGCGCGGAGTGATGGGCGTCGAGGTCGCGGCGGGGGACGTCCTCGGCGGCAAGTTCCGGGTCGAGCGCATCGTCGGGCGCGGCGGCATGGGCGTCGTCATCGAGGCGACGAACACGCAGCTCGATCAGAAGGTCGCGCTGAAGCTGCTCGCGCGCGGCGCCGACGATCCGAGCACGGTGGAGCGCTTCACGCACGAGGCGAAGGCGGCGGCGCGGCTCCGGAGCGAGCACGTCGCGCGCGTCTTCGACGTCGGCAAAGATCCCGTCCACGGTCCCTTCATCGTGATGGAGATGCTCGACGGGCAGACCCTCGCCGACGTCCTCACGACGTCGGGACGCGTGCCCTCCCATCGCGCGGTCGAGCACGTCATCGACGCGTGCGAAGGGCTCGCCGAGGCGCACGCGCGCGGCATCGTCCATCAGGACGTGAAGCCGGCGAACCTGTTCCTCGTCACCGGCGACGACGGCCGGCCCACCGTGAAGCTGCTCGACTTCGGCATCGCGACGGTGCGCGGGCCCGAGGCCGCGGCGAAGGACAAGGACGGCAAGTCGAGCGCGCCGCGCTCGCAGGGGACGCCGGCCTACCTCTCGCCCGAGCAGCTCCGCGGCGGGAGCGCGCCGATCGATCATCGCGCCGACGTCTGGTCGCTCGGCTGCGTGCTCTACGAGCTCCTCGCGAACGAGAAGCCGTTCCGCGCGACGCGCTTCACCGAGCTCGTCACGAAGATCCTCGAGACGAGCCCCGAGCCGCTCCCGAGCGACGTCGACGTACCGCCCGCCCTCGCCGCCGTGATCCTGCGCTGCCTCGAGAAGGACCGCACGAAGCGCTTCTCGAGCACCGGTCAGCTCGCGCTCGCGCTCCTCCCCTTCGCGCGCCGCCGCGCGCACTCGTCGGTCTCGCGCGCCGTCGCGCACGTGAAGACGGGCGGCCTCGATCCCGATCTCGAGATGCCGTCGTCGATGCCGCCCCCGCCCGACAGCGAGCCCTCGATCTCGAGGCCGGGCTCGGACCCGCGCCTCCGCGCGCCGAGCGTCCCCGACATCTCCCTCGCTCCTCGACCGCTCGCCTCCGCCGCGCCCGCTCCCGCTCCCGCTCCCGCGAAGAGCCGGCTCCCGCTCGCGATCGCGCTCCTCTTCGGGACCGTCGCGCTGGGAGGCGGAGCCTTCGCGATCACGCGCGGCGCGAGCACGACGCCGGTCGCGCCGACGGTCAGCGCGCCGACCACGCCGACGGAGATAACGAACAGCGCCGCCGCCGAGCCCGCGCCCGCGCCGTCGCCGGCCGCGTCTCCGGAGCCGGCGCCCGAGGCGACGACGAGCGCGGCGGCGACGAGCGCGACGCCGATCGCGATCCCCGTGAAGCGACCGGTGGTGCGCCCGCGTCCGACCGCGTCGAGCGCCGCGCCGATCGGCACCGAAGCGGAGATCCGCCACACGCGCTGATGCGTGGTATCGTCCCGCGGCGCTGTGAGTATCTCGACCGGCCAGGTGCTCGAGGGGAAGTTCCGCGTCGAGAGCGTCATCGGCGAAGGCGCGATGGGGCTCGTCGTCGAGGCGACGCACCTCGATCTCGAAGAGCGGGTCGCGCTGAAGTTCCTCCGCGAAGAGGCGCGCGCGCGGCCGGAGCTCGCGTCCCGCTTCGCGCGCGAAGCGAAGGCCTCCGCGACGATCAAGAACGACCACGTCGCGCGCGTCTACGACGTCGGCACGCACGACGGCGCGCCGTTCATCGTGATGGAGTACCTCGTCGGCCGCGACCTCGAGCAGATCCTCGAGGCGAGCGGCCCGCTCGATCCCACGCAGGCGGTCGAGTTCGTCATCCAGGCGTGCGAGGGCCTGACCGCCGCGCACGTGCAGGGCATCGTCCATCGCGACATCAAGCCGGGGAACCTCTTCGTCAGCGAGCACGGCGGCCTCCGCCAGGTGAAGGTGCTCGACTTCGGCATCTCGAAGTCGGGCCTCAAGAAGGGCACGCTCGAGGACGTCGATCTCCTCACCGGCGACACGACCCAGATCATGGGCTCGCCCCATTACATGTCGCCGGAGCAGATCCGCTCGACGCGAGACGTCGATCTCCGCGCCGACATCTGGTCGCTCGGCGTCGTCCTGTTCGAGCTCATCACGGGGCAGCCGCCGTTCGACGCGACCGAGGTCACCGGCATCATCGCGCAGGTCCTCCACGAGCCGCATCGCACCGCGCGCTCGCTCGTCCCCGACATCCCGACCGGCCTCGAAGAGGTCATCGACCACTGCCTGCAGAAGGACCCGACGAAGCGCTATCAGTGCGCGGCCGATCTCGCCGTCGCGCTCCTCCCGTTCGCGCCGAAGCGCTCGCGCACCGTCGCCGAGCGCGCGAGCCAGATGCAGGCGCGCGCGACGGGACGCGAGCCCGCGCCGGAGTCGCTGCCGCCGCCGGCGTACCGTCCGAGCCCGGCGCCCGCGCCGGTGCTGGCGCCGGTCGCGCCGGTGGCCGAGCCCGCGTCGAACCGATCGTTCGCGTGGATCGCGCTCGTCGCGGTCGTCCTCGGCCTCGGCGGCGGCGCGTTCGCGCTCTTCTCTCGGCTCCAGTCTCCGGTCGCGAGCCCCGAGCCGGTGCCGACGACGACGGCGACCCCCGCCGCCCCGGCCCCGGCCGCCGAAGTGACCAGCGCCGTCGCGCCGATCGTGACGGCGAGCGCAGCGCCCGCGCCGTCCGAGGCGCCCGCGCCCGCGGTCGCTCCGCCCCCGCGTCCTGTCGTCGTGGCTCCGGCGCCCGTCGCGCCGCCGCGCCCGCGACCGTCGTCTCCGCCCCCCGCGCCCGCGCCGAACGCAGAGAACGAAATCCGCCACGAGCGTTAATGCGCGGTTTGTCGCAGCAGCATTCCCGCTTATAAGCCGGAGCCGTGGCGGGCTCTACATTCCTTCGATTCAAGAAGCCGGCAGTCTCGTTCCTGCTGATCGCGGCGCTCCTCGGCACCGCGTCGCGATCGGCATATGCCGACGACGTCGCGGACGAAGCGGATCTCCAGTTCCAGCTCGGCGCGGAGCGCTACGAAGCGGGCGACTACAAAGGTGCGCTCGAGCACTTCCTCGTCTCGAACCGCCTCGTCCCGAACAAGAACGTCCTCTTCAACATCGCGCGCACGTACGAGCAGCTGAAGCGCGCGCCCGACGCGTATCGCTATTACCTCGTCGCGCTCGAAGGCGAGACCAACCCGCAGGCGCGGAAGCGCGTCGAAGACGCGATCGCGCGCATCACGCCGAACGTCGCGGTCCTCAAGGTCGAGACCTCGCCGCCGGGCGCGACGATCTACCTCGATCGCAAGGACCTCGGCCCGCGCGGAAACGCCCCGCGCTCGCTCGGCCTCGCGGCGGGCAAGCGCAAGGTCATCGTCGAGAAGCCGGGCTACGAGGCCGCCGAGTCGGAGGAGGTGAACCTCGAGATCGGCAAAGAGGTCGTGGTGAAGCTGACCCTCAAGCAGATCCTCGGCACCGCGAAGATCGAAGGCGAAGAGGGCGCGGTGGTCCGGATCGACGACGAGGCCGGACCGATCGCGTGCACGGTCCCCTGCACCCTCGACGTCGCGCCGGGCCGGCACACGTTCTTCGTCGGCAAGGAGGGCTTCCAGCCGGGCGAGGTCACGACCGAGATCCCGGCGAACCAGGTCACCGCCGTGCGCGCGCGCCTCGCGACGCAGACCGGCTCCGTCGTCGTCAGCTCCGACGTCCGCGACGCGCTCATCTCCGTCGACGGCAAGGCGCTCGGCTTCACGCCCGCCGTCCTCGCGGTCCCGGTCGGCCGCCACACGATCGCGATCACGCAGCAGGGCTATCGCCCCTTCGTCCAGGAGGTCGACGTCACGCGCCGGCAGGAGACGAAGATCGACGCGCAGATGGTCGTCTCCGAAGAGGTCAGCGCCGCGTCGCGTACGACGGAGTCGGTCGAGGACGCGCCGGCGTCGGTCTCGATCATCTCGCAGCAAGAGCTGCGCGCGATGGGCTACCCCACGATCTGGGAGGCGGTGCGCGGCATCCGCGGCCTCTACCTCTCCGACGATCGCAGCTACCAGACGATCGGCTTCCGTGGCTTCTCGCGCCCCGGCGACTACGGCAACCGCGTGCTCGTCCTCCTCGACGGGCAGCCGATGAACGACAACTACATCTGGTCGTCGTACGTCGGCACCGACGGGCGCGTCGACATCGACGACATCGAGCGGATCGAGGTCGTGCGCGGCCCGGGCTCGGTGCTCTACGGCTCGGCCGCGTTCTTCGGCGTCATCAACCTCGTCACGCGCAACAAGAACCAGGCGACGCACGCGGAGGCGTCGATCGGCACGTTCGAATACGGCCTCGGCCGCGCGCGCGCGACGGGCGTGGTGCGCCTCTCCCCCGACGCCGGCTTCTGGGCGACGGTGAGCGGCCTCCAGGGCGGCGCCCAGCGCGAGATCTACTACCCCGAGTACGACTTCGATCCCTCCGATCCGAACGCGGAGCGGAAGGCGAACGGCAAGGTCTCCGACGGCATCACGCGCGGGACCGACCGCCAGTTCGCCGGCATGATCACCGGCCGCGCGTGGTGGAAGGCGCTCACGCTCCAGTGGTTCTTGAACTCGCGCCAGAAGTTCCTCCCGACCGGCGAGTACGAGACGATCTTCGATCACAAGCGCACGCGCTTCGCGGACACGCGCTCGATGATCGAGGCGCGCTACGAGCCGCAGATCACGCAGTCGCTGCAGTCGCTCTCGCGCGCGCACTTCAACATGTACTACTTCGACGGGTTCAACCCGTACACGCCGGCGCTGGAGGGCGCGTCGCGCGACGCGTACCGCGGCCGCTGGGGCGGCGTCGAGCAGCGCTTCGTCTACACGCCGTCGTCCGCGCTCCGCCTCACGGTCGGCGGCGAGTTGGTGGAGCACTTCACGACGCGCCAGGTCGGCGTGAACGACGCGGGCGCGTACGTCCTCGACGACTCCGGCCGCGCGGGGCGCAACGATCCCTTCACCGTCGGCGCCGGCTACGTCAACGCCGACATCGTCCCGACGAAGCGCCTCAAGCTCGTGGCCGGCGCGCGCTTCGACTACTACTCGAACCTCCCGAAGTTCGAGGCGTGGCCCGCGATCAACCCGCGCCTCGCCGCGATCATCAAGCCGTACGACGGCGGCGTCCTCAAGGTGATGGGCGCGAAGGCGTTCCGCGCGCCGAGCGTCTACGAGCTCCACTACACGTCGCCCTTCCAGGTCGCGCCGACGCGGCTCTCGCCGGAGCAGATCTACTCGGGCGAGGTCGAGCTCACGCATCGCTTCTCGCAGGTCGTCACCGGCACCGTCGCGGCGTACACGAACTTCGTGCAGGACCTCGTCGTCCTCAACGACCTCTCGCCCGGCGTCGTGCAGTACCAGAACTCGCCCGCGAACGTCGTCATCATCGGCGGGGAGACGGAGGTCCGGCGCGAGTGGCGCCAGGGCTGGATGCTCGCCGGCACCTACTCGTACCAGAAGGCGCAGTACACCGGCGGCGGCGCGCTCCGCGACGTCGCGAACTCGATCGAGCACATCGCGTCGGTGCGCGGCGCGATGCCGATCATCGGCCGCACGCTCATGGCGATGACGCGCCTCACGATCGAGGGGCCGCGTCCGGACCGCAGCGAGTCGACCTCGGACCCGCCGCAGGCGCGCACCGATCCGGGCGTCGTCTGGGACCTCGTCCTCTCCGGCGAGGTCGAGAAGATGGGCCTTCGCTACAACCTCGGCGCGTACAACGCGCTCGACTGGCGCTACTCCATCATCCCGAGCGGCGAGTTCCGCCAGCGCCAGATCGTCCAGAACGGTCGAACCTTCCTCGCGTCCGTGACGCTCGCGTGGTGACTCCATGAAGAAGCCCCTCATCCTCTCCTCGGCCCTCGCGCTCGTCATCGGGGCGGCGGCGTGCGAAGAGCCGTCTCATCCGCCGCTCGGTGGGGTCGCGATCACGACGAGCGCGCCTACGATCGAGGGCGACTTCACGACCGTCGACGGATGGAACGTGAAGTACTCTCGCTTCATCGTGAACGTGAGCGCGATCACGATCGCCGGCTACGACGGCGTCATCACCGCCTCGGCGACGTCGCAGCTCGTCGACCAGACGCAGCCGCCGACGAAGCTCCTCCTCACGTCGGCGAACCGCATCGCGCGCGCGTGGGAGGACGTGAGCTTCGAGATCGGCCCCACCACCGCGGAGACGGAGCCGCTCGAGCCGGTCACGGAGGTCGATCGCGACACGCTCGCCGTCAGCCGCGCCTCCATCTTCGTCGAAGGCACGATGACGCGCGGCAACGACGTGAAGTCCTTCCGCTGGAGCCTCTCCCCGCGGACGCGCTACAGCGCGTGCTCGGCGCGCGTGAACGGGGCCACCTTGCCGGGGCTCCTCGTCCCCGAGAACGGCGCCGACACGGGCGACATCCTGATGGACGGGACCGTCCTCTTCTTCGACAACCTCGCGACCCGCGGCCACGTCCTGCGCGGCGATCCGATCGCCGCCGCCGACCTGAACAAGGACGGCGTCGTGCAGCTCACCGAGCTCGCCAACGTCCCGCTCGACGAGGCGCGCAAGAGCACCGGCCTCTACGGCCCGATCGCAGGCGTCGACGACCTCGCCGCCTTCCTGAACGCCCAAGCGCGCAGCATCGTGGTGTCGTTCCGCGGCGAAGGCGACTGCCGCATCACGCCGGTCGACGAGGCGCCCTGAGTCCGAGAGGGGCGCTGCCCCTCTCGAGCTCTCCCCGCCGGGGGTTTCTACGCACGCGCTGCGCGCGCGCTTCGACGCCCCCGGACCCCCGCAGACCCCGCAGAGGGGGGGCCGGACTTTGTTTCGAGGGGTGGGCTTCGTGGTCGAGGAGCCAGCGTTTTGTGGGGAGGCCGCCGCCGAAGCCGGTGAGGGAGCCGTCGGCGCCGATGACGCGGTGGCAGGGGACGATGACGGGGATCGGGTTGCGGCCGTTCGCGGCGCCCACCGCGCGCGGGCCCGTATCGCCGATCTTGCGCGCGAGCGCGCCGTAGCTCGTCGTCTCGCCGTACGGGATCGCGCGGAGCGCTCGCCAGACGCGGAGCTGGAACGGCGTGCCGCGCGGCGCGAGCGGGAGATCGAACCGCGCGCGCGTGCCCGCGAAGTACGCGTCGAGCTGGCGGCGCGCTTCGAGGAGGGGCGCGTCGTCGTGCGGCGAGTCGTCGGGGACCACGCCGAAGAGCACGGCGGTGAGCGCGTCGTTCTCCCAGCGCAAGGTGAGCGCGCCGATCGGCGACGGCATCACGAAGTGACAGCGAGCCATGGCGTGAGGATGACGCGACCGCGACCGCGGCGCTGGCCATTTTCGGACGTGGTCGTGCGCCGCCGGCGGTGCCACGATGGGAGCGATGCAGACGCTCGACGCCGGCCGGTGCTATCGCGCGCTGCTCGCGCGGGACGCGCGCTTCGACGGCCGCTTCTTCGTCGCGGTGCGCACGACCGGGATCTACTGCCGCCCGATCTGTCCCGCGCGGACGCCGAAGCGCGAGAACGTCACCTTCTTCGCGAGCGCCGCCGCGGCGCAGGAGGCGGGGTACCGGCCGTGCCTCCGCTGCCGCCCCGAGTCGTCGCCCCAGCTCGCGGCGTGGCGCGGGACCTCGAGCACGGTGTCGCGCGCGATGATGCTCATCGCCGAAGGCGCGCTCGACGGCGCCGAGAACGGCGTCGAGTCGCTCGCGCAGCGGCTCGGGATCGGCGGATGCCAGCTGCGCCGCTTGTTCCAGGAGCACGTCGGCACGTCGCCGATCGCGGTCGCGCAGACGCGGCGGCTCCTCTTCGCGAAGAAGCTCGTCCACGAGACGTCGATGCCGATGGCGGAGATCGCGCACGCCGCGGGCTACGGGAGCCTCCGCCGCTTCAACGACGCGTTCCACCAGCTCTACGGACGACCGCCATCCGCGCTGCGAGGAAGGCGTGCTCCGGCGTCGGCGCTCACGCTCTCCCTCAGCTACGTGCCGCCCTACGACTGGGACGAGATGCAGCGCTTCTTCGCCGCGCGCGCGATCCCCGGCGTCGAGGTCGTCACGCCGCGCGTGTACACGCGCACGATCGAAGAAGGCGGCGCGTGCGGGACGATCGCGGTCGCGCCCTCGCCGAAGAAGGACGCGCTCGCGGTCACGATCTGCTTCCCCGCCGTCGCGGCGCTGCCCGCCATCATCGCGCGCGTGCGGCGCATGTTCGATCTCGACGCCGACGTGCGCGTCATCCACGCGGCGCTCTCGAAGGACCCGCTCCTCCGTCCCCTCGTCGCCGCCCGCCCCGGCCTGCGGGTGCCGGGAGGTTGGGACCCCTTCGAGGTCGCGGTGCGCGCGATCCTCGGACAGCAGGTGAGCGTCGTCGCCGCGCGTGGGCTCGCGGGCCGCCTCGTCGCGCGGTACGGGCGATCGCTCGAAGGCGCGAGCGCCGGCGGCCTCACCCATCTCTTCCCTCGCCCCGAAGCGCTCGCGCGCGCCGGCGCCGAGACGCTCGGCATGCCCCGCGCCCGCGTCGCCGCCCTCGCCGCGTGCGCGCGCGCGGTCGCCGCCGATCCGGGGCTGCTCTCGCCCGCGCGATCGCTCGACGACGCCGGCGCGGACCTCCGCGCGCTGCCCGGCGTCGGCGAGTGGACCGCGCAGTACGTCGCGCTCCGCGCGCTCCGCGATCCCGACGCCTTCCCCGCGAGCGACCTCGGCTTGCTCCGCGGCGCCGCGACGTCGGGCGCGCGACCGACGCCCGCCGCGCTCCTCGCGCGCGCAGAGGCGTGGCGGCCCTGGCGCGCCTACGCGGCGCAGCACCTCTGGTGCGCCGACGCGGGCGAGAAGCGGCTCCCGCTCTCCGCGTGATCAGCCGTCCGTCGTGCCGAGGTCGAAGACCGCCTCGTCGAAGCAGAGGAGACCGTGATCGATCGCGCGGGTCGCCTTCTCGCGGCCGAACGCGCGCACGAGCTCGTCGTCGAGCGTCTGCGGGACCTCCGTGACCGCGAACGCGATCCGCTCGATGTCGTTCGTCGCGCGATCGGCGGTGGCGTGCGCGGCGCGGAGGCTCGTGACCCGCGCCAGCGCCGCGCGCGTCGCCCCCTCGCTGAGGTCGAAGAACGCCGCGCGACAGATCGAGATCTTCGACTCGGTCGACCACTCCTCCCCCTCCGCGGCGACGCCGCGGTAGGCCTCGTTCGCCTCGCACGTCCGGCGGATCGACGCCCACGTCCGCTCGTGCGTGCGGCGATAGACGTCCGTGAACGTCTCGACCTCCTCCGCCGTGAAGCCCGCCGTCTCCGCGCGGTGGAGGCGCTCGGTGCGCTGCGAGCCGTGGGTCTGGAAGGAGCGACCGCCCTCCGCGCGCCGCGTCGAGAAGCTCCCGTGCTCGTCCCACGCGCTGCACGGCATGCGCGTCCGCAGCTTGCCCTCGCGCGCCATGCGTCCCCACTCGTCGACCGAAGGGAGGACGCGCGCGCGATCGGCGCTCACCATCTTCGCGGACTTGCTCTCGGCCTCGTCCCGCCGATGCTCCGCGAGCGCGAGACGTCCCTGGACGTCGTGGAGCTGCGCGACGAGGTTCGCGTTCGCCTCCATCGCCGCGCGGTCGGTGCACGACGACGCGCCCTCCGGCGCCGATGTCGTCTCCGCCGCGCGCGCCGGCGGCGGCGGATGTACGAGCACGGCGACCATCCAACCGGAGGCGAACGTCGCGCCGAGGAGGAGGAGGCGCCAGGGGAACACGCGTCGCATCGGACAACGGAGCGACAACGAACCTTGGACGAAGTTCCTTACGGCGGCGCGCGCCGAAAAAGAACGCAGCGCCGACGGCGGAGAGCCGTGGCGCTGCGTGGGGACGACGCTGCCGTCGCGAAGTACGAAGTGCGTGCTACTGCGAGAGGCCCGCGAGGTTCGTCGTGATCTGGAAGATGTGGGTGCCCTGCGTCGTGATGTAGAGCGTCTTCATCTCCGGACCGCCGAACGTCATGCCGGTCGGGGTCTCCGGCACCGCGATGCCGCCCCAGCGCTCGCCGTTGGGCTTGAAGACCTCGACCCCTCCCGTCGTCGCGACGTAGACGTTGCCCGCCAGGTCGACCGCGAGGCCGTCCGGCGCCGACTCCGCGCCGAGGTCGATGAACTTCTCGAAGCCCGCGAGCGAGCCGTCCTCGTTCAGCGCGTACCTGCGGATGTACGGGACCGTGCCCTGCGTCGGCGCGGTGAAGCCGACGTAGAGGATCTTCTCGTCCGGCGAGAGCGCGATGCCGTTCGGCTTCGGGATGTCCTCGAACGCGTCGACGATGAGGGCGGGGCCGCCGTTCGGGAGGACGCGGAAGATGCGATTGACCGCGGGGCCGCCCTCGACGAAGTAGCCGGGGTCGGTCACGTAGAGCGTGCCGTCCTTGCGCGCGACGACGTCGTTGAGCGTATCGAAGCTGCCGTCGCCCGGCGGCGGCGGCGGCGGCGCGTAGGGATCGGTCTGCCCCGGCTGCGAGGACGGATCGTAGTTCGCGGTGATGACCGACGCCGGCGCGTTGAGGACCGCCTCGAACGTCGTCTTCGTGATGCGCTTCGCCTCCGCGGTGATGATCTCGCCGGTGCCGGGGTGCACCGTGTTGCCGATCGGCTGCGAGCCCTCGAGCGCGACGCCGGTGCGGACCTCGATGGCGCGGCCGTCGGGGAGCATGCGGTAGAGACCGCCGTCGCCGAGCGGCGTCGAGAAGTAGAGCGCGCCGCCGTTCTCCGACCACACCGGGCCGTCGGTGAACGTGCCCGGCTCCATGATCGCCTGCACCTCGCCGATGCCTTCGATCGGGTTCGTGCCCGCGAGCGCGGGGTCACCGCCGCCGAGGCCGTCCGGATCGATCGGCGTCCCGTCCGGGTTCGTCGCCTGCTGGCCATCGGGGGTCTGGTCGTTGGTGGCGGTCTTCTTGTCGCTGCTCCCGCAGGCGACGGCGAAGAGGGTGAGAGCAAGCAGCGGCAGAATGCGGTTCATCGTTCGGCTCCAAAAGATGATTCGTGAGACTTGGGTTGTGGCGACGGGCAGCGTCGTCGGGGTTGTGTCGTTGCCTCAAGCAGTCGTCGTGCCCAGCTCGAGGCACGCGCGAACCCGCGCATTTTTCAGTGGTTCGTGGCGCGGGTCTGTGGCGAAGACGAACAGGGATCAGAGCTGCCACCGCTCGCCGAAGCGGTAGGAGCATCGATTGCCGCGCCTCCCGTGCTCGAGCTCGAGCTCGCGGAGGACGAAGTCGACGAAGACGACGACGTCGCGCCGTCGCTGCCCGCGTCGGCGACCGGCGTCGCCAGCGGCGGCAGCACCGCCGCGAGCGAAGGCACCTCGTCGACGCGCACGAACGTGAAGCCCTCCGCCTTCAACACGGGGACGATGTTCATCACCATGTCGACGGTGCCGCCGTTCTCCTTCTTGTCGTCGATGAAATACGGATCGTGCAGCAGCACGACGCCGCTCCCCGCCGCGCGGATCTGCTGGAGGTAGAGGTCCCCGCACGTCGCGACGTCGACGACGGGTGGATCCGACGCGCCGTTCGGGCTCCAGCAGTCCCAGTCCGCGGCCATGCCGGGCCCCCACTGGAAGCCGAGGTCCCAGTCGACGGGGCCGACGTACTTGCTCATCGGCGACGCGTCGAGCGCGGCGAGCACCGCGTCGTTCCACGCGCCGTACGGCGGCCGGAACATGAAGCGCTGATCGGGGACGAACGGCGCGATGATCGCGTCGGTGCGCGCGACCTCGTCGACGATCGCCTCCGGCGTCAGCTTCGTGAGGTCGGCGTGCGTCTCGGTGTGGTTGCCGAGGACGTGGCCGTCGTCGACGATCGCGCGCAGGACCGCCTCACCTTCCGCGCCCGCCGGCACGTTCTTGCCGTTGACGAAGAACGCGACGCGCACGCCCTGATCGCGGAGCCAATGCGAGAGCTCGACCGTGCGGACGCCGGGTCCGTCGTCGAACGTGAGCGAGATCGTCTTCGGCGGAAGCCCGTTCCCGCGCATCTTCGCGCTCTGCAGCGCCTGCGCCTCCGAGCACGCGTGCGAAGGCTTCGCGCTCGAGCTCTGACAACCAACACCGAGCGCGACCAACACGAAGGCCGCACCAACACGAGGAACGTCGAACATGACGCCGCGACCATGCACGGCACGGTCCGGCTCGCGCGCGGGGTTTTCAGAGCGAGGTTCAGAGCGAGTCGAAGAACGACCAGGTCGCGCGCGGCGCGAGGGACCACAGGTCGTGGCCGATGCCCGGGACCTCGCAGTAGACGACCGGGCGATCGGAGGCGCAGTTCAAGAGCTGGATGCACGGCGCAGGGTCGAAGCCCTCGAGGCCGCCGGTGCGGCACGAGTTGACGCGGCCCCAGTGATCGCGCGTGGCCTGGCCCTCCTTGAGCTCGACCTCCGTGTCGTCGGCGCCGTGCGTGATGATCGCGGCGACGGGCTTCTCCGGGCAGTTGAGCTGACCACGCTCGCTGAAGTCGAGCGCGTCCTCGCTCGTGGGGCCGCCGCCGCCGTGCGCGGCGAGGGCGCGGATCGATCCGCCGCGGAAGCAGCCGAGGTGGTTCGCGAAGTAGGCGCCGCGCGAGTGACCGGTCACGAAGACGCGGTTGATGTCGATGCAGTGCGACTTGCCGAGCGAGGTGCGGATCGCGTCGTAGAGCGCGACGTCGCCGTTGCCCTCGCCGCCCCGCTCGATGTCCCACCGGCCGGACGTGTCGGGATCGGGCCAGACGAACGCGGCCGCGCCGGCGGTCGCGGCCTCGAGCGGGTACTTCGCGCGCGCGTCGGCGCCCTTCTGGAGATCGCCGCCGAAGACGAAGACGAGCGGGATCGGCGCCTGCCCGTTGTGGGCCTCCGGGATCATCCAGTCGTAGGTGCGCGTGCTGCTCCCGATCTCGACCTGCGTCTGCGCGAAGAACCCCTTCGGCGCGCCGAGCGCGGTGGTGTTGCATCCCTCGGAGACGAGGCGCACGACCTTCGAGTCGTCGACGGGCGGCGGCTTCGGATCGTCGCAGCCGGCGAAGAGGACACCGGGGAGGATGAGGAAGAGGAGCTTACTCGACGACGACGACATCGCCGGCCTGGAGCTGGAACGCGATGCTCTTCGGATCCGCGGACCGGAGGTCCTGGTAGCGGAACCGCACGCGCTGGGGGAGCGACTTGCGAACGACGAAGACCTTGTCCGCGTCGGCGTATTCGGAGAGGCCGCCCGCCGCCGCGAGCGCGTGCAGCACGTTCGCGCCGTGATCGAGCTGGAACACACCCGAGTTCCTCACCTCGCCGACGACGGAGACCCGGAGCTCCGCGCCCGCGTCCATCGTCACCGTGACCGACGGCGCGACGACGACCGACTTGAGGCGGTCCTGGATCTCCGAGGCGAGCTGCGCCGGGCGCTTGCCGCGGGCGGTGACCTCGCCGATGACGGGCATCGAGATCTTGCCGTCGGGTCGCACCTTCTCGTGGGTGGAGAGCGGCTCCTGGTTGAAGACGCGGACGTTCACCACATCGCCGTCCTGGATGATCACGCCGTCGGTCGAGCCGCTCGCGGAGGCGGGCAAGCTGTCGGCCCAGACGTAGGGGCCCGTCGACGCGCAGCCGCCGGCGAGCGCGGCACAAAGAACGATGCGGAGCCAAGGACTCATGTCGCCGCGATCATACACGAGCCGGGCCAGGACGTCCTGCGGCTGCGAACCGCTATCCTCCACAGAAATGCGCATCCTGACGATGGAAGACTGGCCCTACGCCGTGCGGTACCTCATGACCGCGGCGCAGAACGCGTCGAACGCGAACGGCCACGCGATGACGTCCCCGGCGCACCTCAGCGCCGTGCTCTACGAGATGCCGCCGGTGCGGGCGATCGTGGGGGAGCGTATCTCGGCGAAGGCGATCGAGGCGTCGGTGCTCGTCGAGCAGCGCGGCGGCGCGAAGAAGGCGCTCTTCACCAAGTACCTCGAGGAGCTCCTCACCGGACCGGCGCCGCGCTCGACGCAGAGCTTCCTCGAGCGCTACGCGACGGGGCATCCTACCGCGGCGAAGAACGGGCTCGTGTTCGCGGCGTTCGCGGAGGCGATCGCCGCCGTGCTCGACACGCCGCGCCTCGAGTCGGTCATCCGCGAGCCCGCGTCGAAGGAGCTGTTCGAGGAGTGCCCCGTGCTCGCGGTCGCGTTCGTCCTCGCCTCGAAGAACGGCCACGCCTTCTTCGGCCATCGTCACGTGCTCCTCGCCGCGATCCACTCGTTCGACAAGGCGCTCCGCGCGAAGGGCAAGCCCGCGCTCGAGGACGAGCTCGCGCGCATCACCGAGCTCGTCGATCGCACGACGCCGAAGCGCGCGCCGACCGACATGTCGCTCTACGCCACGCCGCGCCTCTTCGGGATCCTGGCGCAGGCCCTCACCGACGGCGGCGACGCCTTCGGCCCCAAGCTCACCGAACGCTGCGCAAACGGCGACGACGCGCTCGCGCCGCTGATGGAAGCGCTCCGCGCCGCGGTCACGCGCCTGCGCGAAGGTTCGTGAAGGTCAGGAAGGTCACGAGCGCGCCGGCGCGCGCGCGGCGACGTTCGGGATCGGCGCCTCGACGATCGAGCGCGGCGGCACGCTGCGCGAGAGCACGCAGTTGGCCATGATCTTCGACGACTCGCCGATGACGATCGGACCGAACAGCGTCGCGCCGATGCCGACGTGGACGTTCCGCTCGAGGAGCGGCGCGCCGGCCTCCTTCGTGATCGGGTCCGGCCCGTAGCCGAGGGTGACGTTCTGGAAGAGGATGCAGCCGTGCCTCGCGCGCGCGGCGTAGCTGATCGCGAGGCCGAAGCCGTGCACGATCATGATCCCGGGCTCGAGGTCGGCGTCCCAGTGGACGTCGGACGAGAACGCGTGCCGGATCGTGCGCGACATGAACTGCGCGCCGAGCTGGAGGCCCGCCGCGCGGAAGGCGCGCATCACGCGGTACGCGATCATGAGCTGGAACCCGATCTTCTTCACCGCGTCGCCGGCGAAGCTGCTCTCGCTCGCGCGGTCCTCGTACTTCTCGGCGTACATCTGGATGACGCGATGGTCCTCCGCGATCGCCTCGCGCATCGCCTTGAACGCGGACGAGTCGTCGCCCTTCCGCAGGAGCGCGACGCCGCGCTTGAACTCGCCGTACTCGCGCCGCGCGTCGAGCGCGCCGCCGACCTCGGAGCGCACGCCGCGGTAGTATTGAATGCCGTACACGAACGTCATCCCCGCGATCGCGACGGGCTCGAGGCCGACCTTGTCGAGCGTCGACGCGGTGCGGATCGCGGCGCCGGCGACGACCTTCGCCGCCGCGGGCGCCGCGAGCGAGAGCGCCATGAACGGGCGCGACACCGGGTTCAGGTTGGGGAGGAAGCGCCACGGGCTCGACTCCGGCATGTCGGGGTGCTTCTTCGAGAGCTTGGTCTGGTAGACGCCGTCGCGGTACGCGCGCTCCATCCATTTCTGCATCGAGGTCCAGTCGGAGCCGTGGACGCTCTCCGCGTCGTTCGCGAACGCGAAGGTGGCCCCCGCCTTCTCGAGCCGCACGCCGAGCTCCTCGTCCTCGAGCGCGCGGAAGGCGGGATCGAACCCGCCCGCGCGCACGAAGAGCGCCTTCGGCATCGAGACGTTGCCGGTGTAGATGTTGTGCCCGCGCACGGGCTTCCCCGACGCGAGCTCGTCGTTCTGGCTCGCCATCACGCGCGCGTAGAAGCGCTCGAAGAGCGGCATCTCCGCGAGCTTCGCGTCGGGCCGCAGCCGCCCGAGCACGACGGTGGTCACGCCGTCGTGCCGATCGAGGTGCCGCTCGATGAAGTCGGAGCGCACCTGCATGTCGTCGTCGAGGAAGACGATGATGCGCCCGCTCGCGAGCTCCACCCCCCGCTGCCGCGCCGCCGCCGCCCCGGCGTTCTCCTGCCGCTCGATGCGATGCACGTAGCGCGTGCGCAGATCGGACAGCGCCTTCTTCGTGTCCTCCTTCGACCCGTCGTCGATCGCGATCGCTTCGTAGCGTGAAGGATCGATCGTCTGTGAGTCGAGCTGCATCAACAACCGCCGCAGGAGCTCCTGCCGGTTGTAGGTCGCAATGACGACGCTCGCCCAGATGCCATCGCCGAACCGCCGCGCCATGTCGATCATTCGAGGCTCGATCTTCGCGCGCCGGCCCAGTCCTCGCCACACAAAGGAGCGCCCGCGCCTGCCGTGCGCCGTGTCAACCGGAGGACGTCGGGACCGTGGCCGGGCGCGTGAGGAAGCTCTTCCGCCCGCGTCCAGGTCTCCTCGTCCTTCAGCTCGAGGGGAACCGGGTTGCCCTGTTCGATCTCGCGCAGCCGGGGGACGGTTCGAGCCCGCGCGTCACGACCGGGGCCTTCACGTACGTCACCTCCGGCGGAGGCGACGTGTTCGTCGGCGCATCCATCGACGACCCCAACGTCCAGCGCCTCTCCGGTCTGCGCCTCGACAACATCGAGCCGTCGTGGGCAACGCTCCCCGACAGCGGCTCCGATCACAAGGGCCCCGACGCGTTGGCGACGGACTGCATATCGACGTACGCCGCACGAGAGGACCAGTCGATCTGGCGCGTCCCGAACGACGGCGGCGGCACGTTCACGAGATGGCTCGACGCCGGCGCACGCCAAGCCGTGGCGAGCGCCGCCGACGGCCGCTACGTCTACTTCGCCGCGTACAACGCCGGCGGCGTCTTCGCGTTCGACAAGACATCCAGCGATTGGCGACACATCTACAACGGCAACGTCTGGGGCGTCCACGCCGACCTGCAGGGCGTGTACTGGGGCGAGCACGAACCCGGGCCCGACGCCGGCAAGATCTACGTCGTCCGGCGCTAAGCTCGCCCCACAAAAGGAGCCGAGCCCCCCTTCCGTGCGGCGCTATGCTCGTGAAGATGCGCGCGATCCATCTCGCGTCCTTGCTCGCTCTCGCCGGCGGTATCGTGGTCGCTTGCTCGACGTACGCGAGCGACGACGAGCAAGCGCGCCCGGACGCAGGGGGCGCCGTCGACGCTGCCGCCTCGAACGACGAGCCGGACGCGCCGTCGGCGTCGGACGACGCGGGGCCCGACGGCTCGCTCGCCCTCGGCGCGCTGAACCCTGCGTGCCCCGACCCGACCGCAGGCACCTTCCCCTCCCGGTCGAAGGAGGTGCTCGCGACGCCGCCGGCGGGCGAGGTCGAGTTCCCGTTCGAGATCGACACCGACTCGCGCTCGGTCTTCTGGGCCGCGCAAGCGATCACGATCGCGCAGCTCGACGAGAACGGTAGCGCCGTCATCGACGCCTACAACGGGCTCGCGCGGAGCCGGATCCGACGCGTCTCGAAGGAGCCAGGCGCGCAGGCCGAGACGCTCGTCATCGAACAACAGCGGACCACGACGATCGCGCTCGACGGCGACTACGTCTACTGGCCCGTCGCGATCTCGGGATCCGCGACCGCGATCCGGCGCGTGAGGCGCGACTGCGTCGCTCCGTGCACGCCCGAGCCCGTCGCCGACCTCGACGTCGCCGCGGTCGATCACCTGCAGCGGCTCGCGGACGGAAAGCTGTTCTTCCGGCGCGAGAACAAAGACGGCTACCTCCTCGACGTCACCACCACCCCGCCGGGCGTGACGAAGCTGACGACCACGAACCCCTTCCTCACCGCGACGACGGCGGGCAGCGACCTCTTCATCGGCGCGTCCTCCGAAGACACGATCGGGCGTGCGTCCGGGCCGACCTTCTCCGCGTTCACCCCGGGGTGGGCGAAGCTCCCCGCGCCCTCGTCCGGTCAGGAGAAAGGCCCGGTCACGCTCGGCGCCGATTGCACCGCCGTGTACGCCGCTCGCTGGGACGACGCGGTGTGGCGGGTCGAGAGCGATGGCGGCACCTTCTCGCGCTGGCTCGACGCCGGCGCCGACCTGGGCCAGCTCGTCTCGACCTCGATCGACGCGCACCACGTCTACCTCGCTGCATGGAACGCCGGCGGCGTCTACGCGATCGACAAGAAGACGCGATCGATGCTGACGCTCCACAAGGGAAACGTGTGGCACGTCTTCGCAGACAAGGACGGCGTGTACTGGGGCGAGCACGAGCGCTCGGTCGAAGCCGGCAAGCTCTACACGCTCCGACGCTGAGCCCGGCCCCACCAAACACGCTATCCTCGACCGCGTGCGCCGCTCGCGACTTGCTCTCTTCCTCGTCTTCAGCGCCGGGGCCATCGCGTTCGCGTGCTCGTCGTTCACGGCCGCGAACGACGGCGACGAGCTGCCGGACGGCGGGCCTCCGACCCCTGGCACCGACGGGACCGTCCTCGACGTCGACACGCCGCCGATCCCCGACGGCGCGCCTCCGGATCGCGAGCCGTACGACGCAGCGCTGAACCCTCCGTGCCCCGCGCCCGTGGCCGACAGCATCTCCGGCAAGACCAAGGACCTCCTCGCGTCGCCGCCCACCGACGCCGTCGAGTTCCCGTTCCAGCTCGACAGCGACTCACTCGCGGTCTTCTGGGTCGCGCAGCACATCACGCTCGAGGAGCACCGCGACGCGGGCATCGCGCGGAGCGAGGCCTACAACGGCAAGGGCATCGCGCGGATCCGGCGCGTCCGCAAGGCAGCACCGAGCGCGGCCGAGACGCTCGTCGAAGGGCAGACGCGCACGACGGCGCTCGTCCTCGACGGCGATCACGTCTACTGGGCCGCGTACGAAGGACAGTCGATCATCCGCCGCGTGCGCCGTGACTGCGCCGCGCCGTGCGAACCGGAATACGTCGGCAACGCCGGCGGGCTCGTGCATAAGCTCTACCGCCCGCGTCCGGGCCTCCTCGTCCTTCAGCTGGAAGGGAACCGCGTTCACCTGTTCGATCTCTCGAAGCCGAACGTCGGCTCGATCGAGATCGCCACGACCGGGAACTTCACCTACGTGGTCCCGAACGCAGGCGACTTGCTCCTCGGCGCGTCGTTCGACGAAGCGGCCGTCCGGCGCCACTCCGGTCCGAGCTTCTCCCAGATCGACCCAACGTGGGCGACGCTCCCCGAAGGCGGGTCCGACAGCGAGGGACCCGACGCGCTGGGGACGGACTGCGAGTCGACGTTCGCCGCACGAAAGGACCAGTCGATCTGGCGCGTCGGGAACGACGGCGGCGTGTTCACGTACTGGCTCCAAGGCGAAGTGGGCCCGGCCGTGGCGAGCGCCGTAGACGGTCGCTACGTCTATTTCGCCGCGCTCGACACCGGCGGCGTCTTCGCCTTCGACAAGTCGACCGGCGAGCGGTTCGTCCTCCACCGGGGCAACGTCTGGAACCTCCACGCCGACGCGCAAGGCGTGTACTGGGGCGAGCACGACGACAGGTCGCCCGAGGTCGGGAAGCTCTACGTCCTCTGGCGTTAACGGTTCAACACGAAGCTCCGCACGAAGCTCCGCGGGTGGCGCGCGAAGTGGCTGACCCACTGCGCGGCGTCGACCACGGCCGGCATCTTGTCGTCGTCGTCGCGCACCGCGTCGGTCGCGGTCTTCTTGTGCTTCGCGTACCAAACGCGCCAGCGCTTCACCTCCTCCGCCGTCATCTGGCCGGAGAGGCCCTGGAGCGAGAGCACGAGGTCGAGCATCGTCTTGTGGCAGTAGACCTCGTCGCCCTTCGAGCGCCACGCGCGCGCCTTCGCGACGAGCGCCGCGACCTCGTCCTTCTCGCCGCGCGCAGCGTGCCACACGAGCTGCGGGATCGGGAGCCCGCGCGCGATGTCGAAGCCCATCTGGCTGTAGAAGCGCGGGTTGAAGTCGATGAGGAGCCGGCGCTTGCCGTAGACGATGAACTCCGACTCGAACGCGCCGTAGTAGCCGATCGACCGGCACAGCGCGCCGATCTTCTCCGCGAGCGGCTGCTCGACCGGGCGTCCCTCGAAGCAGAGGCCGATGCCGACCTTGCGCGGCCGCTGCAGCACCTTGAGCGCGCCGCGCGCGACGACCTCACCCTCGAGCGTGACGAAGCCCGACACGCTGAAGATGTTGGTCTCCGCCGCGGTCAGGTACTCCTGCAGCATCGGCTCCGCGACGTCGGGGTGGCGATCGGTGAGGACGGGATCGAACGCGACGAGCTCCTCGAAGCGCTTCAGCTCCGCCGCGAGCTCGACGTGGTCGTGCGCGATGAAGCCCTTGATGCCGCTCGTGAGGTAGACCTGCGTGCGCGGCTTGAGGAGGACCGGGAACGGCACCGCGCGCACGAAGGTGGAGTCGACGCTGATCTCCGCGAGCGCGAGGGTGACGGGGTGCTCGATGCCGACGTTCGCGCACGCGGCGTGGAGGCGCTTCTTGTCGAGGAGCGTGAACACCGCGTCCTCGGGCGGCGTGAACATCGAGAAGTACGAGTCGAGGCGGGTGCGGTGCGCCGCGTAGAGCCACGCGAGGTGATCGTTCGGCGGGTAGAGGAGCGTGCCGGGGTTCTTCTTGCCGTAGTCGACGAGCCAGTCGATCAGCTCGTTCGGCTTCGAGAGCGGCGGATGCGTGAGCTTCTCGCTCACGTGCTTCGAGTAGAGCGCGCGCGCCTGGCGGTTGTCGTCGGCCATCACGACGCGGATGCCGGCGCGGCCGTACGCGCGGGCGGCGGCGAGCGTCCCGTAGTAGTCGGCTCCCAGGAGTAGGACGCTCATCTATCCGTGGAACTTACCCTTCAACTTCAGGAAGGGCGATTCGAAGAAGCGGAAGCTCAAAGATGCAACACCGTAGATGAACGCAATACCGCCGACGACGAACGCGCCGGCGATCGCCATCTGCGTCACGGTCGACTGGCCCGCTTGCCACTTCGTCAGGTAGGGCACGACGACGACGACGAGCGGCCAGTGGAAGATGTACATGCCGTAGCTCACCTTCCCGCACGCGACGAGCGGCTTCGACGACAGGAAACGCGTCGCGCGAGCGCCGACGACGTGATCGGCGCAGAGCGACACGGTGCTCGCGAACAGGAGCGCGAGGGTGAAGTAGCCGACGCCGATCACGCGGCGGTCGTAGTCGTTGAGGCCCGTCGCCATGACGTAGAGCCCGGCGAGGGCGAGCGCGGTCGCGATGAAGATCGGGAGCCGCACGCGGCGCCAGACCTGCGCGATGGGATGGCGGACCTCGCGCTGCGTCACCGCGACGAAGGCGCCGAGGAGGAGCCCGTCCGCGCGCGTGAACGTGCAGCGATACACGAACTTCGCGATCCCGTGCTCGAGGCCGCCCTCTTCGTGCGCGTACCACTGCTGGAAGATGCCGATGTCCGCGCCCTTGAACGTGAGGAACCCGCGGAGCCCCACCGTGAAGACGACGAGCCCGAGGATGAGCGGGATCAGCTTCTTGCGCGGCACCATCAGCGCCACGATCGGCCACACGAAGTAGAACTGCTCCTCGATCGCGAGCGACCAGAAGTGCGCCGTCCACCGCATGATGACGGGATCGAACGCGAGCGAGTAGTTCTGGAAGTAGAGCCAATAAGGCAGGTTCGGGACCCACTGCGCCCCGAGCGCGAGGGTGACGACGGTGCCGCCGATCAGCACCGCGTAGTAGAGCGGGAAGATGCGGAGCACGCGGCGCATCCAGAACATCTTCATCCGCGTGCCGAGCGGCTTCTTCGAGTCGGTGACGAGGCCGCGCGTAATGAGGTAACCGGAGAGGACGAAGAACAGATCGACGCCCGTCCACCCCGACCACATGAACGCGTGGAGGTGCACCGCGATCTTGTCGACGAGGCCGTGCGCGGCGTTCGGATCGTCGCCCGGGAACGTCCACGCGAAGTGGAACGCGAGGACGGCGAGGACGGCGATGCCGCGGAGGCCGTCCAAGGTCGGGATCGCGTGCGTGTCCGCGCCGGCGAGGGCCTGCTTCTGTCCTTCGTCGAGCTCCGCCGGCGCGGGCGGCGGCTCGGGCGAGAGCTCGGCGAAGGAGTCCTCGTCCTTGACGATGCGCCGCGCGACGGCGGCGGAGACGAGGCCGAAGACGAGGACGACGCCGAGGTCGGCGCCGCCGAAGGCCGGCGGCAGCGTGTGCCCGAGCGACGCGAGCGCGCCGGCGATGTTGTCGTTGTTGGTCTGGTCGAGGCCGAGGAGCTCCCGGTCCTTCACGTCCGCGCCGTCGCGGAGGAGCATGTGGTTGCCGGTCTCGCCGCCGAGCTCCTTGAAGCCGAGGCTCGCGATGTACGCGTCGTCGGCGTCGTTGCGGTCGACCGCCTCGACGATGAGCTGCGCGTTGCGCTCGCCGAGGCTGTACGCGTAGTCCCATTTGTCGTGGCCGGGCGAGAACACGCCGCGCGGCGCGAGGTGGGCGACGTGCGCGTCGTTCTTGCCGAGGAGGTCCTCGGTCGGGCGCTGCGCGAAGTACGGCGTCGCCCCTGCCGCGGCGACGGCGATGCGGAAGTCCTCCTTCGTCTCGGCCTTGATGAGGAGACCGAGCCGCGTGTACCGCGCCTCGTCGGCGTACTGCGCGGCGTTGTCCTTCGCCCAGCGCCCGAACGGGAGCAGATGCGACGGCAGCCAGACGAGAAGGGCGACGAGGAGCGTCGCGAACGCGACGGTGCGGCGGCTCGAGAGGCGCGCGTGCAGCGCGGCGAGCCCCTCCGCGAGCGCGGCGGCGGTGGCCTTCATCCGAAGGAGCACGCCGACGAGGAGGAACGCGGCGCCGGCGACGAAGGGCGTCTTCTCGAGCTTGATCGTCGCGGCGATCCCCTGCTCGTCGACCTTCTTGCCGATCAGGTTCACGGCGACGAGGACGGCGCCGCACGCGATGAGCGCGTAGGCGAACCGCTTCGCGAAGACCTCGCGCTCCGCCGCAGGCGCGGAGATGGCGCGCTCGGCGAGCACCGCGACGAGCACGATGAGCGCCGGCATGCCCGCGCTCATGTAGCGGTTCGCGTACATCATCCACTCCCACGCGTCGCCGCCGACGTACGTGGCGTACGCGACCTGCGCGACGAACAGCGCGCCGAAGAGGACGAGGCGGCGGCTCGTCTTGTCCCCCCAGACGCGGCGCGCCCACGCGAAGGAGGGCCTCTCGATGCCGATGCTCGCGAGGACGATCGAGAGCGGGATCGCGAGGTGGAAGCCGAGGACCTGGAGCGCTACGAACGCGCCGCGCTTCACGCGGTCGAGCGTGTGGATCTTGTAGAGCTTCAGGTAATAGGTGTTCGGGACCGTGTCGTGGAAGTACGAGCGGCGAAAGACCATCTGCGCGCCGACCGCGCCGCCGGCGATGACGCCGATGACGCCGGCGAGGAGCCACCGGTTCGCGCCCGTCGCGGTGAGGAACGCGTAGAGGCAGATGAGGCCGACCGGCACCGCCGCGTCGCTGCGAAGGAGCAACGCGGCGGCGGCGACGACGCCCATCGCGATCGCGCGCGGCAACGTGAACCTGTCTTCGTTCTCGAGCGCGAGCCACAAGAGCGCGTAGACGGAGACCGTCATCGCGCCGACCTCCATCCCGCGCAGCGTCCAGAAGACGAGCGGGTAACAGAAGAGGGTGGCGGTCAGGACGGCGACCGGGACCCACGGCGAGGACGTGACCTTCTTCGCGATGCGTGAGGCAACAAGGGCGGTCAGCGACAAGATCGCGACGCCGGTGAGCATGATGAAGAGCGAGATCTTCGACTCGGACAGACCGAGCTTGTGGGCGGCGGCCATCCACAGGACCCAGAGCAGGTTCGTGAAGCCCTCGATCGGCGGCTCGCCGACGTTCCACACGAGGCCGTGCCCGTCCGCGAGGTGACGCGCGTAGCGCATCGAGATCATCGCGTCCTCGAACAGCACGAAATAGCGGGTCCCGCCGAGCGAGAAGCTCGTTCGCAGGATGAAGACCGCATAGAACGCGAGCGCCGCGATCGCGACGCCGAGACGCATGCGGCGGCTCGTCGCCGCGCCGCCTTCCTCTCCTTTAACTGTGTGTCCCTTCGCCAAGTCTCTCTTCGTCGTCCGAAGCTCTACAGTACCCGAACCATCAGCCGCCATCACATGCCCTCCGAAGCCAGGCGCGCGAGCTCGTCCAGCATGTTCTGGGCCTTCGCGTAGCGTTCGGCGGGTCTGCGTCGCAGCGACTTCATGACGATGCGCTCGAAGCCTTTGGCGAGGCGGTCGTCGCGCCCGGTCTCGAGCGGCGCGGCCTCCTGCTGGAGCTTCTCTTTCATGCTCCGTTTGAGGTCGAACGGAAGCTCCCCTTGCACCGCGCGATAGAGGATGGCGCCGACGGAATAGACGTCGGAGGCCTCCGTCACGCGGCGCGCGTCGAGCAGCTGCTCGGGGGACATATAGGGCACGGTCCCGATCGCGGCGTGCATCGAGGTGAGGCTCGACGTCTTCCCCTTCCCTTTCACGCGCGAGAGGTTGAAGTCGAAGATGACGGCGTGCCACCCGTCCGGGTTGGGGCGGAGGATGATGTTCTCCGGCTTGATGTCCCGGTGAATGATGCCCATGGACTGCATTTCCGCTACGCCGGAGAGGATGCCGACGCCGAGGCCGAGCGCGTCCTCGACGCTGAAGCGCGCGCGCTTGAGGACGTCGGAGAGGAGCTCCCCTTCGATGTACTCCATGACGAGCGCCATCTCGTAGGGCGGGCCGGTGAGCATCTCGAACATCCGTGCGATGTGCGCGCTCTGCAGCTGCGACAGCGCCCACGCCTCGCGCTTGAAGCGCTCCACGTTCTCGCGATTGACCGCGGCTTCGGGGTGCAGGATCTTGATCGCGACGCGCTCGCCGCTCTCGGAGTGCCGGCCGAGCCACACCACCCCGAAGGCTCCCGACCCCAAGAGCTCCTCGAGGACGTACGCCCCGATCGACGCTCCAGGCCCGAGCTGCACGGAGAGCATCGTACCCGGGATAGTCCGCGAGAAACGAGAGGCATCGCGCCTCGCTGTCGCTTTGCGCCTATTCTGACAGGGATACACCGCGGTGCCGGCAGGCTACGTGCTAGCGTGGCTCGCGCTCGATGACGGAGGCGCGCCACGAGGGAGCGACCGCGCTCAGGAACGGGGTGAAGCTCGCCACCTCGCTCGTCCTCACGTGGGGCGTGGCGCTGGTCATCACGTTCAAGCTGCCGCGCTACCTCGGCGAGATCCCGCTCGGCTACTACAAGTTCGGCCTCGACTACGCGACGACGCTCGCGGTCTTCCTCGGCTTCGGGATCGACACGTACATCTCGCGCGAGGTCGCGGTGCGCCCGAAGCACGCGAGCGACTTCTTCGGCGGCGTCGTCCTGGTCCGCGCGCTCGCCGTCCTGCCGCTCGTGCTCTTCGGCTGGGCGCACCTGTCGCTCACGCACACGGTGCCGGGGAAGCAGCTCTCGGCCGCGCTGTTCGGCGTCACGGTGATGTTCGTCGTGCTGAACCAGACTTTCCAGCAGACGCTGCAAGCGGCGTCGCAGGTCGGCGGCCTCGCGGTCGCGAACGTGGTCGCGAAGATCCTGTGGGGCGGCGGCACGCTCGGCGCCATCCTCGCCGGCGCGCCGTTCTGGACGCTGCCGCTCCCGATGCTCGCGTCGGAGATGCTGAAGGCGGCGTTCCTCGGCTACGCGACGCGGAAGGCGGTCGATCTGCGGTTTCGCGTCGACGTCGCCGCGACGAGGAAGGTGCTGCGCGTCGCGTTCCCCTTCTTCATCGCGAACGCGGCGGTCTCCCTCGGCGCGACGCTCGACACGGTGGTCCTGAACGGCCTCGTGCCGGAGGACTCGAAGGAGCTCGGCTGGTACAGCGCCGCGAGCATGATCGCGCGGCTCTCGGCGCTGATGTCGCCCGTGCTCTCGGGCGTGCTCGTCCCGATGATGAGCCGCGCGAAGCACCGGAGCGAGGAGGAGCTCTTCGCCATCCTCCGCCGCGGCCTCGAGGGCGTGATGGTGATCGCGATCCCGCTCACGCTGATGCTCGCGCTCGGCGCCGACTTCATCATCGTCCTGCCGAAGGCCTCGTTCCTCCCCGGCGCGCGGAGCCTCGCCTGGCTCGCCCCCACCTTCGTGCTCGCGTACGCGAACGTGCTGTTGTGGATCGCGCTGATGATCCTCGATCGTTCGTGGACGATCACGGTCATCTCGTTCATCGGCCTCGCGCTCCTCCCCATCTTCATCTTCGCGATCCACCCCTTCGCGAAGTCCCTCGGCGGCGACGGCGCGATCGGCATGGGCGTCGCGATGGCCCTCTCCGCGCGCGAGCTCGTCGTCGCGATCATCTTCTTCGTTTGCATCGGCAAACGCGCGGTGGACGATCGGAGCGTGCGGTCGATCACGAAGAGCCTCGGCATCTGCTGCGCCGTCATCGCGCTTCACGTGAGCCTCGCCCGCTTCGGCCACGCGCGCCTGCTCGCCGACATGGCCCTCTACGCCATCTTGATGCTCATCACCGGCGTCCTCCGCCCCCGCGACGTGAAGGACATCCTGCGCCTCATCAAGAACCGCAAGCAGCTCCAGGCCGAGGCGAAGGGCTGACCGGCGATACGCTGCAACGATGTCGGCGGTGGCCACGCGGGAGCCGGACGTCCTCTACGACGACGGCGGCTCCGACGCGACGAGCGCCCCGACGAGGCACACCACGAACGGCCGCAGCGCCGGCTTCGCGAGCACCTTCTCGTCGACGCCCGACGCGCGGAGCCACGGCCGGTGGAAGAGGAGCGGCGAATACCAGAGGCCGCCGACGACGAACGCGACCACCGCCGCCGCGAGGACGCGCGAGCCAGTTCACGTAGGAAGGATCCATCGCGCGTGGCGTAGCCGCTCGCGCGCACCGGCTCTTGAAGTTTCGTTACCTCGGCAGCCGCTCGCGCGAGCAGCGATCCGCCTCTGCGTCACCGCGCGAGCGCGCGAAGCCAGGTCTTCAAGACGCCGGCCGCTTGGTAGCGCAGCGCGATCTCGAGCGCGCCGGCCTCGGCGATGGCGGCGCCGATCAGGCGCGCGACGACGACGGCGGACAGCGGCCGGAGGACGCGTTCGTCGATCCAGCGCTGCACGAGCGACGTCACGAACGGCTCGTTGACGGCCGCGTCGATCGCGCCGAAGTGCTCGAGCACCCGCGGGCCGTCGCGGAAGAGGATGGCCTGCACCGCGGGCTCCGAGCACGCCGCGAGGTACGCGTCGCACGCCGCCTCGACCTGCGCGAACCCCGACTCGCGCTCGACCGCGCTCACGACGCGCGCGGCGAGCTCGCGATGCAGCTCCGTGACCACCGCCGCGAAGAGCGCATGTTTGCTCGGGAAGTGGTGATAGAGCGCCCCGTGCGTCACGCGCGCTCGCTTGCACACCGCGACGACGCTCGCACCGTCGAAGCCGCGCTCCGCGAACTCGCGCCGCGCGACCGCGAGGAGCCGCGCCCGCGTGAGCTCCTTCTTCGCCTCACGCGTCCGCGCGGTGCGCTTTGACATTACCTCATAATGTTAATTACATTACGCCATCATGTCAAACGACGCGCTGCGGGCCAGCTACGAGAGCCGCTTCATCGGCGCCGGCTACGACGTGCTGTCGCGGCTCGTGTTCGCGCCGGTCGGCGGCCTCGACGAGCTGCGCGACGAGGCGCTCGACCTGGCGGCGATCGCGCGGGGCGAGCGCGTCCTCGAGCTCGGGTGCGGGACCGGTGGGTTCACGCAGCGGCTCCTCGCGCGCGGCGCCGAGGTCCACGCCGTGGACTGGTCGGGCCCCATGCTGAAGGTCGCCCGCCGGCGCGCGCCGCGAGCGACGTTCGAGCAGGCGGAGATCACGTCGTTCCAGCCGACCGAGCGCTACGACCGCGTCCTGTTCGCGTTCGTGCTCCACGAGCTCGACGCGGACGACCGCGCGCACGCGCTCGCCGTCGCCCGGAGCGCGCTCCGACCGGACGGCACGCTCCTCGTCGTCGATCACGCGCTCGCGGCGCAGGGCCTCGTGCCGCGCGCCGTGAGCCGAGTCGTCCACGGCTTCGAGCCGACGACGCTCACCTCCTGGCTCGACGGCCTCGTCGACGAGGTCGCGCGAGCGGGCTTCCACCCCGCCCCCCGCCACCCCCTCGCACGCGGAACCGCGATGGCGCTCATGGCGTATCGATGTCAAGACGAGGCGCGCGAAGGCGACAATCGCTAGACGGCCCCTACGAGCGACTCGCCCTCGCTCGTCGCCGCGATGGTCTCGATGGCGAGGGAGGCGACGCGCTCGAAGACCCTATCGTCCAGGACCAGTCGAGCCGGGACGAAGGCTTCATCAGGGAGCTCCTTGCGCGCTTCCATGAAGTAGAGCAAGGCTTGCTCGACGACGTAGTTCTACTTCAGGCCGTGGCTCTCCGTGAAGCGATCGAGCCGCTCCTTGGTGGCGACCGATGGTCGGCCGAGATCTGCGATTGGTCACTCATCGTCATCCCCACGGTCAGGCATTAAAAACTTGCTGAACCATGGAAAAACTACTCTCTGCGAGTTGGGTGGCAGGCGCGTCACGCGGCCTCTCAGACGCGGTAGACGATGAGCTCGAACGCGCCGACGAAGGCCGCGATGGCGAGCGCGAGGATGATCCATGAACGAAGGCGGCGGCGACGCTCTGCGGCGACGAACGCGGCGGGGTCGGTCTCTTTCTCGCGCTGGCGGCGGCGCTCGAGGATCTTCGGGAGGCGGTGGCTGAAGAGGACGCCGCCTCCGATGCCGAAGCCGATCCAGGAGAGGAGCAGGCCGAGGCCGCTCCCGAGGTCTCCGAGCCACGGCATCCCGACGACCGACCCGAGGACGCTCGCGTGGAAGCCCACCACGAGCGCGGCCGCGACGAGACGGAAGCGCCGGAGCTCACGACGCTCGCGTTCGTCGATCGCGCTCTTGAGCAGCGGGCGCACGAGGAGGAAGACGATCGCGACGAGCACGACGCTCAGCGCGAGCGCCACCATCGAGAAGGTAGGCAGGAGGAGCGCGACCAGGCCGTACCTCGTACGCGGGAGCGCCGTCGCGGTCACGACCGCGGCGGGCGCCAGCATCGCGAGCGCGGTCTTCCCTGCGTTCGGGAGGAGCACGGTGGCCGCGGCGGCGGTCGTGGGCGCCGCGAACGCGAGGCTCCCGGCGACCGCGGCGACGAACGCGACGCCGGCCGCGCTCCTGCCCGCGACCGCGGCGAAGCGCGCCTCGACGCCTTCACGGAGCGCGCCGCGCGCGCGCTCGAGCCGCTTCTTCACCGCCGACTCGCTCAGACCGAGGAGGCGCGCGACCTGACGGACCGACTGCCCCTCGCGGTAGAAGAGGAGGAGCACGTCGCGTGCGTCGTCGGGCATCGCCGCGAGCGCCTCCTCGAGGACGAGCCGCTCCTCCTCCGAGATCGCGGCGTCCTCCGCGCTCGTCTCCGCGGCGCGCTCGCTCGCCTCCGCGTCCCACGGCGCGTGCCGCTTCTCGTAGCGCCGCCGCGACCGCGCGCGCGTCAGCGCCTCATGGCGCGTGAGCTGCCGGAGCCAGGGCAGGAAGCTCTCCGCGCGCCGCAGCGACGGGAGATCGTTCCACGCCTGGAGGTAGACCTCCTGCGCGACGTCCTCGCTCGCGCGGAGATCGCGCAAGATCCCGAGCGCGATCGACGTCACGACGTGCTTCGTCGCGTCGACGAGGCGCGCGAAGGCGACACGATCGCCGCTCGCTGCGCTCCGGACATCCATCGCTTCGTCGATCAAGATCGCCATCGTAGCCTCCGTTCTCGAAGAAGAAGGCGCCGGTCGCGGGCGATGGTGACGAAAAAAGTCGGGCGCCGCGCGCCGCGTCGTTCGGGGCCGGCAGGAACGCTCGCCTGGCGCCGGCCGCCACCGTAACCTGCGGCCGTGTCGGTCGCGGACACACCGCTCCTCGGAGGACGATTCGAGCTGCTCCGCGAGCTCGGCGCCGGCGCGTTCGGGCGGGTCTTCGAGGCTCGCGACACCGAGCGCGGGGCGGTCGTCGCGCTCAAGCGGCTCGTCCACGTCGACGCCGACTCGCTCTATCGCTTCAAGCGCGAGTTCCGCGCCGTCGCCGCGGTGCGGCGCGTGCGAGTGCGCGCTCTACGACGGTGACGCCGCCGCCGCGCACGTCGCACGAATGGAGCTGCTCGCAGCGTCTCGTCGCAGCTTGCACACGGCACGCGGCCCGCTCGGCCTCCTCCGCTGCTACGTGCTGGGCTGCATCGGAGGCGCCGCCGTGCTCGAGGGCGACCGCGACGCAGCGGCGACCGAAGCGAGGACGCTCGAAGCGGAGGCGAGCTTCGGAGCAGAGCTGTGGGCTGCTCTTCCGATCCGCGCCGGCCTAATCAGGGGCAGACGCCGTGACCTTCGGCGCCCACCGCGGCGAGGCGAGGGCCGTTCGGGACGTCGAGGGACGGGTGATCGAACGGGGCGCGCTCCTGCGCGACGCGGCAGTCGGTGAGGCCGTTCTGCAAGAAGTCGACGAGCGCGTCCTTGTAGTTCGGCAGGCTCGCGACGAGCGACGAGATCTGGCGCACCGAGATCGAGACGTCGTCGGCGTGCTCGGACCAGTTGCCGTAGAACGTGACCACGTCCGCGAGCGTGGCCTTGCCGCCGTTGTGGAAGTACGGCGCGGTGAGGCCGACGTTGCGGAGCGACGGTGTCTTGAACGCCCCGCGATCCGCCGGCGCCGCGGTCCGCGAGAAGCTCGCGCGGCCGAGGTCCTCCGGGCTCGGCCCCGACACCGGGCGCACCCCGACGTTGTGGTACCCGACGTCGCCGCCGTCCTGGTTGACGAGGCCGTTCTGCTCCGCGAACGCCCACGACGCGTCCGACAGCTCCGCGCCGAAGTGGCACGTCACGCAGTTGCCCGGCGCGAGAAAAACCCAAAAACCGTACTTTTGCCGATCCGTCAGCGCGGCGAAGTCGCCGGACAGGTAGCGATCGAGCGGCGTGTCGTCCGGCACGAGCGTCGCCTCGTACGCCTGGATCGCCTCGCCCCACACGAGCGAGAACTTCGCCTCCGCGTCGAGGTCGCCGAACGCGGCGGCGACGAGCTCACGATACGTGCACGCGTGATCGCCGCAGCGGAGCGCGGAGCCGCCGAGCACGCCGTCGGTCGGATCGACGTGTTGATGCTGGAGCGCGCGCCGCGCGAGGAGCTTCGCGCCGAGGCCGCCGGGCCCGTTGAAGCCGCGTCCCGCGCAGGACATCTCGATCGGATCGTTCGCGGGCCCGGTCGCCTGCGACGCGAGCGCCGACGCCTCGACGCGCGCGATGCCGTCCTCGCCGGTGAGGTCGACGCCGTTGAAGACGCCGCGCGCGCGGCCGTCCCAGAACAGCTCGCGCATGAACACCGAACCGATGACGGTGGACGAGTTGCGCGGCGTGACCTGCCGCGCTTCGCCGAACACCGGCGACGGCGCGGGCTCGCAGCGATCGGCGCCGCTCGCGAGGTCCTCCGAGAGGCCGACGAAGCGCATCGACGTGACGCCCTGCGAGCCGACGCGATCGTCGTTGTCGATGTTGCCGGGCGTGAGCTCCTGATCGGGCGCGGTGACGCCGAGGCTCGCGAAGCGACCGTCGGGCCCGGGCGCGAGCGTGTTCTTCGTCCGCGTGTCCGCCCCCGCCGCGTAGTGACACGACGCGCACGCGGTCTGCCCGTCCCCGCCCGCCTGCACGTCCCAGAAGAGCGCCTTGCCGAGCCGCACCGCCGCGGCCTGATCGACGATCGCGCTCCCCTTCGGCGCCGGAACGCGCACCGTCTTCAGCGGCTTGATGCGGTCCTGGAGCGACCCCATCACCGCGGTGTCGGTCAGGCTCATCGCGGACTCGTCACGCCCGACCGGCTCCGCCTCCGCGGCGCAGCCCGCGGCCACGACCGCGACGAGCAATCCGATCCCATACTTGTGGCGCACGACCCCGACGGCGTGCCACCGCCGAGCCGCCCGCGCAACCTGTTTCAATCCGAGCGGCTACGGGTTCCAGTGGTACATCAGCGGGGTGTACGTGAGGCCCGCGAACGCCGTGATCTGCGTGAGCTGGTTGAAGCGGATCGCGTTGTCGAAGTCCTGGTAGCCGACGCGGAGGCCCGCGTCGACGGCGACCTCGGGGATGATGTTGTAACGGACGCCCGTCTCGCCGAGGACGATCTGGTACTGCGCGACCGAACGCGGCGTGTTGATGACGCGGCCCTGCGAGAGGTACGCGCGGTAGGCGAAGCGGCCGAGGCCGTAGTTCATCGCGACGCCCGTGATCGCGCGCTGCTCGAGGTCGCCGGAGAAGATGTCGATCCACGGTCCCACCTTCGCGACCGCGCCGATCTGGAGGTGCCCCTTGCGCCCCGGCTCCGCCCCGAACGGCGCCGCGCCGGGCGGGACGCGCGCGACCGTCCACGAGTCCCAGACGATCCACGCCTGCCCCGACGAGAAGATGTTGAAGCCGTTGATCGCGTCGCCGCCGAGCGAGGCGCCGACGGCGATCTCCGACGTGAGGTGGTCGCTGAAGTAGTGGCGCCAACCCTGGAGGAGCTCGGAGCGATAGATCGAGGTCGCGTCGCGCTCCTGCTGAAAGGTCGTGTCGATGAGCGCCCCGCCTAGGGTGGTGATGAGGCGGTCCTCGCGCGTCGCCATGTGATCGAGCTGGAGGCTCGCGCCCGGTCCGCGCGTGAACGCGATGACGCCGCGCGACGGCTCGTCGGCGCCGCCGAACGCGTTGTAGGTCGCGCCCGGGATGAGCGCCGTGCGCGCGCTCAGCTTGATCGGGACGAAGGCCTGCACCTGCGCGAAGATGAGCGTGAAGCGCGCGCCGATCGTCGAAGGCACGATCGGGTTCGGGTCCGGCGGGGGCCCTTCGCCGACCCACGGATCCTGGACGAGGAGCGCGGTCGTCGAGATCGTGCCGTACGCGCCGTAGCCGTAGAGCGAGAGCCGCCACCGCGGCGCGATCTGCTCGTAGCCGGCGCCGAACTTGTGCAGCTGCGAGAACGGCTGGTCGTTCGGATCGTCTTGGTTGAGCGTGTTCGGGTTGATGCGGTTCGGGTTCGGGAACCGGCGATCCCAGTAGCGCGTGTAGATGAGGCGCGGGTTGTAGAGCGCGACGAAGTGCTTCGTGCCGTTCTTCCAGATGTAGTCGTAGCGGAGGAGCGGGTTGATCTCCGTCTCCGCCGCCTTGATGTCGCTACCGGACCGAAGACGCTCCTCCGCCCGGATGGACCCCGCCACCTGGTTCTCCACGTCCATATGCATGACAGCGGAGAACGGAAACACGGCCTCTTACCTTACTGGCTCTTTCCGGCAGGTTGCGTCACAAAATAGGCTCGCGCACGTCGCGCTCGGGGCCCCGCGAACGCGACCGCCACAGCGGTTGCGAAGCAACCCGACGCGCGAAGCGCGGAGGGTCGTGTTCGCGGGGTGGGGGTGTCGGGGGCGAAGCCCCTGACTATGAAAAAGTCGCGAAGACTGGGAGGCCTAGGCGGTCGCGGACGTCGCGGGGCTCGAAGAAGATGCCGGAGAAGCGATCGGCGAGGGCGGCGACGGCGAGCACGGCGGCGATCGTCGACATGACGCCGATCGCGATGGCGATCAGGCCGACCGGGCGCTTCGGGGCGTTGGGGACCTCGGCGGGGTGAACGACGCGGTAGCGCGTCTTGAACGCCGCCTCCGCCGTCTTCATCTCGAGGCGCGCGGCGTCGAGCTGCGCGATGAGGTCCTGGTACTTCTTGTTGACGGCGTCGAACTGGACCTGCGCCTCCTGGACGCTCTTCGTCGTGCCGGCTTGCGGCGTTTCGGGCGCGGCCGGCGCGGGCGTCGGAGCCGCGGCGCGCTTGGGCGCGTTCTCACGCTCCGCCGCGGCCGCCTTCTTCTTCTCCTGGATCTCCTGAATGAGCTCGCGCTCCTCCGCCTTCAGCTTCGCGACCTGCGGCGAGTCCTGCTTCGTCTGCTCGATCGTCTGCTTGAGCGCGATGATCTCGGGGTGCCCCTCCGCGAGCTGCTGCTTCTTCGCGATGAGCTCCTGCTGGAGCTCGGCCTCGCGCCGGATCTTGCCCTCCTGGAGGATCGCGATCTGCTGGTGAAGCGCGTCGAGCTTCGCCTTCAGCGCGGGGTCCGCCGGCTCCGGGCGATCGTTCACGCCGGCGGGCAGGTTCGGGATGATGATGCTGAAGCGCGCCTTCGGGTTCAGCGCCCGCTGCTGGCGATCGAGCTCGGTCGCCGCGATCTCGAGGTCCTTGTGCGCGGCGGCGACGCTCGACTCGAGGATCTTCACGCGCTCGGGGATGACGCCGACCTCGGCCTGGAAGCGGGACTCGAGGAAGTTCTTCACCGCCGCCTCGACGATGTCGCGCGCGGCCTCGGGCTCGGACCACTCGAGGCGGATCGTGACCGTCGCGCCGTCGACCCACACCTTGAGGCTGTTGTGGATCTTGTTCACGAGCGCGTCGTACTTGTCCTCGTCGCTCGACGGGGCCTTCCCCATCTTGCGGTTGATCTTGTCGATGAGACGGCGGTGCGGCTGGCGCATGTCGTCCCAGCGCGCGACGAGGTTCTTCTGGCGAACGATGGCGACGACGTTGTCCTTCGCCATCACCTGCTCCTCGTACTCCTTCGCGACGTTGCGCATCTCCTCCGGCGAGAGCTGCTGCTGCTGGCCACCGGTGAGGATGTTCGTGCGCTGCACGAGGATGCGCGCTTCGACCTCGTAGTTGCGAGGCGCGAAGATGGTGCCGAGCACCGTGAGCGCGCCGCAGATCATCACGACGACGAAGGAGAGCCCCTTGCGCCGCTTCGCCGAGCGCGCGGCCTCGGAGATCCGCTCCTTGATCGCGATGTTCGGTCCGTCGTCGTCGTCGTTGCCGCCGCCGCGGTTACCGCCGCCGCCACCTTGTTGGGTGCGGCCACCGCCGCCGCCGCCGCCGATCTGGAGTTTGTGGTCGGGCCGGAAGAGAGTCGCTTCTTCGATACGAGCCATCGTTACCTTGTCTTGTCGTTCAGCTTAGCTTCGATTTTACACTCGTGCCCGTCTCGCTCACTCGGGAGTCGAGAAGGGATCGGACGAAGCCGGAGCCGCCGGGGTGCTGGCCGGCGGCGGTTCCGGGCTCGCCGGGGCAGGAGAAGGAAGGGGGGGCGGCGGATTCCGGGCCGACGAACGCGGCGGATGCCACGCCGGAGGCGGCGCGATCGCAGAGATCGGCCGAGCTCCGGCCTCGCGCGCCTCGGGGAGTGGATCGCCGATGACCATCCCCGTCGAGGCCGGGACGGGCGCCGGGAGCGGGTCGGCGACGGCGGACGTGAGCGTCGCCGGGACCAGCGCGGGCTCGTCGTGCGAGCGGTCGTGCGCGCGCGCCTCGGAGGAGCTGCTCTCCGACGCGAAGAACGCGATCAGGCCGATCGCGCCCGCGAGCATCGCGAAGCTCACGAGCCACAGGCTCGTGCCGGCGCGCTTCGGCGCGAGCTGGGACATGAGCGCGTTCGTGTCCTCGAACCGAACCGTGCCGCCGACCGCGGGGTAGCTCGCGTCGGCGGGCGCCTCATCGTCGAGCTCGTCCTCGCTCACGCCCGCGATCGGCGCGCGCGCGATCGCGACCGGGAGCGCCGCGGCCGCGCCGGTGTGTCCTTCGGGGTGCTCGGACAACGGCTCCGGCGCCGGGAACGGCAACGTCCGCCGCGCGGGCGCCGCACGCATCGAGACCGGCGCCGCGTCGCCGAGGCCCGCGGCGCGACGTGCGTCGCGGAGCGCGCGGCGGAACGCGTCGACCGACTGCCAGCGGTCCGCCTTGTCGAAGCGGAGCGCGGTGTCGATCACGTTCACGAGCGCGGGGTGGAGGTCCTGCTTCACGAGCGAGATCGAGCGCGCCTGCACCGTACCCGCCGCGAGGAGCTTCGCCTGCACGTGGGGCCCGAGGTGGACGGTCTCGCCGGTGAGCGCGGTGAAGAGCGTCGCGCCGAGGGAGTAGATGTCCGCGCGGTGGTCGATCTCGTCGCGCGCGCCGACGGCCTGCTCCGGCGACATGAACGACGGCGTGCCGAGCACCATCCCGAAGAGCGACATCTTGTTCCGCGACTTCGAGGTCTCGAGCACGCGCGCGACGCCGAAGTCGAGCAGCTTCACGTCGCCGTCCTCGCAGACGAAGACGTTCTGAGGCTTCAGATCGCGATGGACGATCCCCGCCGCGTGCACGGCGTGGAGCGCGTCCATGAGCGCGTCGGCGACGTCGAGCGCCTCGGCGACGTCGATGCGACCGCCGCGCTCCTGGCGCAGCGCCTCGAGCGTCTTGCCGTCGAGGAGGTCCATGACGAGGAAGACGCAGCCGTCGTCCGTCATGCCGTCGTCGAGGACGCGGACGATCGCCGAGTGCTTCACCTGGTTCGTGAGGTAGCCCTCGCCGAGGAAGCGCTCGCAGACCTTGGGGTCCGTGCAGAGGGTGGGGTGGAGGATCTTGAGCGCGGCCTTGGCGCCGTTCCGATGCGTGACGGCGTACACCGAGGCCATCGAGCCGCTGCCGAGCAGAGCGTCGACGCGCCACTTGCCGCCGATGATGGTGTGGAGCCGGCGGTCTTCCTTCTGAGCCATGACGCGGGAACGAAGAGCATGTGCGGTGCCAACGCTCGCGCTGGCGGGTCCGTTACGAATGCTCCATCCATTCGCGGCGTTGACGGACGAGCGGCGCACGGTCTCATCCCGCCGCGTCACGCAGCACGCACGGCGAGACGAGACGCCACGGCGAACGCGACGCCGAAGGTGATCAAGGTCATGTAGCTGTTGAGCCCTTGGTCGCCCCAGATCTGGATGACGCAGACCGCGACCATGCCGAGCGCCGCGAGCGCGGCCGATCGCTCGAGCGGCGTCTCCGCCGATCGGTACCCGCGCATCGCCATCGTCCCGGCGAGCGGATAGATCATCCAGATCAGCGTGAACCCGAGCACGCCCGCGATCGACCAGAGCCACAGCACGCCGTTGTGCGCGATGAGGCGATAGTTCTTGAACGTGTCGGTCAGGTCGACGGGCGGGTTCGCCGGCGAGTAGTCGTACTCGTGGCCGAAGCCGCGCATCACGACCGGGCTCTCTTGCAGCGTGTAGATCAGGTTCTCGTTCTCGATGTCGCGCGAGAGCGACGACGCGTCCTTCTGGTCGAGCACGGACACGATGCTCTTCGCCGGCTTGAACACGGCGGAGCTCGAGCTCACCTCCGAGCCGACGAGGACGTAGCCGGCGAGGACGGGCGCGGCGAGGAGGAGCGCGGCGGTCACGCGGCGCTTCCGCTTCGACGGATCGAGCGCGAGGTAGATGAGGAACGGCGCGATCGCGAGGCTGACGAACGCGAGGCGCCGGTTGTTGAGGACGATCGCGAAGAGGATGAACGCGCCGAGGCCGAGCGCGCGGAGCGTGACGTGCCTCCGCCGCTGCTCGAGCGCGTGCGCGAAGAGGATGACGAGCGCGCTGACGAAGAGGACCGTGTCGGAGTGGTTCGTGCACCACTCCGGCTTCCCCGGCATCGCGGTGATGCCTTGCGGCATACACACGCCGAAGTAGACGAAGACGACGAGCGCCGAGCGCGCGAGCGCGGCGACGACGTACGCGGTGCCGACCGCGGCGAGGTCCTCCGGCACGCGCAGCGCGTACAAGAAGAGGAGCCCGACGATCGGGAGCTGCAGCATGTGGATCGTCTGGCGGAACGTCCAGTCCGTCTGGCCGCCGCGAAGGAGGCCGTACACCGCGAGCGTGACGACGCTCGAGAGGAAGACGAGGAGCGCGCCCTTCGCGAAGGCGGGCGGCTCGGTGTAGCCCACTTTTTTCGTGCTGATCGCGCGATGGAGCAAGAAGCCGGTGACGACGAGGAAGGTCGAGAACGACGCCCCGGGGACGCCGGCGAGCTCCTTCAGCGTGCCGAAGTACGCGACCGCCGACGGCCACATGACCGAGTTCCAGTAGCCGCCCTCGCCGAGCTCCCGGAACATGACCTCGCTGAACGGCTCGATGAAGAGCGCGAGCGCGAGGTAGATGCGGAGGCTCTTCTGGAGCGGCAGCCGCGCCATCGCCCACGCGAGGAGCGGCATCCACACGACCGCGAACGCGGAGTCGAGGCGGAAGCTGTTCGCCCAGGCGCCGGGGCTGGCGAACCGCGGGTGCGACGCGAACCAGAGGAACGCCGACGCGAGGAAGACGCCGCCGATGACGGAGGTGGTCGTCTTCCAGCCGTTGTCCGCGAAGACGACGCGATCGTCGATCTCTACGCGCTGCGGCTTCTCGCCGAAGGCGCCGTAGTGCTTCTGGACCCGGTCGTGGAGATCGGCGAATTCTGCCTCACGTGCGACCGTCGATGCGCTCTTGAAGCTCGTCCCGTGACGTGTCCCTTCCGGCGCCGGATCCTCTTCCTTCTCCTCTTTATCTCCGAGGATCCGTTCGTCGAGCGTCGCCGTGTCATCGAGCATGGCCTCGCAGCACAGCAAGACTTCGTCCACCTGGACGATGCCGCGCGGGGCGATGCGGCACCATGATGAGCCGCCTTGAAGAAGCTCGCCGTCCTCGCCCTCTTCCTTCTCCTCCTCACATGCTGTTCGGACTCGAGCTCGGCCCCCGCCGGCGACGGCGCGGCCGACCGGATCGACTTCGAGCTCGGTCCGCGCACGAAGATGCTCGACGCCGCCGCCCTCGCCGCCCTCGCGCCGGGCGCGGACGCCTCGCAGACGCTGACGTTCGACGAGGGCTTCGGCACCACCCTCGCGCGCGGCGACGTGCTCCTCGCGGGCGTGAGCGAGAAGACGCCGAAGGGCCTCCTTCGCCTCGTCCGCGGGACGACGACGGAGGGAGGAAAGACACGGGTCGACACCGTCATGGTGCCGCTCCAGCTCGCGTTCAAGCGGCTCGACGTGCACCTCGAACGGCGCCTCGACACGTCGGGGACTGCGCCTGCGCCGCCGCCGCGCACGCGCCCGCTCGCGAAGATCTTCGAGGTCGGCGGCACGAAGCAGATCGACGAGCTCGTCTTCGACGGCGACAACGACCCCGGCACGCTCGAGAACCAGCTCCGCCTCCAGAACCTCTACGAAGGCGGGGTGGAGCTCTCGTTCGACCTCCGCTTCGACTGGGGCTTCGTCGATCTGATCATCGACGGCCTCGACAAGCTGCTGAAGTGCACGGTGACGTTCGGGCTCGCGCCGGGCTGCCCAGACCTGAAGGTCCCCGAGCTCTCGGTCAGCATGGAGTTCAAGGCCGGCGTCGCGACGACGTTCGATCAGTCCGGCGCGGCATCGATCCCGTACAAGACGGCGAAGTTTCAGATCGGAGAGGGAAAGACCTTCGATCCGATCCCGATCGGACCGCTCGTCTTCCTCCCGGAGCTGACCTTCGAGGGCCACAGCGAGGGCAAGGCGGGCAGCTTCAGCCGCATCGCCGGACACTCCGAGGTCGGGTTCGCGGTCGGGGGCACGCTGTCGACCTCGAGCGGCCTCCACCTCAGCGCGGAGCCGAAGCAGGTCTTCGAGGTCTCGAAGGTGGAGGCCTTCCTCGACGCGCGGACGTCGACGAGCATCGGGCCGAAGCTCAAGATGCTCGCGTACGGAGCGATCGGCCCCACCTTCGGCGTCGAGTTCGTGAGCGAGCTCGACGTCGACCGCACGCGCGACGCCGACTGCTACCGCGCGAGCGTCGGGATCGACGGGACCGCCGGCTTCGAGGTGCGCTTCCCGTGGGCCGCGATCGGACAGAAGATCACGGGGAGCCCCGAGATCGGCGCCGACGTCGCGAAGGTCGCCGCCATCTTCGGGCTCGACGGGACGATCTTCTCGAAGTCGAAGACGTTCGAGGTGTTCCCGCTGCAGCAGGTCGCGGCGGGTCCGTGCACCGCGCCGCCGCCGGGCACCCTCCCGCCCGGCATCCCCGCCGACGACACGCTCGCGAACCCGCCCTTCGTGCCGTGGGCGCAGCGCTGGGACGAGCCGGGCCATCACTACAAGTTCTCGGCCTATCCGCACAACGCGCGCGCGCGGCTCGCGCTCGCGGCCGACGGCAACCTCTGGGCCGTCGCCTCGCCGAGCACCGTCGCGCGTCGCTTCACGATCGACGGCGCGCAGCTCACCGCGCACCGCTTCCTCGCGCGCGAGGACGACAAGGACGTGCCGCGCGCGCTCTCGGACGTGCTCGTCCGGCACGACCTCGGGACGTGGCTCCTCTTCGAGAGCGGCGACGTCGCGCGCCTCGCGCCGAACCGGACGTTGTCCGGCGCCTACCGGTACACCGTGCCGGTGAACGGCGAGGAGGTCGCGACGTTGCGCATGGGCGTCACCGGACCCGACGATCGGAGCGCGCTCGTCTTCGGCATCCGCGAATACGGGAACAACTTCGACAACGCGATCGTGATCGCGGAGCTCGCGCCGAACGGAGCGGTCGAGCGCGCGCAGCGCTTCGGCTACGCGACCTCGTCCGGCGTGCAAGCGGAGTTCCTCCGCGCGGTACGTGCGATCTACAACCAGGCCGGGGACCTCGTCGTCGCGGGCGAGGACGAGCCCGGCGCGGCGCAGCTCGACACGCGCTGCGTCGTCTTCTCCCTCAAGCCGGACGGCGCGATCGGCTTCGCGACGAAGCTCGCCTCGACGTCGGACAACGGCACCTGCCAGGTCGGCGCGCTCGCGGAGGCGGCGAACGGAGACCTCCTCGTCCCCGCGAGCGACGGCCACACGTTCGCGAACGCCGCGCTCACGATCGTCCTCGACCGCGCCGGCGCGCTCCGACACGCCGCGTCCTTCCGTCTCGGCGGCGAGTCCTTCATCACCCCGACCGCGATCCTCCCGCTGCCGTCGAGCGGCTACGTCGTGGTCGGCAGCGACATGCGCAGCGCGGGGGTGCCGGGCACGTTCCTCCTCCGCCTCGACGCGCTCGGCCGCGCCCTCGACGGCAAGGTCTACCGCGCGAAGACGGAGGGCATCTCGCTCGGCTTCGTCGACGCCTTCCTCGCGAAGGACGCCGGCGTCGTCTTCGGCGGCCTCGCCGACTGGGGAGACCTCGCCGCCTCGACGGACACGACGCGCTTCTTCGCCGGCAAGGCGTTCGCGAAGGACGGCGCGCTCCCGTTCAACGCCGCCGCCGACGCGACGATGACGGACCTCGGCCCGTCGGCGCCCACCATCACGGCGACCGCGGCGGCGTTCGCGCCCGCGGCCGCGCCCGTCACGGTGACCGTCGCGCCGGTGACGCTGCGGATGGAGGAGCTACCCGTCACCGCGACGACGTTCGCGCCGTAGCTCGGCTACCAGCAGGTCTTCGACCGGATCGCGCCCGTGAGCTGCTGCGCCATGATGGCGTGCACCTCGAGGTTCGGGTGGTAGTCGCAGCCGAGGCCGTAGCGGAAGCCCATCTCGACGAGGTCCATCGCGTAGACCTTGCCGTCGCCGCCCTTGTTGCGCTCGGACGCGATGCGCCGGAGGACGTCTTTCATCTTCGTCCGCGCGTTGTCGAGCGGGAACTGGTCGGTCAGCATCGGCGGCGTCGCGAGGAAGACGTGCGCGTTCGGCCGGCGCTCGCGGACCTTCTGCACGAAGTCGGCGTACGTCTTGTAGAACTTCTCCATCTCCTCCGGGAAGTTCAGGTCGCCGTCGGGCTGGTTGTCGCCCGGGAGCGCGCCCTCCTCCGCGTTCTCGGGGAGGTCGGGCTTCGTGTCGCGCGCGAAGTCGTTCGTCCCGAGGCTGATGACGACGACCTGCGGCTTGTCCTCTTCCTTCTCCTGCGCGAAGTCCCAGAGCGGCTCCTTCGCCGCCGCGAGGGTGCGCTCCCAGAGCTGCGGGACCGTCGTCGTCGCGTCGTCGACCGGCACCGGCGCGCCCGTCGGATCGATGCGGACGTTCTCCTTGTAGTTCTTGTAGACGCCCTTGCCCGACCAGCAGAGAGTCACGACGTCCGCGTCGAGGTTGCGCGCCGTCTGCGACGTGAAGGACAGGTACTGGTTCTCCGTCAGCGGCACCGTCACCGGCGCGACCTTCCCGTCGGGGAGCTTCACCTCGCGGATCTTCACCTCGAACGGGCACGTCGCGTTCGACCCGGTGTTGCCGTAGCCGCACGTGATCGAGTCGCCGATGACCTCCATGCGCCGGAAGCGCCGCCGGCTCTCGAGGAACTCGCCGCCGTTCAGGTCGATGCCCGAGTAGAGGAGGCCGCCCTTCTGCGCCTCGGTGTTCTTCCAGATCGTGACCTCGTGCGGACCGTCGGAGAGGCCGCCGATTTCGAAGCTCGCCTCAGGCGTGATCGTGGGGTTGCCCTTCGCGTCCTTCGTCACCGTGATCTGGCGCGTGACGGGCGCGAGGTTGTCGACCACGACCTCGACGAGCTGGTCTTGCGGGTTCTGGCTCGCGGGGAGCGCGAGCTTCACCGTGACCTTCTTCGTGCCACGGAACCGGAACGTGATGTGGTTGCCGGACCAGTCGAAGTACGTCGCCGTCTCGGCCGGGGCGCCGGTCTCGGGATCGGCGGGCTTCGGCAGCTGAAAGCGCCCCACGAGCTTCTCGCCCTTCGGGCCGTCGAGGCTGCTCTTCGGCTCGATGTTCGAGCGCGCGCCGCAGTTCGCGGGCTCTCCGGTGACGCCGCCGTTCTCCTCCGGCGTGTTGCGATCGGTGAGCGGGATCACGCACGCGGGGAGCGTGAGCGCGAGGATGCTCGCGATGGCACGGGGGCGAAGGAGGTTGGACAAGGCGCCTCAGGAAGTTCTAGCAGGCCGGCACGCGCTTTGTCTGGAGGCAACGCGCATGCTGACGGCCCCGACGCGAACGCCCACGGTTCAGCCGCGCTTCTCGCGCGGACGTGCCCGGGTCGCGCCGGCATCTTCGCCACAGCATGTGCTGCCCGCCCCACGTTAGAAGCCGTTTGGAGGAAGTTTTGGATATACTCGACCGTGCCGACTCCCGCCGAGGTACCGTGCCGCATAGCGACGCGCCTCCCCCGCTCGGGACTCCCATCAGCGACCCTCCTCCGGCCATGTCTCATCATCCGAATCCGCCCTTGATGATGCTCGATACGGGGATGGGGACGGGACCTTCCGGGTCCAACACCATGGACCCGGTCTGGCAGCGTCTCTGGCTCCGGTGCCAGCAGCACGACTGGCAGTCGCTCGCCTTCATTGGCTCGAGCAAGCGCGACCCGGACGGCATCCTCGAGATCGCACATGGCATGGCCCGCCTCGCGAGCGAGCTCGGCCAGGAGCTCACCGTGTTCGACGCGCGCCAGCTCGGCCTCAAGGACATGAACCGGATGCTCGCGCAGATCCAGAGCATCACGAGCCGCGGCAAGCGCTGCATCGTCGTCCTGAACCTCGTCACCGTGAACGCCACCACGGTGCCGATGGCGCAGAACGTCGACGCCGCGCTCCTGGGCGTCTTCATCGGCGAGACCAGCACCGTCGCCGCCTCCCGCACCGTGGACGAGGTCGGTCGCCCCAAGTTCCTCGGCTCGGTCGTCCTGAACGCGTCGCTGGCGAAGTGAAGCGGCTCGCCGTCGTGGCGCTCGCGGCGGCGGCGGCGTGCGGCGATCGTCCGCCGTCCTCGCCGTCGGCGTGGGCTCCGCCGCCGGAGCCGGAGACGACGGTCGCACCCGCGAGCGCCCCGCCGGACGCGAAGGCGCCGAGCGGCGAAGGTCTCATCACGCCGTGGCTCGAGGTGAAGGACAAGCGCATCCGCCTCCCGAACGGCAAGCCGTTCCACGGCCGCGGCGCCAACGTGCATGATACACGCGCCTGCGACTCCTGCTCCTTCGCCCCGCCGGTCGTCTCGGAGGTGCTCCGCCGCATCGACGTCCTCACCGACGAGTGGAACGCGAGCTTCCTCCGCCTCCTCCTCGAGGCCTACCCCGACGACGGGAGGGCGAAGATCGGGAACGCGCGCACGCACTACCGGAACATCCTCGACGACGAGGACTACTTCCGCGACGTGATGCGGATGATCGGGCACGTCGGGAAGAAGAAGGGCGTCTACGTCCTCGTCTCGCTCTGGCAAGACCCCACCTTCACGCCGCTCGGCTGGCCGTCGGCGAAGACCGCGCTCGTGTGGAAGAAGCTCGCCGGCGCGCTGCGCGACATGCCGTTCGTGATGTTCGGGATCGTCAACGAGCCGAAGGACAACTGGGACGGCAAGCAAGACGCGGAGGTGTGGGCGGCGATGAACGGCGCGGTCGCCGCGATCCGATCGGTGGAGCGCCCGGAGCGTCCGCACGTCGTCACGGTGCAGGGGACGCGCGACTACGGGCGCTCGCTCGACTACTACGTCACGCACCCGATCACGGCGGGCAACGGCGTCAACGTCGCGTACGAGACGCACGTCTACAACCGAGCGAACCGGTTCGACGAGCTCGTCGTGCGCCCGGCGCGCTCGCTCCCCGTCGTCATCGGCGAGATGGGGCCGCTCCAGAACCAGGACGTCACGATGTTCCCCGAGGACTGCACGAAGCTGTGGGACGTCGCCGAGCGCCACGACGTGCCGTGGCTCGCGTGGTCGTTCCACAACAACTGCCCGCCGAACCTCGTCACCGAGCGGAAGAACCAGTGCATCGCGGGCGCGCCGCTCGAGCCGACGCCGTGGGGCCGCATGACGAAGGCGCGCCTCGCGCACAAGTGGTGACGCGTTCGGCCCGGAAGGTGCAAGAATGGATGCGTCATGCAGAAGGCCCTGCTCATCAGCATCCTCTTCGCGACGGTGCTCATCCCGCTCGTCGCCGCGCGTGGCGGATCGGTCAAGAGCGCCGTGCGCCGTAGCGCGATCGCCACGAGCGCGTTCTGCGTCCTCTACTGGCTCGGTCTCGTCTTCGTGTACCCCCACCTCGGCTCGGGGAGGCGGCCGGTGCAGGTCGAGACGTACGAAGGCCAGTGATCAGAGCGCCTCGATCTGCTGCGTGCTCTTGCGGAGCACGTAGAAGCGGCCGGACCCTGCGGCGGCGTTGAGCAGGAAGATCGTCTGGATGTCCTTCGCCTCGAGCTCCGCCGCCTGCGCGGCGGGGAGGCCCTCTTCGAGCGCGGGCTCGAACGCGAAGTCCTCGTCGAAGTTGTGGTGACCGGGACGGAACGTCTGCGAGAAGTAGCCGCGGAGGACGATCGGCGCGCTCGTGAGGCCGCGGATCTCGGTCGACTCCCAGCGCCCGAGCGAGGCGGTCTTCTCGAAGGGTCCGATCGCCTTGCGGTAGCGATAGCGCGTCGTCACCTCGAGGCCGCGCGGGCCGGCGACGCGGAGCTCCTTCGTGTCGGGCGCGACCTGATCGTCGGCGACGCACTCGGAGACCCACGCTTCGTCGCTCCTGACGGTGACGATCTCGCCGGCGCCGAGGAAGCCCGCGCGCGGCGTCGTGTACTTCGCCTCGAAGTGCCAGCCGAAGTCGCGCGCGACGACGAGCGGCGTCTCCGACGGCGCGACGAGCCGGCGCGCGGTGTTCGCGAGCGTGAGGGTGCCGAACGGCGCGGTCCACGTGTCGGCGATGACCCGATCGGTGACGGCGTGCGAAGAGCCCGCGAACGTCGACGGATCGCCCTCGCCGAACGGCCCCCACGCGAGCTTCGCGACGACGGAGGCGCGTGCGATCGTCTCCGGCGCGAGCCGGACGTTCTTCGTGTCGAGGCGGCCGCGCGTCTTGAGGCGGTGGTTGCCGAGCACGTTGCCCGCCTCCCCCTGGAACGTGCAGAGCTCGGCCCCTTCGTTGAGGAGGACGGGCACGAGCGACGGCACGTTGCTGCGCTGCGGGATCGCGCGGATCTGCTTGAGCCAGAGCGAGCCGTCGGTGTCCTTCTTGTACTCGATGTCGAGCGCGAGCTCGGCGTTGGCGGCGACGGCGTGGTCCTTCTTGAACGCGGCGGACGCCTTCGCGATGAGCTGCGCGAGGTCGACGTAGTCCTTCTCCCACGTCATCACCTTCGCGCCGAGCGCGACGCGGGTGGAGCCCTGTCCGAAGACGACGCTCGGCTCGCTCGGCCCGTCGCCGAAGTCGTAGATCTGCGCGGTCACCGTCTCCGGCAGCGCGCCCGGCTCCGGGTTCGTGACGGACTCGGCGCCGAGCTGGGTCACGAGCTCCATCGTCGTGCTGAACGAGTCGAGCTTCACCGTCGCGACGCCGTTCGCGGCCTCGCGCTCGTCGGGGAACGAGAGGTGCACCGCGAGCGCCATCCCGACGTCGTCCTCGTCGATGCCGTACTTGATGCGCTCGAGCACCGCGTTCGTGTTGAAGAAGCTCGCGAAGACCTTCTTGATCGCGCGCTCGACGCCGCGCTCCTTCGCCTCGCCCGGATCGCAGAGGCTCGGGCCGGCCGTGTCGGCGTCGAGGTCGTCGGCGAGGCAGCCGCTGAAGCTGTCGTAGAGGCCGGCGCCGCTCAGCGTCTCGCCGTCCTCCACGTTGGTGGAGCTGCGGAAGCGGATCTTCACCTTCGGATCGAAGCCGAACGCGCGGAGGTCGGCGAAGAGCTGCGTCCTCAGCGCGGGCGGCAGCGCCGCGTCGTCCTCGATCATCTCGCGGAGCTGCACGAGCTTCGCCTCGAGCGCGGGGATGTCGGGCGGGAACGTGAGGCCGCCGATGCGCGCGTCGATCTCCTCGCGCAAGGTCTTTCCTGCCGGCAGCGTCTGCGCGACGAACGCGTCCCACAGGTCGAACGAGACGCCGAGGGCGTTCGGCGAGCTCGCGGGGATGGTGCGCCGGAGGGTGCCGAAGTTCGACGCCTTGCCGCCGAAGTACTTCGCGTCCGCAGGTCCGAGCTCGACGCTCGGCTTCGTGAGCGCGCCGAGGCGCGTCTTCTTCGGGATCGTCACTGGCGCGGGCCGGCGCAGCGCGGCGATGTCGGCGCGGGTCTGCGCGTCGATCTCGCCCTTCGGCTCGATGACGTCGAGCTTGCACGTCGCCTGGCCGAAGACGTCCGACGCCGCCGTCGTGCGAAGCGCGATCTCCTTGCCCTCGAGCGCGCGCACGCGGGCGCGCTCGCTCTCGCTCTGCGGGTACACGAAGGGGATCCCCCAGGTCTTCGAGAGGATCGCGACGTGCGAGCTCGGCGTCGACGGCGCGAGCGCGACGATGCCGGCGACGAACGGCACCTCCGCCGGCACGCCGTCGGTGACGAGGATGTCCTCGGGCTTCAGGCGCCCTTCGAGGTGCGCCCGCTTGATCTCGGAGCCGGGGACGAACTTCGCGCGCCCGAACGCCCAGCCGTCGGAGTAGCAAGCGTCGCCGGCGAGCCAGCGCGCGGGCGATCCGATCACGACGCCGTTCTCCGCGAGCCAGCCGCGCTCGCGCTCGGCCGCGGCGGCTTGCTCGTAGCTCGGCATGTAGAACACGGTCGCGCGCCTCCCCTCCGCGACGTTGATCTTGCTCTTCACGAGATCGTGGAGGCGCTTGACGTCCTCGCGCGAGTACTCGTCCTCGCGGAGGAGCTGGATGCCGTACTCCATCACGTCGCCGCGCGGCGGCATGAGCACGGCGCCGACGATCACGCGCTGCCCCTCGGCCTTCAGCGACGCGCGCGCGAAGTCGCCCGGCGACGTCCCGGCGAACCCAGGCAGGTGCTTCCGCGCGAAGTCGAGGTGGAAGGGGAGCTTGTTCGAGTCCTGGAAGTAGACGCGCCCGGGCTCGCTCGTGAGGATCGAGAGCTTCACCCACCGCGGCTCGGACGTGCCGGCGTTGACGATGAACGGATCGTCGGGGAACGAGAGCGTCCCGCGATGCTCACCCCCTTCGTTGACCTCACTCGAGGAGCCGCCGGCGTCCTCGACGAAGGAGCACGCCGAGAGGGACATAAGGAGAAGGAAGGCCGCACGCCGAAGCATGACGTGGCTCGAAGCACATCTTGCACCACAATGTAGTCTTATGTCATTTCATGCAGTTGCGAGCCAGGTTGCGCAACGCCGCTGGTGCACCCACCCCTCAGTGTCGCCGCGCGAGTGAGCACGGCGACAGCGGACTTTTGCAGCTCCGAACGGTCAGAGGCCGAAGCCGCCGGTGAGCTCGAGGCGCTGGCCGGTCATCCAGCGGGTGGCGGGGTCGACGAGGAGCGCGACGATGGCGCCGACGTCGTCGGGGACGCCGACCCGGCCGTGCGGCGTCTGCGCGACGACGTAGGACTGGACGTCGGGGTCTCGCATGACGCCGCCGCCGAAGTCGGTCGCGATGCCGCCCGGCGCGACGGCGTTCACCGCGATGCGGCGCGGCCCGAGCTCGCGCGCGAGCTGGCGCGTCAGGACTTCGAGCGCGCCTTTGACCGACGCGTACGCGGCTTGGCCGGGGTACGTGTAGCGCGTGAGCCCCGTCGTCACGTTCACGATCGCGCCGCCGTCGGCCATCAGCGGGACGAGCTTCTGCGTGAGGAAGAACGGACCCTTGAAGTGGACGGCGAGCAGCGCGTCGACGTCGGCCTCCGTCACCTCCGCGAAGGGCGCGCCGTGGCCTCCGCCGGCGTTGTTGACGAGGTAGTCGAGCGGACGCCCCTCGAGCACGCGCTGGAGCTCGGCGACGAAGCCCGCGAACGTCGCGGCGCGCCCGACGTCGAGCGGAAGCGCGGAGGCGCGGCGGCCTCTCGCTTCGATGTCCTTCACGACGGCGCGCGCTTCGTCTTCACGCTCCCGGTAGGTGAGGATGACGTCGGCGCCGCGGTCGGCGAGGTGGAGGGCGACACTGCGGCCGATGCCGCGGCTGCCGCCGGTGACGAGGGCGATGGGTGAGGTGGTCATGCCCATTGGATGCCGTACCTCCCGTCCTGCGCCTATAGACCAATTCATGCCATACTTACCTTTTGGTAAGCATGGCCGCGATCCTCAAAGAGCTTCCGATCGTCCCCGCGGAGCGCGCCCTCAAGGTCATCGGCGGCCGCTGGAAGGCGTACATCCTGTACTTCCTCTTCGAAGGTCCGAAGCGCCTCTCGGAGCTTCACCGGCTCTGCCCCGGCGCGAGCCAGAAGGTCCTCGTCCAGGCGCTGCGCGAGATGGAGGCGCACGGGATCGTGAAGCGGAAGGTCTTCGCCGAGGTCCCTCCCCGCGTGGAGTACTCCGTGACGAAGCTCGGTCTCACGTTGCGCCCCATCATCGCCGCCCTCTGCGCGTGGGGCCGCCGCCACGCGTCACGGACCGACGCGCCCTGAGAGCGCGGTCTGGCCCCACTTCGTGACCGGACCGGCCGCGCCAGCGTGGACATCCCGCGCGAAAGGAAGGATCGTGCGGCGCGATGATCTCCCTTCGCGAAACCGCGGCCGGCGCGATGTTCGGCGGCGTCGAGAGCTCGATCCTGCGCCGGTTCGACGTCATCGACGTCGCGCGCTACTTCCCGGAGCTCGAGCAGGAGCTCCGGCGACCCCGATGAAGACGACGCGCGCCTGGCTCTGCATCTTCGCGCTCGCGCCCGCCGCGCTCGGGTGCTCGCGCGACGCCGATCCGGCGCCGGCCGCGACGCCTCCGCCCCGGCGCCCGGCCGGCGCGATCGCCCACGCCGGCGTGGGCACGCCGCCCCACGCCGCCGACGGATGCCGGAGCGCCGTCGACGCCGCGCTGCGCGCGCTCGCCCGCGGCGCCGAGCCCGTCGACGCCGCAGTCGAAGGTGTCACCGTCCTCGAGGACGATCCGCGCTTCAACGCCGGCACCGGATCGCGCGTCCGGCTCGACGGGACGACGGTCCAGATGGACGCGTCGGTGATGACGTCCGAAGGCCGCTTCGGCGCGGTCGCCGGGATCGAAGAGGTCAAGAACCCGGTCAAGGTCGCGCGCGCCGTCCTCGACACGCCGCACGTCCTCCTCGCCGGCGACGGCGCGACCCGCTTCGCGCGCACGCTCGGCATGCCCGTCCACGATCCGACGACGCCGGCATCGCGCGATCGCACAGTCGAGCTGCAGCAGAAGCTCCTCGCCGGCGATCCGTCGATCCCGTCCGCGTGGAGCGCCTTCGACTGGCGTGCGCGCTGGAACTTCGAGCGCCCGCTCGAGGACGCCGGGCTCGTCGCGCGCCCGTTCGACGCCGCCGCGCCGCGCGACGCCGGGGCGAGCACGGACACCGTCGGTGTCGCCGTGCGCGCGAGCGACGGACGCTTCGGCGTGGCGCTCTCGACCGGCGGGACCGCGATCACCCTGCGCGGGCGCGTCGGCGACGTCCCGATCCTCGGCGCCGGTCTCTACGCCGGAAAACACGGCGCCGCCGCCGCGACGGGCACGGGCGAACGCATCGTCGAGGCCGGCCTCGCGCGCGCCGTCCACGAGTGGCTCACCGCAGGCTCGAACGCCGAGACCGCCGCCCGACGCGCGGTCGATCTCCTCCGCGGAAAGGACATCGGCATCATCGTCGTCACGCGCGACGACCTCGCGGCGAGCGCCGATCGCGACATGGCGTGGGCCGCGCGTGAGGAGGGCTCCTCCACGTGGAAGGGCCCCACTCCCGCTCAGTTGTAGGGCTCCCATCTCCGGCCGTCCCAGCCAGGCTTCAGCGCCTTCGCGAGGGCCTTCCTCGCCTTGGGGCTGAACTGATCGTCGTCGTAGCCGAGCTCCACGTGCTGGAGCTTCTTCAGCGTCTTCGACGAGGCGAGCGCGAGGAGCGCTTCGTCCGTCGCCTTCGTGTCCGCGATGTTGAGCACCTCGAGGTTCGAGAACACCTTCGAGCGCGCGATCGCGATGACGGCCTCGTCGCCGATCGCGCAGTCCATGAGCGAGAGCTCACGGAGCTTGGTGAGGTGGCTGCTCTCGGCGAGCTTCACGATGCCCGCGTCGTCGATCGGGTTGGCCCAGAGGAGGAGCGTCTCGAGGCTCGCGAGGTTCTTCCCGCCGAGGACGTGCGTGTCCTTGCTGGTCATGCGCACCTCCGCGAGGTTGAGCCAGCGGAGCGAGCCGAAGTCGGTCTTCGCGATCATCGCGTAGTCCGGCTTCTTGAGGCCCCTGAGCTCGAGGTGAGTGACGGGGTGGGTGGCGAAGATCGCCTTCGCGCCGGGGAAGAGAGCGCCGTTGCCGGTGAGCATCTCGAGGAAGCCGCGCCGCCACCTCCACGTGTGGACGTACTTCCGGATCGGCTCGAGCCACGTCTTGCCGTGCGCCTTGAGGAGCTCGTGCTCCCGCTTCCCGAGCGTCACGTGGTCGGGGTGGAGATCATCGACGTCGGCGCCGAAGATGGGAGTCTTCAGGAGGCACTGCACGGTGATGAATTCGCCGCGCGGATCGCCGTGCTCCGTGAGCCAGTCGGCGTAGACGAGGCGCGCGTCGTCGGTCTCCGGATCCGCGAGGACCGCCGCGAGGAGCTTCGCCTCGTCGGCCTTGTTCTTCGGCTTCACGACGGCAGGGCCCGCCTTCGCCGCCGGCACGGCCTTGGCCTTCGGCGCCGCCTTCTTCGCTCCCTTCGCCCACGGCCCGAGGCCGTCGTTCGACACGCGGACGAGGAGGCCGCGCCACCCCGCCACGAGCGCGCCGCCCTGACCGTCCGCGACCGCGACGTTGAAGCGAGCCTTCTCCGGATCGAGCTTCGGGCTGCCCGCGAGCGGCTTCCAGGTCTTGCCGTCGTCCTTGGACGTCTTGAGACCGAGCGTCGAGACGAGCAGCACCTCGTCGCCGAGCGGCACGACGCCGACGTAGGCGTCTTTTCCACCCGGGACGGGCTTCCAGGTCTTGCCTTCGCGACGGAGGATGGTGCCGCCGACACCGACGGCGAGGAGCGTGCCTTTCGCCGTCCGCGCGATCGCGACGACGAGCGTCTTGCTCGGCGCCACGAGCTCCGCCTCCTTCTTCTTCACGTCGATGCGCCAGACGCCGTGGCCCAGCGCATAGAGCTCGTCGCCCACGACCGCGAGGCGCGTCAGCGTGACGACGGGATAAGGGATCGAGGTCCCAAACTCGGAGAACGGGACCCTCTTCGCCTTCGGACGCGCGATCTCGACCCAGTCTTTGCCGTCCTGGTAAGCGAGATATCCGTCCATTCCGGCGACCCAGAGCGCGCCGCCGTGGCGCACGACCCCGATGATCTGCTGGTCGATCTTGCCGATCTTCTGCAGCTTCCACGACGCGCCCTGATCTCCGGAGCGGTAGAGCCCGCTCGGACCGCCGGCGATCCATTCGCTCCCGTCGACGCAGATCCCCTCGAGCGGCGTCCCCAGCTTCGAAGACGTCGCGCGCTTCTTGAGGTCGGCGGTGCTCGTCACCTCCGTTCGCGCGCCGCCCCAGTAGCCGCCGGTCCGGAACGCCACCGGCGTCCCGCGGAGATCGCTGCGCAGCTCGTGGACGTCGAGCCCGTCGACGAAGATGTCGCTCGTCGTGAGCGCGTTCGGCCTCCCGGCCGGAAACAGCGTGGTCGCTTCCATGCGCCGAGTAGAGACGAGCCGGTGGCGGCGCGCAAACCCGAAGACGCAGCGCCTACCAGGCGTGCCCGCCGGCTCGGCTCGAGATCGTCGCCCCCGCGGAGGGCGGCGGAGGCGCGGCCGGCGGCAGGCTCGCCGACGTCCCGGCGCGCACACCGCAAAACTCGACGACCGGCACCGCCGCGAGGTGATGCGAGAAGGCGCCGTGCGTCCAGAACTGCGGCTCGTCGTAGCGGATCACGACCGAGCCCTGCTCCGCATGGAAGACGAGCGCGTCGAAGACGGTCGTGGAGCCGTCGGCCTTCACCGTCGTCGCAACGGACCAGCTGGTGAGGGGCGAGGTGCCATCCTCGTCATGGACGATGAGCTGCGTCTCGATCCCTGCCTCCGCCGAGAACGTGCCGAGGTGATACGCGCCGTCGCTCGTCGTCTCCACCGTGAAGCTCGCGCCGTCGATGCCGAGGTCGGCGCACGTGAGGACGCGCTCGGTCCCGCGTCGCCGAGCTGGGTCGGGAGTCGCGGTGCACGCGCGAGGATCGCGCCCGCCTCGGGACCGAGCTCGTTGTGATCGAGCTCGAGCATCTCGAGCCGGGAAAACCCGGGGTGGGCGACCCTACTCCCCTGCTCGCCGATCCTCGGCTCGAGAATCATAAGCAGCCAAAAGTGCCCTACACAGGCCAGTTTTGGCCACCGATACATGCTAGGGCGCGTCTCCTCGATCAGAGCTGGCTCACGCGACGCATGAGGCTCCCGCAGAGATCGGACGCGGGATTGCGCGCGCGTTCGACGTCGAGCGCCTTCTTGAAGATCTCCATCGCCTTCTCCGGCTCCTCGAGGACGGCGTACGCCATGCCGAGGAGCTCGTAGTCTGCCGGATCTCGATCTCTGAGCACGAGCGCTTGGAGGATCGGCAGCGTCACGCGATAGGCGTTCTTCACGTCGTCGCTCGCGACGTCCGGCTGCTTGCCGAAGAACATCAGCTTGAGCGCCTGCCGCTGATCGTCGGGCCGCATCGACGCGAACGAGCCGCTCGCGAACACGGTCCCGTATTGCCGGAACATGTCGTCGAGACGCCCCTCCTTCGCGGCGGAGCGCGCTTGCTTGAGCGCCTCCGACTCGCCGACCTCCAGGGACGGAGAAGACGGCGCCGGTGGCTTCTCCTTCAAGAGGGGCGCGACGACGGCGTTCATCGACCCGGAGGATCGCCGCCGCACGTAGGGAGGCTCCGGCTGCGCGATCTCGGAGCGAATCTCCGACGGGACCGCCTTCAGGCTCGGTTCGCTCGGGACCTTGGGAGAGAGAGAGCGCGTGACCGCGGCGAAGAGCTTCTGATGCGCTTCGTCGAGGCCCGAGAATTTCTCGCGCAGGCGAGCCTTCGGCATGAAGAGCTCCTCGCGCCTCCCATCGTCGAGCTCTCGTCGCAACACGAGCTCCGTTTCGGAGCGCGATCGGGACGCGATGTCATCGACCGTGGGCGCGAGGCTCTCGACGAGGCGCGCCACGACCTCGACGAGCTTCGGCTGCGACTCGGCGCTCGTACCGTCGAAAGGGAGACCATCGAAGGTCGCGGAGACGAGCCGCTGCTTCGGGAGCGCGCGCACCAACTCGCGGACCTTCGCCGCGAGATCGCGCAACGCCGGCTCGTCCTCTGGCGCCACCGGGAACGCCCCGACCGTCGGATCGTCCGCCCGACCGGTCCGGACCAGCGCGATCGCGCTCGGATCCACGGTGACGGTAAACCCCTCCGGTTCGCCGATCTCGGCGCGGAGCTCGATGCTCATCGTTTCACCGTCGTCCACGACGCCCGTGATCCAATGACGATCGACCTTCTGCCGCTTGCTCTTGACCTCCTTCTTCACGAGACCGGTGAGCTGCGGAGTGACGATCGCGAGGTCCTCGGCGAGACGAGAGACGCGGAGCGGCGCGGCCCAGATCCCGTCCTCCGCGATCGCGAGCGCGAGCGTCCAGGCGAGCCCGATCGGCGACTCTCCGCCGAGCTCGGCGCGATAGCGGTGCAGATCCTTCTTCGCTCCGGGGATCAGCTCGACGCGCCACGTCTGCTTCGCCTTCGGCGGCGCACGCACGAGCAGCCAGTCTTGGAGCGTGGGGAAATAGTCTTCACGCGCCGCGACCACGTCGGCATCGAGCACGACGATCTCCTCTTCGAGCTTCGTACGCACCGCGGCGTCGGCCACGTCGCGCCGCTCGTTGACGAGCATGCCGAGCTCCGCCGCGAGACGCGCAGACGCGGAGTCGGCGCCGCCACGATCGCACGCCTCCGCCGCGGCGATCGTCGCCCACGCGAGCGCCTCGAGCCTCGCGAGCTCCACCTCCGCGCGCCCCCGCGCCTCCTCGCGCCGCACATCGGCGGTGACGATCGTCTGATCGGCCGCCGCGATACCGCCCGCAAAATCGAGCGCGTCGCGAAGCTCCTCGAGGAAATTCGTCACGAACGGCGCTCGCGAGAGGTCACCGAAGAGAAAGGACATCGAAGCAAACGAGTCTACCAGCCGCACCGCTCCTCATCACCCGCGCTGCGTCCGTCGCGCTCACCGACAGCAAGAAGGCCGGTTCGTGCTCGAGCAAGGGGAGTGGTCGATGCCGCGGGCCGCCGCGCGGCAGCGGCGCTCCGATCATGCCTCGTGGAATCATAGGCAGCCAAAAAGCGGTCTACTACCCCCGGTTTGGCCACCGATGCATCGTCGAGGAAGGAGGCAGGTGAGGCCGTCTGGCGGCATCATTGAGACCACGCCGAGGCGCGGTTCACGGAACGCCTGGGGTGCAGACGGCCTTGGCCTTGTCGTCGAGCACGAGGCAGGCCGTGAAGCCCAGCGCGGCGCAGTCGATCCGGTCGATCCGGCCGCGGTTGCAGAGAACGACGCTGGTGCCCTCGCACGTACGCTCGCCGATCGTGCTCGTTACGCACTCCGCCCCGAGCGTGCACGCTGCGCTCGTATCTGTCCCGGCGTCATCGATCACGCGGCAGCGCGAACCGACAACGTGACGTTCGCAGTCGAACGTCGCCACGCCACCGTTGACGCAGCCACGGACCTTGTCGCCGTCGCAGCTCGCCCCGCTGAAGGAGAGCGGCGCCTGAGGCACGAAGCTCCCCGAGCACGCCGCACCGCCCTGACAGCCGTTCGCCGCGCACGTCATGCCGAGGTCCGTGCAGCGCGGCCCGCGAACATCGCGCTCGTTGCTCAGGGAGCAGGAGTGGGCGTGGCCATCGTCGCCGCATCGCGTGCTGTTCGGTCCCGCAACGCACGGAGCGGCGCCACGTTCACTGCAGGCGGGGAGCCCGCCACCTTCGCGCGTCAGACAGACGAGCCCACGCACAGCGCAATCCTCGCGCGAGAGCACGCCGTCGTCGCACGTCTCGACCACGTCACCGTCGCAGCGCGAGGGGCACGCTCCGCCGATGCGTTCGTGTACCTGTCCGGCACACTCGGCGAGCGCTGCGCACCCGTTGCTCTTCGCCGCCGCGCACGCAGCGACGGCGCGAAGATGCAGCGGTCCGTCTGCGTCGTAGAGCTGGCGGAGGATCGCCTCCGCCTTGACCTTCGGGGAGCAGCTCCCCATGAGAACCGCGAAGCGCGCCGCGACCTCGGAGGAGATCGCCGCGCCGGCGTCGACTCCCTGGCGACCGCTGTCGGCCACGCTCTCGCCAGGACCGTCCGCGACTGCCCCACCGTCAGACACGTCGACGACGCCTCCCGTGGGTTCATCGGAGCATCCAACCGCGCTCGCGGTGCCGAGCGTGAACGTGACGGCGGCGACGGCGTGGAGCCGCCGACCTTCGCCCTCAGCCACCATCGTGGCCTTCGTGGGCGACGGTCATCGTGAGAGCTTCCGCATAGCGACAAGGCCGGCACTCCTCGCCGTTTGGCGCCGGAGTGTCCCGATACTCGGGCCGAAACGAGGCCTCGCCGAGCAGTCGGTCGTCACGCAGAACGCGGACGTTCAACGTCGACGGTGGCGGCAACTCGGTAAGGAGAAATCCGCTCACGATCGGGGTTCCTCCGTCTTGATCCTCCCTGTAATCGACGAGTAGCCCTTGATCGCAGCGATAGTACCGGGGTTGGGGGATGCAGCGAAGCACGCGGCTGTCGTCGACAACGACCTCGAGTCGGTCACGCTTTGGATCGATCGGAGAGACGAACGCCACATCTACGGCTGCGCCGCAGGCCGGGCCTTCTTGACAGCGGTCGACACCGCACGCGAGCGACGCGCTGGAAGCGCTCGTCAGGAGGCCCATGAGCACGATGAACCACTCTGCCGGACGAAAAGCCCAACGACCACTCATCGCGTCAGGTTCGTCCGAAGGAGCTCCGTCAGCGTACGGACGGTGCGTTGCTCTGCGCAGACCACGATCCAGTCATCGTTGCCGGGGCTCGAACCGCAACCGTCGAGCTTCTTGAGGAGAAAGTCGATCCTCTCCGTCGCGCCGGCGACGTCACCGACGAGCAGCTTGCGCTCCGCCTGGTCGAGCGCGTTGTAGAGCGGGTTCTTGCTTGGCTTGACCACCTCGTCGGGAAGTCGCCGGATCGCGACGATCACGAACTGTGGGTCCTTCCCATCGATGAGGCCGTCTCCGTCCGTGTCGCGACTCTTTGGATCGAGCAACAGGTCGATCTCGAGACCATCGCTCAGCAAGTCATCGTCCGTGTCGGAGCGCGTCGGGTCCGTGCCGTAGCGTCGAACCTCGTCTCCATCCGCGAGCCCGTCTCCGTCCGTGTCCGCGCGTAGCGGATCGCTGCGATGGACGTTGACCTCATCGCCGTCGCTCAGGCCGTCTCCGTCCGTGTCGCCTAGGAGCGGATTGGTTCCCAGACTGATTTCATCCCCGTCTCGAAGACCGTCCCCGTCGGTGTCCGCCATGCGCGGGTTCGTTCCCCGGCGAATCTCATCGAGATCCTCCAGGCCATCTCCATCGGTGTCCCGCAGGCTTGGATCGGTGCCCGCGGAGAGCTCGTCGGCGTCCAGGATCCCGTCTCCATCGCTGTCGTCGCAGGCGTCGCCGACGTCGTCGTGGTCCCAGTCTGCCTGATCTTGATTCGCCACGAGGTCGCAGTTGTCACGCGCGGCGTCGATGTCGTCGCCGTCCTGATCGAGGGCGGTGGGCCACAGCCATTGCCGCGCGGCGTTCGGGCTACCGCGAGTGATCCAGAGAATCGGACCGACCGAGTCGTCTCCACCGTCACCTCGGCGTGCGGCATGCATCGCCATGACCTCGCCCGTGTCCCGCCACAGAATCGGTGCGCCGGAGTCACCCCCGCACGGCTGCGAGTCGTCAAAATCGTACTCCCCAGAGAGCATGTCGGAGTTCTCCGTGCAGGAGCCGTTGCGAAGACCGCTCTCCATGTTGAGCCAATTGATCTGAGCCGTCGCTTGCACGCACTTCTCGCCGTCCGTGAACGGGCCACCGAGACCGGCTCCGAGAAGGGTGACGCAGTACTGATTGTCCCCGCAACCCGGTTCATCAGCGCGCTCCGGGATCACGGGCAGTGGCCTGAGGAGCGTGCGCGGGATGCGTCTCTCTGGCGGGAAGACCAGCACGCCCACGTCGACGCCATGACACTCGTCGCTCTCCCTCCGAAGCCGGGTGTGGACCGGATGCTCCAGCCCAACGGTCGTCGTGCCGAGCGCGACGAGCGCCTCACGTTGTTCGACGGAACCAGCGAGAGGGTCAACCCGCCACGTCGCGTTGGGCGCATCGCTGCCCCTTGCGCGAATGCAGTGAGCGGCCGTGGTGATGGTGTTGCTCGACGAGAGCCATCCGGTGCAAAATCCGGCGTTGGTACCATCCGCCTTCGTTATCTGAAGCCGTACCACCTGCGGATGAGCGTCACCATCCGGTCCGGCGAGATGATCATCGCCGATGTACACACGAAGTCTCGTAGACTGGAGAGGGGGTGAGCTCGTAGCGCAGGCGCCGAGGATGATCGTCGCGGTAGTCAGAGACGCGAGCCCGCCGAACCTCGTCATGTGTCTTTTCCCCTCGCCGGTGTACGCCGCCAAAGCGCCAGCGAGGCACAGGTGAACAGAGGAGGACATCGGTGTCAATCGCGCCATCCGTGCATTTCGAGATCGTCGTGAGCGGAGCTGGTACTTCGACGCGAGGAGAATCGTGAGTCGCTACGGCGAGAAGAGCGCGGGCATCTCCACCGTCGCGGCGACGAGCTCGTCGCGATGTATGCCCGGGCGGACGCCGTACGACGTCACCATCGTCGGGAGCAGCGTCTTCTTCGTCCCCGTGACACGTCGAAACGTGACCGTCTTCTCGCGTAGCTCCGCGGCGTAGCGTTTGTCGATCGTGAATTCGGCCTCCGAGAGCTTCATCTCGCAGACGTTGATCGTGGCGTCCTTTCGGTCGATGAGCAGGTCGACCTGCGCGCCGCTCTCCGAACGCGAGCGCGGCCGGTGACGCCACCCGGACTCGACCGTCTCGACCGCCTCGATCCCGAGCGCACGCTTCAAGCAGACCGCCTCGAACGCGAGACCGCTCCACGCCCGCCACGCCGGCGACGTGCGCCGCGTCACCCAGAAGCCCGAGGTGGACGCGCGGTGGCCTTCGATCCACCGCAGGTAGAAGAGCGAGTACTCGTCGGCGAGGTGATAGACCGCCTCCTTCTCGGCAGCCCGAACGCGACGAACCCCCAAAACTCGGCCGCGCTCGTACGCGCCCTCTTCGCCGTCAACGACGCGCGCCCCACCGGCGAGCACGACGTCGTCGCGGGGGTCGCCTGCGACGTGTGGCAAGTCGACGCCCCCGCCCAAGGCGTCCAGCTCCGCACCTGCATCTCGCAGCTCCTCGACGACACCGCGATCGCCAGCGGCGCGACGACGCTCCCGGCGACGGGCGCTCGGATCGAGCTCTGGACCCGCGCCTACAAGAACGGCCAGGAGACGATGCGCTCGACCGCCGTCCGCATCACACCGAGCGCGCCAGGCGCCGATCCGCTCGCGGGGACGTGCGATCCGGGCGTCGCTCCCCGCGGCTGAACCGCGCTCGGCTCAGCGCTTCGTGTACTTGCCGCGATGCTCCGGGTGCTCGTTCTCGAAGGCCTCGAGGCTCTCGCGCGTGATCTCGACCTCGACGACGCCGTCCTTCTCGATGACGCACTGGCAGCCGAGGCGCGAGTCGGCGCGGACGTCGAAGGCCTTGTCGAGGATGTCCTCCTCTTCCTCCTCCTGCTCCGTGAGGAGCTCGCGGCCGGCCTTCACGTAGACGTGGCACGTCGAGCACGCGCAGACGCCGCCGCACGCGTAGCCCTCCGGCGCGTCGATCTTCTGCGCCGCCTGGAGGATGCTCGTGCCGACCGGCACCTCGACCTCGCCGTAGCCCCGGAACTTCACGATCGCCATCAGCGCATTGGCCTCTCTGCGTGGGCCGCCTCGATGCCCTTCGCGTCCTCCACCGTGCGCTCGACCGACGCGAGCGACTGGCCCTCGATCGCCTTCGCGATCGCGCGGTTCATGCGGCGGCCCGCGAACTCCTTCGTCGCCGCGTCGAGGTCGGAGATGCGGAGCTCGATCTGCCCCGCGTTCGTGCCCGTCGCCGCGGTCTCGAGCGCGGCGATCGCGGCCTCGATGCGCGCGCGCTCGTCGCCGGCGAGCAGGTCCGCGTCCGCCGCGAGCGACTTCTTCGTCGACGACACGACGCGCCCCGCCTCGACCCGCACCTCCGCGAGCTTCCGCGCGGCGAGGTCTTCCTCGCCGTGGTCGATCGCGGCGAGGAGCATCTCCTCCACCGTGTCGTCGTCGAGGCCGTACGAGGGCTTCACGCTCACGGTCTGCTCGATGCCGGTGCGCTCCTCGCGCGCGGTGACGGCGAGGAGGCCGTCGGCGTCGACGCGGAACGTCACCTCGAGGCGCGCCATCCCCGCCGCCATCGGCGGGATCCCCTTGAGCGTGAACTTCGCGAGCGAGCGGCAGTCCGCCGCCATCTCGCGCTCGCCCTGCACGACGTGGATCTCGAAGCCGGTCTGCTTGTCCTCTTGCGTCGTGTACGAGGCGCGCGCCGCGGCCGGTGTCGTCGTGTTGCGCGGGAGGATGCGGTCGACGACGCCGCCGCCGACCTCGATCCCGAGCGAGAGCGGGATCACGTCGAGGAGCAGCACCTCGTCGGCGTCGCCTTGCCCCGCGAGGAGGTTCGCCTGGATCGCGGCGCCGAGCGCGACGACCTCGTCGGGATCGATGTCCGCGAGCGGCGGGCGCCCGAAGAGCTCCTCGACGTAGGAGCGCACGGCGGGGACGCGGGTCGAGCCGCCGACGAGGATCACGCCGTCGAGCTCGCGCGGCTTGTAACCTGCATCTTTCAGCGCGCGGCGGCAGGCGACCCCCGTGCGAGCGAGGAGCGGCTCGATGAGGGCGTCGAAGCGCGCGCGCGTGACGACGAACGACGCGCCGCCTCCGAAGGGGCTCTCGACCTCCACCTCCGCTGCGCCGGTGAGGCCGTGCTTCACCTTGCGCGCGAGGTCGAGCACGACACGGATCTCGCTCGGCGACGCCGCCTTCGGGTCGCGACCGGCGAGCGTGAAGATCTCCTCCGCGAGCGCGCGGTCCATGTCGTCGCCGCCGAGCGCGCTGTCGCCGCCGGTGGACTTCACCTGGAAGACGCCGTCGTCGAGGACGAGGATCGTGACGTCGAAGGTGCCGCCGCCGAGGTCGTAGACCGCGAATTTTCCGTTTTGCTTCTTCTCGAGGCCGTACGCGAGCGCGGCGGCGGTGGGCTCGTTGAGGAGGCGCAGCACGTCGAGGCCGGCGAGGCGGCCCGCGTCTTTCGTCGCCTGGCGCTGCGCGTCGTCGAAGTACGCCGGCACGGTGATGACCGCGCCGCCGACGCTGCGGAGCTCGTCCTCCGCGATGCGCTTCAGCGACCTCAAGATCTCCGCGCTCACCTCGACCGGCGTGACGACGCGCTCGCCGACGTCGAAGCGCACGACGTTGGGGGCGCCCTCCTTCGGCGGCACGAACGCGTAGGGACCGAGCCGCTGCGTCTCGGGATCGTCGCCGCCGCGACCCATGAAGCGCTTCACGCTCACGATCGTCTCGCGCGGGTGCTCGCTCGCGCGCAGGGCGGCGTTCCGCCCGACGACGACGTCGCCGGCCCCTCCGTAGTGCACGACGCTCGGCACCAGCGCGGCGAGGTCGCAGTCCTTCACCGTGACGGGGCGCTCGTTCTTCACGTACGCGACGAGCGAGTTGGTCGTGCCGAGGTCGATCCCGATCGCCTTCGGAGGCGCCTTCGGGTCGAAGATCTCCATCAACCCCGATTCACGCATCGCCACGGCTCACCCGTCCGCTTCGTCTTCGATCGCTTCCACCTCGTCGAGGAAGCGCTTGTAGAAGCGCAGCTCACCGAGGACGCCGACGACCGACGACGGGTTCTTCTCGAGGCCCGCCGCGAGCTTGAGCTCGGCGACGTCCCACTTCTCGCGGATCTGCTCGCCGAGCTTCTGCACCTTCGCGAGGTCCTTCGCCGCGCGCGCGTCGGCGAGCTCCTCGCGCGAGGCCATCATCTGCATCAGGAACTGCGGCGGCACGCTGATGGTGGAGGAGTGGCTGTCCTCCGCGATCGGGATCCCCGCGAGCCCGAAGAGCGCCTCCGCGCGGCGGAGCGGATCGCGCAGGATGCGCCACGCCTCGTTGACGTCCGCGGCCTTCTCGAGCGCCTCGCGCCGCTCGCTCGCGCCGGCCGACGCGAACTTGTCGGGGTGGAGCGCGCGCGAGAGCTCGCGGTGGCTCTTCTCGACGGCGTCGAGGTCGAGATCGTAGCGGCGCGGAGCGCCGAGGAGCGCGAACGGGTCTTCCATCGAAAGTGCCTAGACCGTGAACGACGTGCCGCAGCCGCAGGAGGACTTCTCGTTCGGGTTGATGAACTTGAAGCCCTGCCGCATGAGCGTCTTCTCCCAGTCGAACGTGGCGCCGTTCAGGTAGAGGAGGCTCTTCTTGTCGACGATGATGCGCACGTCCTCGCCGCTCGACGACTTCCGGTCGTACACGACGTCGCGCGCCTTCGGCTCGCCGTCGTGGAACTCGATGACGTACGAGAAGCCCGAGCAGCCGCCGCCGCGGATGCCGACGCGGAGCGCGGTGCCGGGCACGTTGCGCTTCGCGATCTGCTGCGCGACCGCGTCGACCGCCGCCTGGGTGATCTCGATGCTCAGCGACTTCGACGCCGGCGCGCTCTTTTCGACCTGCGGATCCATCGCTCCTTACCCGCTCTTCGCCGCCTGCTTCGCGCGGTAGTCGGCGATGGCGCTCTTGATCGCGTCCTCGGCGAGGACGGAGCAGTGGATCTTCACCGGGGGGAGGTTCAGCTCGTTGACGATGTCGACGTTCTTGATCGCCTCCGCCTCCTCGACCTTCTTGCCCTTGATCCACTCCGTCGCGAGGGACGACGACGCGATCGCGGAGCCGCAGCCGAAGGTCTTGAACTTCGCGTCCTCGATCACGCCGTCATCGCTGACCTTGATCTGAAGACGCATGACGTCGCCGCACGCCGGCGCGCCGACGAGGCCGGTGCCGACGCTGGGGTCGTCCTTGTCGAGGGTGCCGACGTTCTTCGGGTTCTCCGCGTGCTCGATGACTTTTTCGCTGTACGCCATGACGTGCCTCTTCTTCGTGGGTCAGTGCGCCACCCACTGGACGCTCTTGAGATCGATGCCCTCTTTGTACATCTCGTACAGGGGCGACATGTTTCGGAGGTGGACGACCTTGTCCGTGACGAGCTTCGCCACGTAGTCGACCTCCTCTTCGGTGGTCCAACGGCCGAGGCCGAAGCGGATGCTCGAGTGGGCCATCTCGTCGCCGACGCCGAGCGCGCGGAGGACGTAGCTGGGCTCGAGGCTCGCCGACGTGCACGCGGAGCCGGAGCTCACCGCGACGTCCTTGATCGCCATCATCATCGCCTCGCCCTCGACGAACGAGAACGAGATGTTGAGGTTGCCGGGGAGGCGGTGCTCGAGCGAGCCGTTGACGACGGCCTCCTCGATGCCGCTCTGGAGCTTCTTCCGCAGGCGCTCGCGGAGGCCGAGGATGCGGGCGTTCTCGGCCGGTCCGTCCTCGAGCATGATCGCGGCGGCCTTGCCGAAGCCGACGATGCCGGGGACGTTGAGCGTGCCGGAGCGCATGCCGCGCTCGTGCCCGCCGCCGTCCATCTGCGCGACGAGGCGGACGCGCGGCTTGCTGCGCCGCACGTAGAGCGCGCCGACTCCCTTGGGGCCGTACATCTTGTGCGCGGTGATCGACGCGAGGTCGACGTTCATCTTCTGGACGTCGAACGGCACCTTGCCGATCCCCTGCACCGCGTCGGTGTGGAAGAGGACGCCCTTCTCGCGCGTGATCTTGCCGATCGCCTCGAGCGGCTGCACGGTGCCGATCTCGTTGTTCGCGAGCATGACCGAGACGAGGATCGTCTTGTCGGTGATCGCGGCGCGGACGGCCTCCGGATCGACGAGGCCCTCTTTGTTCACCGGGAGGTAGGTGACCTCGCAGCCTTCTTTCTCGAGGCGCTTGCAGGTGTCGAGCACGGCCTTGTGCTCGATCACGGTCGTGATGATGTGGTTGCCCTTGTCTTTGTAGAACTCGGCGACGCCCTTGAGCGCGACGTTGTTCGACTCCGTCGCGCCGGAGGTGAACACGATCTCCTTCTCGCTCGAGGCGCCGGCGAGCTTGGCGATGCGCTCGCGCGCGTAGTCGACCGCTTCTTCGGCGGTCCAACCGAAGGCATGGCTGCGGCTCGCCGCGTTGCCGAACTTCTCGGTGAAGTACGGCAGCATCTCCTCGAGCACGCGCGGATCGACCGGCGTCGTCGAGTGGTAGTCCATGAAGATAGGGAGCTTGATCGCCATGATGATGCTTCTCTAGGTGCGGAAGCCCGCGACGAGGTCGGGCACTTCTTGTTCGCGGTCGTGGTGGTTGCACGAGGGGCAGGAGGCGAGGAGGCGGTCCTGCTCGCAAGCCGACTCGCAGGTGTCGAGGTACTCGAGGCTGGCGAGGATCTCGCGCTCGAGGAGGCGCAGCCGTTCGATCTGGGCGCGGGTGTCGTCGAGCTTCGCCTTGTAGACGCCGCGGACCTTGGTCATCGCGGACGGGGCCGAGGCCTTGTCCGCGCCGACGTCTTTCGCGATCGACTGGATGTCGGTGAGGCTGAAGCCGAGGTCTTGGAGCTTCCCGATCCAGCGGATGCGCACGAGCGCTTCGGGTCCGTAGAGCCGATACCGCCCCTTCGAGCGCGCGACAGGCTTCAGCAGGTCCATCTGCTCGTAGAGATGGATGGCGCGCACCGTCTTCCCCGCCTCCCGCGCCAGATCGCCGACCTGCATGAGCTCCGCCGCAGCGGCGGGCTCCGCGATATCGTTCAGGATCGGCAGACGAACGTTGCTCATGACCAGAGGCGAGCCCTTACTCTCACGTACGCGTAAGACCTGAAAGCAAAATCGCTCCCAACATCAACCCTCACGTTAGCGTCAGACTTCGCCTCAGACAAGCGCCAGCATACGCCCGAGCGCACGTGAGCCCGAGGGCCCGAGGGCCCGCCGCCGCACGGAGGGGCCCCAGAAGCGGCCGCGAATGCGGGCGCGAAGCGCCCCGAGCGCGAAGCGCGAGGGCCGTGTCTGGGGCGGGGGTGTCGGGGGCGGAGCCCCCGACGTTGACAGCGCGTAAGTAGCCGGAAAATCAGTCAGCGGGATAGACTTTCTCGGGCGGATCCCGAATGAGCGACGAGGAGTCGACGCAGCAGATCGACGTCGACGCGCTGCGTGCGCGGGCGCGCGAGTCCGCGGACGAGGAGCCCCTCCTCTCCTCTTCTTCCGATCGCCGAAACGTGCACGAGGACCGGACCGTCATGGCGCCGCCCCGCAACGCGTCGCGGCGGCGGAAAGGCCAGAACGACTCCATCTCCATCGAGGTCGAGATCGGAGCCTCGGAGGCGGAGTTCGACGGCGACGAGCACCCCGACGACATCGAAGAAGTGAGCGACGACGACGACGACCTATCCCTCGTCACCGATCGCCGCCGCGTCGATCCCGCGCTCCTCACGTACGGCGCGGCGATCGACGAGCCCCCGCCCGAGCCCGAAGAAGAAGCGCGCTCGCTCATCGGCACCGTGCCCGGACACGACGTCGCGCAGGCGCTCCGCGCGATGATGGGCGACGTCCCCGACACGCCGCTCGAGAGCCTCTCGCATCCACAACAAGAAGACCGCACGCTGGAGCCGGAGCTCACACGGGAGCGAGAGCCGGAGCCCGACCACGATCCGGACTCGCTCCCGCCGATGTGGGAACCGCGACGAACCACCTCGTTCGAGGAGAGCGAGACGATGACGCGCCTCCCCGCCGGCACGCCCGCCGAGCTCGGACGGCAATACCTCCGCGACGACGCGATGGACGCGATGCACACGTCGGACGCGATGCACATGTCGGACGCGATGGGCGCGATGCACGCGATGGACGAGCCCGACGAGATGACGCGGCTCGGTCGCACGAACGAGGAGGACGCGCTCCCCGCCTTCTCGCTCGACGAGTCCATCGACGAGGAGCCCGAGCCGGCGCCGTGGCGGCCGCCGCCGATGTCGCACGAGCCTCACTCCATCACCCACACGAGCACGAGCGCGCGTCAGGCGCTCTCCACCCTCGGCGCCGAGAACACCGCGATCACGCGCGCCGCGCCCTCGACGCACGTCGCCCCCTCGACCCACGTCGCGCCGCCGCCGCCGTCCTCGCGACGCGCGCCGCCGCCGCCGAACGACGACGTCGATCGCCTGCTCGAGCAGACGCGCGCCACCGATCGCGGCGTCGACTTCCCCGATCCCGACGAGCTCCCGAGCACGACGACCTCGACGCCGGCGGTGCGATCGCTGCGCGACACGATGGACGAGGACTCGCTCAAGCACTCGCTTCGCTCGTTCCGCGACGAGCCCGCGCCGGCGTCGATGACCCACGCCGGGATGACGATCGAGACGATCGAGCCATCCCCCACCGCCGACTACGAGCACGCGCCGGAGGACGAGCTCCCGCGCTTCAGCCTCGCCTCGATCTCGGACGACGAGCAGATCGCGGCCTACGACGAGCAGGTCGAGGCCTACGCCGCGGAGCCAGCGACGAACTACATCCCGCGCGCGACGCCGCCGCCCCCGCCGCCGACCGTCCACGTCCCCGAGCCGAAGACGATGACCGCGGCGGGCGCGCCGGATCCGCTCGACTCCGTCGAGGTCCGCATCTCCGAGCCCGACGCGCAAGAGGCCGCGCCGGCGGCCGCCGACTACGCCGACTACGCCGACTTCGCCGACTTCGCGGACGAGAAGACGTCGCGCGGACAGGTCGCGGTGCGCGATCCCGAGCCGTCCGTGATCGACGGCGACGACCTGATCGAGCTCGTGCCCGAAGAGGTCATCGAAGACCTCGGGCTCACCGATCAGAACCCCGCCGTCGCGGGCGAGCCGCCGCCGCCTCCCCCGCCCGACCGCAGCACGTACCGCCCGCCCGCGCCCGCGCGCACCTCGCCGCCGCCCGCGATCGCGATGGAGGAGGTCGACCCCGAGGAGCAGGAGCTCATCGACGAGGGGAAGTTCTCGCTCCTCGTCGCGCTCTACCGCCAGCGCCTCGCGAACACCGACGGCCCGAACAAGAAGGCCGCGCTCCTCCTCAAGATCGCGCGCGTCTACGAGGACGACGTCAAGGACCTCAACGAGGCCTTCAACGCCGCGGTCGACGCGTTCGAGATCGTCCCCGACAACGAGGACGTCGTCGCCGAGCTCGATCGCCTCGGCAAGGAGACGCAGCGCATCGGCGAGCTCGCCGACAAGGTGAAGAAGCGCATGGTGCCGGGCGCGCCCGACGACAAGCGCGTCTCGTACCTCGCGCACGTCGTCTACTGGTACGAGAGCGTGCTCGGGCGCGGGAGCGAGGTCTCCTCGCTCATCTCCGACATCGAGCGCGTCGACAAGGTCCATCCCTACGTCCTCAAGCGCGCCGCCCAGCTCGCCGCGATGAACGGCGACGTGAAGACCCAGCGCGAGCACCTCACGCGCGCGCTCGAGCGCACGATCCGCAACGCCGAACGCGTGAAGCTAGAGCTCGCGCTCGCGAGCGCCTGGGCCGGCACGCCCGAGGCGATGAAGCACTACGAGACCGCGCTCACGCTCGATCCGACGTCGCTCGTCGCGCTCCAGGGCGTGAAGCGCCTCGGCAAGGAGAAGGAGCTCTACCCGCAGGTGAAGTGGGCGCTCGAGCGCCAGGCCGAGGTCGCCCCCACCGAGGCGGAGAAGATCGACGCGCTCCTCGAGCTCGCCGAGCTGGAGGAGACGAAGTTCCTGAAGCGTGAGCTCGCGGCGCAGCTCCTCGAGCAGGTGCTCACGATGGAACCGGCGCACCCGCAGGCGCTCAAGGGCCTCGAGCGCTGCTACCACGCGCTCCGCGACTGGCCGGCGCTCGCGCGCGTGCTCGCGGCGCGGGCGGAGCACGCGTTCGAGAAGAAGGCGAAGGTGGAGCTCCTCGAGCTCGCGGCCGAGGTGCACGAGTCGAAGCTCGGCGATCCCGGCGGCGCGATCGAGGTCTACACGAACATCCTCATCGTCGACCCGAAGCACCGGCGCTCGCTCACCGACCTCGGTCGCCTCTACGAGAAGATGAGCGACTGGGAGAACGTCGCGCTCTACAAGTCGCGCCTCGCCGAGCTCGCGCCGACGAAGCGCCTGCACTCGCAGGAGCTCGTGAAGCTCGGCGACTTCCTCAACACGCCGGAGCGCGATCGCAACGCGGCGAAGATCCAGTACGAGAAGGCGGTCCAGATCGATCAGACGAACGCGGCGGGCTGGGAGGCGATCCAGAAGATCGCGCAGGAGGAGGGCGACATGGCGGTCGTCCTCGACTGCCTCGAGATGCGCAAGAAGCACACCGACATCCCGCGCCAGCGCGCGGTGGTGCTCGTGGAGCTCGCGCGCCATCAGGTCGCCCAGGGCGACGAGGAGGGCGCGCGAAAATCGTACGAGGCCGCGATCCGCGCCGACTCCTCGAACGAGCCCGCCGCGATCGCGATGCTCGACGCGTACACGGAGGGCGAGCGCTGGGCCGAGGCGGCGCCGCTCTGCGAGCTCCTCGTCAACGCGGCGATCCGCGACCGCGACAACGACGCGCTCTTCATTCGGCTCCGGCTCCAGACGCGCATCGCCGCCGCGCTCGGCGACGCAGAGCGCGCCCTCACCGCCTCGATGGCGGCGCTCGACTCGCAGCCGATGGACATGGGCGCGCAGTCGGACCTCATCGCGGTGGCGAGCCAGTGCAGCGGGACGCCGTCGCTCGCGCGCGCGAAGGACCACCTCGCCCGCGTCGCCGCCTCGCTCGACGAGCTCGTGACCGATCAGATCGTCAAGCTCGCCGCGCTCCACCGCGAGCTCGCGGACCTCGACATCGCGGCGCGCTGCTACGAGGCGGCGCGCAAGAACGAGCCGAACAACGAGGTCATCGCGAAGGAGCTCTCCGCGATCTACCTCGAGCAGGCCGACTACCCGCGCGCGTGCAAGCTGAAGGTCGACCTCGCGCGCAACGCGGCGAGCGACGAGGCTCGCTTCGCGCTCCTGTGCGAGGCGGGCGAGATCTGGGCGCGGCGCGCGGAGGAGCTCGAGAAGGCGGCGGACATCTTCGAGGAGGCGCGCGGGATCAAGGCGCAGGACGCGTGGCTCCTCCAGACGCTGCGCTGGCTCTACACCGAGCTCGCCGACTGGGAGATGCTCTTCGGCGTCCTCGACGACATGATCGTCGCGGAGGAGAACCCGGCGAAGAAGATCGAGCTCGTGCTCGCGCAAGGCGACATCGCGAAGGACCACCTCGGCGATCCAGCGCGCGCGACCGACGCGCTCGACCGCGCGCTCGACCTCGATCGCAAGCGCCTCGACCTCTTCGAGAGCATCGTCCGCCAGCTCACCGAGGCGAAGGACTGGGACCGCCTCGAGCGCTGCTACCGCAAGATGATCGCGCGGGTGAAGGACGACGAGGAGCCCCAGCTCCAGTTCCTCCTCTTCCATCAGCTCGGCCTCATCTATCGCGACCGCCTCGGCGACGCCTCGCGCGCGTTCGACGCCCTCGACGCCGCCTCACGCCTCGAGCCGGAGAACGCCGAGGTCCGCAAGATCGTCATCGAGCTGCTCATCGTCACCGACAACCTCGACAACGCCGTCGCGCGCGTCCGCGACGAGATCGAGCGCGACCCGCATCAGCCCGGGCTCTACGCCGAGCTCTACGAGCTCTTCCTCCGCCAGCACTTCTTCGACAAGGCGTGGTGCTGCGTGAACGTCCTCGCGCGCCTGCAAGCGCCGACCGCGGATCAGAAGCGCTTCCACGAGGACTACGCGCCGATGCCGCTCGACCGCGTGCCGGGCCAGATCGTCGAGCAAGCGTGGCTCTCGCACGTGTTCCATCGCGACATCGACGTCGCGCTCACGAACATCCTCACCATCCTCACGCCCGCGGTCGCGCGGATGCGCTTCGGCCAGCTCCGCCCCGAGCAGCGCGTCGGCCGCCCCTTCACCCCCACCCACTCGCGCATGCACAACGCGGTGCGCGAGACCTTCGACAACGCGTCGGAGATCCTCGCGGTGCAGGCCCCCGAGCTCCTCGTCGCGGAGCTCAACTCGATCCATCCCTTCGCCCCCGCGCTCGCGCCGTTCGGCGCCACGCTCGTGTGCGGCCCCGCGATCGAGGCGCAGTCGGTGTCGCTCGTGTACCTCGTCGGCAAGCGCCTCGCGGAGCAGCGGCCCGAGCTCGCCGCGCGCGCGTTCTTCCCCGCGGAGAAGGAGCTCGCGACGCTCCTCGCCTCCTCGATGCGCGTCGCGCGCAACGAAGGCGCGAAGGAGCCGACCGGCTCGGCGCTCGACTCCGCGCTCGCGGCCGCGCTCTCGCCGCAGGAGGCGGCGCAGCTCCGCGCCGCGATGATGCAGGCGCTCGCGGACAACACCGCCTTCGACGTGAAGCGCTGGCTCCAGCTCGCGGACCTCTCGAGCATGCGCGCCGGCCTCCTCATCTGCGGCGACATCGAGCCCGCGCGCCAGGCGATCGGCTGCGAGGTCGCGGCCGCGTCGGACCTCTCCCCGCGCGACAAGCTCGGCGAGCTCCTGAAGTTCGCGGTCAGCGACCTCTACTCGGATCTCCGCGGCGCGATCGGCGTCGCGGTGCAGTCCTGACGCGCGCCGCGGCGGCGCGATGCTCACGGGCAACAAGATGGCTATCTTCATGTACATGAAGCGCGTATCGGTCGCCGAGGCACGGAATCAATTGCCGGCGCTCATTCATCAAGCAGAGCGAGAGCCGGTCGAGATCGTCCGACGCGGGAAGCGATTTCGCACCGTTCGACGTGAAGGTCGAGAGCTGGCTGTAGACGGCGCGTGCATCGCCGGCGCGATGCTAAAGTCCCGGCTCGATGAGCGACGTCGTCATCGTGGGCGCAGGGCAAGGTGGCGGCGTGACCGCGATCTCGCTCCGGCAGCAGAAGCTCGAGGGATCGATCCTCCTCGTCGGCGCCGAGCCCGAGCTGCCGTACGAGCGGCCCGCGCTCTCGAAGGAGTACCTCGCCGGCGAGAAGGCCTTCGAGAAGCTGCTCCTCCGGCCCGCGTCGGCGTGGGCGGAGCGGAACATCGAGACGCGGCTCGGCACGCGTGTCGTCGCGGTCGATCCCGTCGCGCACACGGTGACGACGGCGGACGGCGAAACGATCGCGTACGGGAAGCTCGTGTGGGCGACCGGCGGGCGGCCGCGGCGGCTCCCGTGCAGCGGCCACGACCTCGCCGGCGTGCACTACGTGCGCGATCGCGCGGACGTCGATCGGATGATCGCCGAGCTCGACGCCGCGAGCGCGGTCGTCGTCATCGGCGCCGGCTACATCGGGCTCGAGGCCGCGTCGGTGCTGCGGAAGAAGGACAAGCGCGTCACCGTGCTCGAGGCGCAGGAGCGCGTGCTCTCGCGCGTCGCCGGCGCCGCGCTCTCCACGTTCTTCGAGGACGAGCACCGCGCGCAGGGCGTCGACCTCCGCCTCGGCGCGAAGGTGGAGCGCCTCGAGGAGACCGCGGGCAAGGTCTCCGGCGTGCGCCTCGCGGACGGCGAGGTGCTCCCCGCCGATCTGGTCGTCGTCGGGATCGGCATCGACGCCGCGGTCGAGCCGCTCCTCGCCGCCGGCGCGGAGGGCATGAACGGCGTCGCGATCGACCTGCACGGTCGCACGAGCCTCCCCGACGTCTACGCCCTCGGCGACTGCGCCGCGCACGCGAACGTCCACGCCCGCGGCGACGTCGTGCGCCTCGAGTCGATCCAGAACGCGAACGACCTCGCGCAGATCGTCGCGAAGGCGATCGCCGGCACGCTCGCGGAGGGTGAGCGCTACGACGCGGTGCCGTGGTTCTGGTCCAACCAGTACGACCTGCGGCTGCAGACGGTGGGCCTCTTCCACGGTCACGACGACGTCGTCGTCCGCGGCGACCCGAAGACACGGAGGTTCTCGGTCGTGTACCTGCGCGGCGGAAAGGTCATCGCGCTCGACTGCGTGAACCTCACGAAGGACTACGTCCAGGGCAAGGCGCTCATCACGAAGGCCCACGCCGTCGATCGCGCGCGCCTCGCCGATCCGAACGTGCAGCTGAAGGAGCTGTAGGCTCGTTGCTACTCGAGTATTCCAGTGGTAGTACCATCCCATGGCGGCCCAGAAGTTCTCCATCTCGTTCGACGGAGCGCTCGCTTCCGCCGTACGGAGGGCTGCGGCGGAGGAGGGGGTGAGCCTCTCCACTTGGCTCGCGGACGCCGCCGAGGCGAAGGCGAGGCAGCGGCACCTGCGCGAGGCCCTCGACGAGTTCGCCCGAGAGCACGGCGCCCTCGGCGAGCAGGAGATCGAGGAGCTCGTCCGCCGCGCCAGGCGTACCGCACGCGTGAGCCAGCCGCGTGCGAAGCGCACATCCAAGAAGCGCCCGTCGCGGAAGGTCGCGTGAGCCTCTTGCTCGACGCTGGCGCGTTGATCGCCTTCGAGCGGGGGAGCCGCGTCGTCCAGGCGTTCCTCGAGCGAGCGCAGAGGAGCGGCGAGCAGGTCCGGACCACGACCGGAGTCGTCGCGCAGGTCTGGCGGAGACCCGCCGCGCAGGCGCGACTCTCGCGGCTGCTCCGGGGAGTCGAGGAGGTGGCGCTCGATCGTGACAGGGCAAGACGCACGGGCGTCTTGCTCGGAGCGGCGCACGTCGATGACGTGGTCGACGGCTCGCTCGTCGACGCCGGGCGGGACGGTGACGAGATCCTGACGAGCGATCCCGACGATCTGATCCGATTGGCCAGCGCCGCCGGCAAGACGCTGATCATCACTCGGATATGACGTCGTTCACTCCCCTCACCGCGCTCGCGGGCGGCGCGCTCATCGGCGTCGCGGCGTCGATCCTCCTCGCGCTCGATGGGCGCGTCGCGGGGATCTCCGGCATCGTCGGCGGGCTCTTCGATCGTTCCGCGAAGGGCGAAGAGAAGGACTGGCGCGGCGCGTTCCTCGGCGGGCTCTTCGCCGGCGGGCTCGCGGTCGCGTTCCTCGCGCGCGAGGCGCTCACGCCGTCGATCGCCGCGCCACCCGCCGCGCTCACGATCGTGGCGGGCCTGCTCGTCGGCGCGGGCACGCAGATCGGTCAGGGCTGCACGAGCGGCCACGGCGTCTGCGGGCTCAGCCGGCTCTCGAAGCGCTCCCTCGTCGCGACGATCACGTTCATGGCGGTCGCGATGGCCTCGACCTTCGTCGTGCGCCACGTGCTCCACCTCGGAGCCCCGTCGTGACGCGCCGGCTCGTCGCGGCGTTCGTCGCGGGCGCGGTCTTCGCGGTCGGGCTCGCGATCTCGGGGATGACGGATCCGGCCAAGGTCCTTGGTTTCCTCGACGTGACCGGCGCCTGGGACCCCTCGCTCGCGCTCGTGATGGCCGGCGCGGTGGGCGTCCATTTCTTCGCCGCGCGATGGGCCAAGTCCTTGAAATCACCCATCCTTGGCGGCAACTTCGACCTCCCGAAGGACGGGGCGATCGACCGGCGGCTCGTCGGCGGGGCGGCCCTCTTCGGGCTCGGCTGGGGCGCGGCCGGCTACTGCCCCGGCCCGGCCGTCGTGGCCTCGGTCGGGCTCGCCCCCACCACGTGCCTCTTTCTTCTTTCCATGATCACGGCTATCTGGCTCGTCCGCCTCGGTGCTCGACGCGGAGCAGGCGCGCCGATGAAGACGCGCTCCTGATCGTGCTTTCGGACTGGTTTGTAGGAGCAACTGTAAAATGAGCCGTTTCACTGGACCCCGCGTCAAGCGCCTCCGCGCCCTCAACACCGAGCTCCCCGGCCTCACGCCGAAGAAGTTCGACAAGCGCCCCTACCCGCCGGGTCAGCACGGCCAAGCGCGCAAGAAGCTCACCGAGTTCGCGCTCCGCCTCCAGGAGAAGCAGAAGCTCCGCCTCAACTACGGCGTGACCGAGCGCCAGCTCCGTCACCTCGTCGAGGAAGCGAAGACGTCGAAGGGCGCCACCGGCGGCGTCATCATCGAGCTCCTCGAGCGCCGCCTCGACAACGTCGTCTTCCGCGCCGGCCTCGCGCGCACGATCCCGGGCGCGCGCCAGCTCGTGAACCACGGCCACATCCTCGTCAACGGCAAGCGCGTCGACATCGCGTCGTACCGCGTGAACAAGGGCGAGACGATCACGGTGCACGAGCGCAGCAAGAACATGGCGTCGATCGCGGCGGCGAAGGAGATCGCCGACAACTTCCAGACGCCGTGGCTCGAGGTCGACCGCAACAAGCTCGAGGTGAAGGTCACGAACCTCCCCGACGAGACGGCGGTCCTCTTCCCGATCCGCGTCCAGCTCGTCGTCGAGTACTACTCGCAGCGCCTCTGATTCACTTGCAGGTGTACTGCGCCTCGTGGAAGTCATCCCCGGCGCAGCGCACCTTCAGCGTCGTCGAGGTCGTGCCGGAGGCGAGGACCTTCGCGTCGACGACGAGCGTGATCGCGCAGTCGCCGCCGTACTCGACGTTGTCGTAGGCGATCCAGTCACCGGAGCGCGGGCGGTAGCTGTGCTTGCGCTCGCCGGTGCGGTCGAAGTCTTCGCCCTCTTCCTGGATGCGGATCACGTCCTCGTTGATCTGCATCGTGAGCTTGTCGGCGAAGGCGGAGCCACCGCTCGTCGTGCACGCCCACTTCCGCGCGTCGGCGGGGAGCGTCGCGTCGACGGGCGGCGGGGGCGGCGGCGGCGGTCCCGGCACGCGGTAGGTCGCGGGCTTCGGGTTCGAGCAGTCGAGGACCTCTTGCATGAAGTCGTCGCCCTGGCACTGGATGCGGACCTGCCCCTTCGGCTTGCCGTCGACGACGTCCTGATCGGCGACGACACGGAGCCAGCAATCCATGCCGGTCTCGAACCCGTCGTAGCGAACGCGCCGCTTGCCCGCGGGCGCGCGGTAGGTCGGATCGTGCACGCCGATGTTCGTGCCGTAGTCGTCTTCGAAGGTGAGCCGCTTCGGGGTGACGAGGACCTTCGTCGTCTCCGCGCTCACGATCATCTGCTCGGTCTTGCACTCGTACTCGAACCCGCGCTCCACGGTCACCTCGGACTCGGACGCCGACGTCGCGCCGCCTTCCGCCCCACCGCACGCCACGACGACACCCGAACAAACCGCGAGGAGACCGACACCGAGCTTCTTCATCGTGCCCACCGCCCGTGCAAGCCCCAGGCCGGTACGGCAATGTGCGTAAGTGTATGCAATCGCTACGCGGGCCACGAATGACGAGGATCGCCGGCGATCCAATCTCGAGTCCTCGTCACCAGGTCTTCATGGCGAGAGCTCGAGGCGGCGCAGGCCCTCATGGAGCCAATAAAGGTATTTCGGGTCGAAGCTCGGGACGATGTTGGGCGACGACCCATCATCGCCGATCACTGCGATTTGCGTGCGCCGGCCGTTGGTCTCGTCCACGCGCATCAGGAAGCTCTCGTTGCAGTATCCGATCGGGCCGGTGTTGTAGCCGACGGCGAAGAGGGTCTTGCCGTCGCTGAGCATGTTGGCCATTCCGGGCCAGTCACTGACCACCACGGGCTCGGCGCCGGGCGTCGCCGTGTCGAGCTTCGTCAAATCGCCATTCGGGGAGCGAAAGAACGCATTCGTACCGGCGATGACGAAATCGGACGCGAAGTCCGGCAGGGAGACGCCGGTCGCGACGGCCGCGCCCGACTCGATCGCTGCAAAGTAGATAGACGACCCTTCGACCCAGTAGATGCGCCCGTCTCCAAGCCTGACGAACGATGCGCCTCCACCGTCTGACCTTCGAGGAGCTCCATCACCAGGAACGGCGCGCCGTCGGGGGCGGTGTCGTCGTCGAGCACGCGCACGGCGCCGGGATGATCGACGGCGTTCGCGACGTAGCCTTCCTTCAGGAAGCGCGCGCAGATCTCACGGCTCCTCGCCAGGTCCGGATGGAGCACCTTGATCGCGACGCGGTTCCCGTTGCGGTGCGCGCCCCGGTAGACCGACGCCATGCCGCCAATCCCCAAGAGGGCGTCGACGCGATAGCGGTCGCGCAACACCGTTCCAATGCGCTGACTCGCGAGCTCCTCGAATTCGTCCACTGCTCTCCCCCTCGACGTCCGACGTTGCGACCCCGCGACGCTCCGCCGCAATGTAGGCATATAAGAACTAGTTTATCGCGCCAAGCGCAACGAGCGCTCGGGCCGAAGCAATCCGCGCCTCGCACCGCTCGCACAATAAGGAGGCCGTCCGCGTGCGTGCGGGCGCAGTGCGAACGCGTGTGCGCACGGCGACGTCAGCGGCGCGCCGTCAGCCCGCCGTCATCCAAGCGGCGACCTCCGCCGAGAACGCGTCGAGGTCCGCAATGCCGGTCGTCACGGCGAGGTGCACGAGCGCCGGATCGATCCCCGCGTAGCCGTGCGCGACGACGTTGCGAAGCCCCACCGCGCGAGCGAGCGCGCGCCACGTCTTCTCGGTGATGACGCCGTGCGCGGCGATGCGCGCAAAGCCCTCCGCGAGCGAGCCGGCCGGAGTCCAGCCTTCGTCCGCGATGACGTGGCTCGCGATGTCGGCGCACGCTTGGACCGCAAGCATCAAGTTGAACGAGACGAGATCGAGCGCATCGCGATCGGAGGCGAGCTCCGCCGCCGTCGGCTTCGCGTGCTGCTTCGCGCGCGAGCTGCGGTCCGAGAGCTCCGCGAGCTTCGCGGCTACGAGCTTGCGATCAACCAAGGATCCCCCGCTCCGCGACGCGCTTCAGCCATGCGCGCGCTTGTCGCTCGTACCAGGGGCCGTCGGTCTCGAGCGCGAGGAGCGTGCGCGTGCGAAAGCTCGCCTCGAGCCCGCGTTCGCGCTCGAAGAGCGCGACGCCATCGCGGATGATCGCGCCGAGGAGCGGGATCGACGCCCGCGCGAGGGGAACCACGTCCACCTCGCGACGTGCAACGAGCGCGATCCGCGCCGCCAGGTCGAGGACGTCGACGTCACCTTGCACCGCGAGGTCGAGGTCGGACAATGCGGTCGCGGTGCCGCGCGCGACCGAGCCGAAGACGAAGGCCAGCTCGAGGCCCGCCGTCGCGGCGAGCTCGGCGTGCAGCGCGGCCTTCAACTCCTCGAGCGCGGCGTTCTTCATCTCAACGGCACGGCTCCGGCGCCGAATCGAGCCACGCGGCGCGCTTCTTCTCGTCCTCGGTCACGTCCGCGACCATCCATGTCTGCGGCGCGTTCGGCGCGCAGTCCTTCACGACGAGGAGATAGACGCGATCGCACGGCCGCGCTCCGCCGTCGCAGAGCACGTCCATCGTCGCGCGCGCGTGGGTCCCGCGGACCTCCGCGTCGTCCTTCGACTTCACCTTGAACTTCCGCTTCGCCTGCGACGAGAGGCTCCCACACTCCTTCGCCCAGCACTCCTTCGTCGACGACGTCTCCGCCGTCGCGGCGTCGCCCTCGTTGAGCGAGCGCTCGTAGACGTTCACGAGGAGCGTGACCGCATCATGCTCCTGCGCGGGGCTCACGCTCGCCGCCGCGGACGCCGCGACGGGCATCGGCGTGATCGCGAGCGGCGCGGCCGGCGCCGGAGGCGGTTGCTTCTCACCGCACGCGGCGAGAGCGAGAGCGATGGCTGGAACCAGGAGACGCAAGATGACCTCACGTCCAAGTGTACTTCACCGCGGCCGGAAGACGGCGCGACCGCTCGAAGCTCAAGGCACCACGTCGACGCCTGCGCTTGCCTTTACGATCGCGGCGATCTGGACGAAGAGCTCCACGCCGGTCTTCTTGTCGTCGAGCCAGCGCTTCGTCGTCGCGTCGTAGTCGAAGTGCCAGGCGCGGGCGTTGGCGGCGAGCCAGAGCTGGCGGGTCGGGCGCTGCGTGTTGATCACGCACTTTTGTTTGTTCTTGAAGGTGAGCGTCACCACGTCGCCGGCGCGCTCCACGTCGACGTCGTCGGCGTCGACGTCCTCGAGCATCGCCTCGATGTGCTTCAGCGCCTCGTCGGCGAGATGCCGGTAGTCCTTGTCATCCATCGGGTCAGCTCAGTTCAGCGAGTATGGGAGCGCGAGCGAAAACGGCGCGATCGTCGCGTCGAAGGCGCGGCCGTCGGGGCGGTGCATCTGGTAGGTGCCGCGCATCTCGCCGCGCGGGGTCGTGAGGACGCAGCCGCTCGTGTACTCGAACTGCTCGCCCGGCTTGAGGAACGGCTGCTGCCCCACCACCCCGGGGCCCTTCACCTCTTCGATGCGGCCCTCGCCGTCGGTGATGATCCAGTGACGGCTCCGGAGCTGCGCCGGAGCCTCGCCTTCGTTCGCGATGCGGACCGTGTACGCGAAGACGTAGCGATGGGTCCGCGGCGACGACTGCTCCGGGACGTACACCGCCTGGACCGTGACCTTGATGCCTTCCGTGGTGGCGAGCGACACGACAAGGATGAAGTGCCATTTGCGCGGCCTGCTGGCAATATGCGCGACTCGATCCCATGGCCGAATCTCCTCGCTCCCCGCGCATCAGCGGGATGCCGCTGAAGCAACTCGCCCGCTTCGCCCGCACCGCGGTGGGCCGGGCCACGCTCCAGCGCATCCTGCGATCGGACCTCCAGATCGATCGCCTCGACGCGATCCCCGGCGCGCTCCGCGGACCTCTGCCGCTCGACACGAACGTGCACCCCGGCCGCCCGCCGCGCGAAGCGCCCTCCGCCGGGCTGCCCCCGCCGAAAGGCATGGGCTGGGCGCCGTCGAGCGCGACCCTCGCCGCGCAGTACCGCGAGGGACGGCGCTCGCCGGTCGAGGTGGTGGAGCGCGCGATCGCGGAGGCGAAGCGCCTCGCGGAACTTTCGCCGAGCGTCGGGCCGGTCGTCGAATTCTGCGAGGACGCGGCGCGCGCGGAGGCGGAGGCCTCGGCCGAACGATGGAAGAAGGGCAAGCCCCTCTCCTTCTTCGATGGCGTGCCGTGGACGGTGAAGGAGCAGAACGCGGTGAAGGGCCTCGCGCGCCGCTTCGGCACCGCGTACCTCCCGCACGAAGGACAGCCGGAGGACTCGACCCCGGTCGCGCGCATGCGCGCGGCGGGGGCGATCGTGATCGGGACCACGCACTCGACCGAGCTCGGGATGACGCCGAGCGGCGCGAACGCGAAGCGCACGATGCCGCGGAACCCGCACGACACGAACCACCTCGCCGGCGGATCGTCGACCGGCGCCGGCGTGTCGGTCGCGACCGGCCTCGTCCCCGTCGCGCTCGGCGGCGACGGCGGCGGATCGATCCGCATCCCGTCGTCGCTCGTCGGCGTCTTCGGGATCAAGCCGACGTGGGGCCGCGTGAGCCGCTCCGGCGACGCGGCGGGCGGCTCGGTCGCGCACGTCGGTCCGCTCGGCTGCTCGACCACCGATCTCGCGCACGCGCTCGAGATCATGAGCGGCGTCGACGCGAAGGACCCGCAGACGTACCCCGCGCCACGCCGCGAGGCCGGCTCGTTCGTCGCCGCGCTCTCGCGCGGAGTGAAGGGCATGACGATCGGCGTCGCCCCGTCGGAGTGGAGCGACGCGACGGAGCCGGTCCAGCGCGCCGGCCGCGCCGCGCTCCAGGCGCTCGAGAAGGAGGGCGCTCGCCTCGTCGACGTCCGCCTCGAGCTCGCGAAGTACGCCGCCGCGATCGGCTACGTCATCATCGCGGGCGAGGCGCGCGCGGACCTCCGCGAGGACTGGAAGAACCACGCCGACGAGATGAGCGACGACCTCCAGGTCTCGTTCTCGGCGCTCGACGCGTTCGGCGCGCTCGAGTACCTCGACACCTGCCGCCTCCGGAGCGGCCTCCGCCGCGAGCTCGCGCGCACGTTCGCGTCGGTCGACCTCCTCGCGCTGCCGTCCGCCGCCGGCACCGCGGCGAAGGTCTCCGACACCGACATGCGGACCGGCTTCCTCGACACGAAGGTGATCGACGCGCTCTGCCGCTTCATGTTCCTCGGCAACCTGAGCGGCCTCCCCGCGCTCTCGGCGCCGGTCGGCACCGACAACTACGGCCTCCCGGTCGGCCTCCAGCTCATGGGCGACGCCTGGGACGAGGCGACCATCTTCGCCGCCGCCGCCCACCTCGAACGCCTCGGAGCCGCCGTCCCCCGCCGCCCCCGCATCACCGCGTCGCTCCTCCCGTAACCTCAGCGAGGCGGGAGCGGCTCGCGATAGAGATCGTCGACCGCGACGTCGATGCCGAGGTGCAGGCGCGCGACCTCTCCCGCCGTGAAGACACGTCGTATCCACTCCACCTCCGCGCTCGCGCGGGACCAGACTTCGATCTCCTGGCGAACGTGCGAGACGATGACGTACTCGCGAAGGGAGGGCAGCAAGCGGTAGTCCTCGAGCTTGATGCCACGGTCCCGTTTCTCCGTGTTGCGGCTCGTGACCTCGACGAGGAGCGACGGGTTGACGACGCCACCCTCCGCATCGCGCGGATGCGTCTTGGCCTCCCCGCAGATCACGGTCATGTCGGGGTAGTACGCGTTGAGGATCGTCCCGCGGTCGACGACGATGCGAGTGTCCGAGTCCTCGACGCGGCAGGGTCCCCCCTCGCCGAGGCCGATCGTCAGCTTCGCAGAGACTCGGCTCTTCAGCTCCGCGTGGCGTCGGGTGCCTCCCGCCATCGCGAGGATGTCGCCGTCGATGAACTCGTGGCGCGAGTCCACGGATTGCTCGAAGATCAGGTAGGACTCGTACGAGAGCGGAGCGTCGGCGGGGAGCGCGGACATCGTCGGCAGTATAGCTTGCTTCGCAGGACCAGCCAGCTATGTGGTGAATCGAAACATGCCCGCTACGCTCCGTCACTTCCTCTCCACGCTGGACTGGTCTCGCGCCGAGCTCGAGGAGATCCTCACGGACGCCGCCGAGCTGAAGGCGACGCGCGCCACCAAGCGGCCTCCGTACCTCCAGGGCAAGAGCGTCGCGCTCGTCTTCTTCAACCCGTCGCTGCGTACGCGCTCGTCGTTCGAGATCGGCGTCTTCGAGATGGGGGGGCACGCGGTCGTGCTCGAGCCGGGCAAGGGCGCGTGGCCGATCGAGTTCAAGGACGGCGTCGTCATGGACGGCGAGGCGGAGGAGCACGTCGAGGAGGTCGCGCGCGTCCTCTCTCGGTTCGTCGACCTCATCTGCGTCCGCGCCTTCCCGAAGTTCCAGCGCTGGGAGGACGACCGCGAGGACCAGGTCATCAAGCAGTTCGCGCGCTTCGCGACCGTGCCCGTCGTCAACATGGAGACGATCACGCACCCGATGCAGGAGCTCGCGCTCATGCTCGCGCTGAAGGAGCGCCTCGGGACGACGGACAAGAAGAAGTTCCTCCTCACGTGGACGTACCACCCGAAGCCGCTCAACACCGCCGTCGCCAACTCCGGCCTCATCATCGCGGCGAAGTTCGGCTTCGACGTCACGCTCCTCTGCCCCACCCCCGAGTACGTGCTCGACAGCCGCTTCATGGACGCGGCGAAGTCGATGACGAACGTGACGGTTACGCACGACGTCGAGAGTGCTTACAAGGGTGCGGACGTCGTCTACGCGAAGAGCTGGGGAGCGATTCCGTACTTCGGCCGCTGGAATGAAGAGAAACCCATTCGCGATCGTCACAAACATTTCATCGTCGACGAACCCAAGATGAAGCTCACCAACGACGGCGTCTTCAGCCACTGCCTCCCCCTCCGCCGCAACGTGAAGGCGACGGACGAGGTCGTCAGCGGCCCGCGCTCGCTCGTGATCGAAGAGGCGGGCAACCGTCTCCATGTTCAAAAAGCCGTCATGAAGCGGCTCGCTGGCAACCCTCTCTGAAAGGGGTCTGGCAATGACGAACAAGGAGAAGGAGACGCAGGACGTCATCGTCCGGCTCCTCACCAACATCGGTAGCAGGAAAGAGGTCGAGCAGTACCTCAAGCACTACGCCTCGGTCGACGCCCCGAAGTTCGCGGTCGTGAAGGTGTCGGGCTCCATCATCGACCGCCAGCTCGACGCGCTCGCCTCGTCGCTCTCCTTCCTCCAGCGCGTCGGCCTCGTCCCGATCGTCGTCCACGGCGGCTCGGTGCAGCTCGACCGCGCCCTCACGCAAGCCGGCGTCGAGACCGAGAAGGTGAAGGGCTACCGCAAGATGACGCCGCACGCGCTCGACATCGCGCGCCGCGTCCTCCACGACACGAACCTCCGCCTCGTCGAGGGCCTCGAGAACCTCGGCACGCGCGCGCGCCCCTTCACCTCCGGCGTCATCGACGCGAAGAAGATGGAGTCGCCCGACCTCGGCCTCATCGGCGACGTCGTCGGCATCCGCGAGCAGGCGATCGCGCAGACCGCCCGCTCCGGCGCGCTCCCGATCGTCGCGCCGCTCGGCGAGTCGGCGAAGGGCCAGATCCTCGTCTGCCACGCCGACGCGGTCACGCGCGCGATCGCGCTCGCGGTGAAGCCGCACAAGGTCGTCTTCCTCAACGAGACCGGCGCGCTCGTCGACGCGAGCGGCATCGTCCGCTCGGCGGTGAACCTCACCGAGGACTTCTTCGACCTCACGCAGGACGCCGCCCTCGACGCCGAGTCGCGGCGGAAGCTCATCGAGATCAACACGCTCTTGTCGGACCTCCCGCCGACGTCGTCGGTGTCGATCACCTCGCCGGACCACCTCGCGAAGGAGCTCTTCACCCACGGCGGCCACGGCACCCTCGTCCGCAAGGGCGAGCGCGTCGTCGTCCTCGAGAACTGGGACGGCATCGAGCAAGACCGCCTCCGCGCGCTCCTCGAGGAGTGCTTCGGGCGCCGCCTCGACGAGACCTATTTCACGTCGAAGGCGCCGTACCGCGTGTACCTCGCCGAGTCGTACCGCGCCTCTGCGATCCTCACGATGGAGAACGGCATCCCGTACCTCGACAAGTTCGCGGTGACGAACGAGGCGCAGGGCGAGGGCATCGGCGGATCGATTTGGAGCCGCTTCCGCCGCGAGAACCCGAAGCTCTTCTGGCGCTCGCGCGCGAACAACCCGGTCAACGCGTGGTACGCGCAGAAGGCGGACGGGCTCGTGAAGTCGAGCAAGTGGTGGGTCTTCTGGTGCGGGATGACCGACTTCACGGAGATCCAGCAGGCGGTCGAGTGCGCGCTCGCGATGAAGGCGACGTTCTCGGAGTCGCCCACCGTCCCGCCGCCCCCGCTCGCGGTCGACGAGACGCCCGCCGCGCCGGCCGTCGCGGTTGGAGCGGCGTGATGGTGACCGTCGGCATCGTCGGCGCGCGCGGCTACGTCGGGAAGGAGCTCGCCGACCTCCTCGCCAAGCACGACGGCGTGAAGGTGGAGATGGCGGTCTCCGCGCGCGACGGCGTCACGCCGGAGGACGTCGCCGCCGCGAAGCTCGACGCGTACGCGCTCGCGCTCCCGAACGGCGCGTGCGCGGCGTACGTCGCGGCGATCGAGAAGACGCGGCCCGACGCGAAGATCGTCGACCTCTCGGCCGACAACCGCTTCACCGACACGTGGATCTACGGGCAGCCGGAGCGCTTCCGCGATCGCCTCCACGGCGCGACGCGGATCTCGAACCCCGGCTGCTACGCGACCGCGACGCAGCTCGCGATCGCGCCGCTGCGTCACCTCCTCGACGCGCCGGCGCACGTCTTCGGCGTGAGCGGCTACAGCGGCGCGGGGACGACGCCGTCGCCGAAGAACGATCCCGAGGTCCTGAAGGACAACCTCCTGCCCTACTCCCTCACCGGCCACGTCCACGAGCGCGAGGTCACGCGCCACCTCGGCTGGCCGGTCTTCTTCGCGCCCCACGTCGCGCCGTTCTTCCGCGGCATCACGTGCACGACGTCGCTCACCTTCGCGGAGCCGCATTCGCACGACGAGCTCGACGCGCTGTACCGGCGCGCGTACGGCGGCGAGCGGCTCGTGAAGCTCTCCGCCGAGGCCCCGCTCGTGCGCGACGTGATGGAGAAGCACCACGTCGCGATCGGCGGGCTCAGCGTGTCGGCCGACGGCAAACACGCCGTCGTCGTCTCCACGATCGACAACCTCCTCGGCGGCGCGGCGACGCAAGCGGTGCGGAACCTGAACCTCGCGCTCGGCCTCCCGGAGCTCACAGGGATCGCACGCGACGATGCCTAAGCGCACCGACCTCCGGCGCATCCTCGTCCTCGGCGCTGGTCCCATCGTCATCGGACAAGGCTGCGAGTTCGACTACTCCGGCACGCAGGGCGTGCGCGCGCTGAAGGCGGAGGGCTACGAGGTCCTCCTCGTCAACTCGAACCCCGCCACGATCATGACCGATCCCGAGCTCGCGGATCGGACCTACGTCGAGCCGCTCGACGTGCGCGCGGTGCGGGCGATCGTGGAGAAGGAGCGGCCCGACGCGATCCTCCCCACGCTCGGAGGCCAGACCGCGCTGAACCTCGCGCTCGCGCTCGACGACGAGGGCACGCTCTCGCGGCTCGGGGTAGAGCTCCTCGGCGCGCGCGGCGCGTCGATCCGCAAGGCCGAGGACCGCGCGCTCTTCAAGGAGGCGATGACCCGGATCGGCCTCGCCTGCCCGAGGGCCGCCGTCGCGCGCTCGGTCGACGACGCGCGGAAGATCGCGGACGAGCTCGGCTACCCGCTCATCCTGCGCCCGTCGTTCACGCTCGGCGGCAGCGGCGGCGGCATCGTGAAGGACGCGACCGAGCTCGAGGCGAAGATCTCCTACGCCCTCCGCGAGTCGCCGTCGCACGACGTCCTCGTCGAGGAGTCGCTCCTCGGCTGGAAGGAGTTCGAGCTCGAGGTCATCCGCGACAAGGCCGACAACTTCATCGTCGTCTGCACGATCGAGAACCTCGACCCGCTCGGGGTCCACACCGGCGACTCGATCACGGTCGCGCCCGCGATGACGCTCACGGACAAGGAGTACCAGCGCCTCCGCGACGCGGCGCGCGCGGTCATGAGCGAGATCGGGGTCGAGACCGGCGGCGCGAACGTGCAGTTCGCGGTGCGTCCGTCGGACGGCGAGGTCCGCGTCATCGAGATGAACCCGCGCGTCTCGCGCTCCTCCGCCCTCGCCTCGAAGGCGACCGGCTACCCGATCGCGAAGATCGCGACCAAGCTCGCGATCGGCTACTCCCTCGACGAGCTCCGGAACGACCTCACCGGCACGAGCGCCGCCTTCGAGCCGACCCTCGACTACGTCGTCGTGAAGTGGCCGCGCTTCGCGTTCGAGAAGTTCCCGGACGCCGACGCGATGCTCGGGACGCAGATGAAGAGCGTCGGCGAGACGATGGCGATCGGCCGCACGTTCGCGGAGGCGGTGCAGAAGGCGGCGCGCGGCCTCGAGACGGGCCTCGCCGCGATCACGGCGCGCGACACCGAGCTCGCGCCGGCGCTCGAGCTCTCGGCGCGACCGAGCGATCGCCGCCTCCTTCACGTCTTCGACGCGCTGCGCCTCGGCGCGACCGACGCGCAGATCGTGGAGGCGACGTCGTTCGATCCGTGGTTCATCGCGCAGTTCCGGCGCATCCTCGCGGGCGAACGAGACGCGAAGGAGAACGGGCTCGGCGACGCGACGAACATCGCGCGCCTGAAGCGCCTCGGCATCTCCGACGCGCGGCTCGCGGAGCTGACGGGCACGACCGAGCCCGAGGTCCGGCGCGCGCGCGAGGCGGCGGGGGTTCGCCCCACCTTCGCGTGCGTCGACACGTGCGCGGCCGAGATGCCGGGGACGACGCCGTACCTCTACGCGACGTGGGAGTCGGAGAGCGACGAGGCCGCGCGGCCGAGCGCGGGCAAGAAGCGCGTCATCGTCCTCGGGGCGGGGCCGAACCGGATCGGTCAGGGCATCGAGTTCGACTACTGCTGCGTGCACGGCATCGCGGCGGCGCGCGAGCTCGGGTTCGAGGCGATCATGATCAACTCGAACCCCGAGACCGTGTCGACCGACTACGACATCGCCGACCGGCTCTACTTCGAGCCGATCACGCTCGAGAGCGTCCTCGCGATCTGCGAGGCGACGAAGCCCGACGGCGTCCTCGTGCAGCTCGGCGGACAGACGCCGCTCAAGCTCTCGAAGGCGCTCGCCGAGAACGGGGTCACGCTCCTCGGCACGCCGGCGGACGCGATCGATCGCGCGGAGGATCGCGGCCGCTTCGACGAGCTCCTCGGCAAGCTCGGGATCCAGCGCCCCGCCTCCGCGACGGCGAAGACGCGCGCGGACGTGCACGCCGCCGCGACGCGCCTGGGCTGGCCGGTGCTCGTGCGCCCCTCCTACGTGCTCGGCGGCCGCGCGATGAAGATCGTGCGGAGCAGAGAAGAGCTCGACGAGCACTACGACAAGATGCTCGCGCCGGCCCTCGCGGGGGCGAGCGACGGCGACGCGGTCATCCTCGTCGATCGGTTCCTCGACGACGCGATCGAGGTCGACGTCGACTGCGTCGCGGACGGTAAGCGCGTCGTCATCGGCGCGGTGATGGAGCACCTCGAGCGCGCGGGCGTGCACTCCGGCGACTCGGCGACGATCCTGCCGCCGTTTTCGCTCGGCGCCGACGTGGTCTTCGAGATCGAGCGCATCGTGCGCGCGATCGCGCTCGAGCTCGGCGTCGTCGGCCTGATGAACACACAGCTCGCGGTGAAGGACAAGGACGTCTACGTCCTCGAGGTGAACCCGCGCGCGTCGCGGACGGTGCCCTTCGTCTCGAAGGCGACCGGCGTCCCGCTCGCGCGGATCGCGACGAAGGTGATGCTCGGCAAGACGCTCGACGAGCTCGGCGCCTTTGACGCGCCGCTCACGCGCCACTCCGCGGCGAAGGAGTGCGTCTTCCCGTTCAAGAAGCTCCGCGCCGACACGATCCTCGGCCCCGAGATGCGCTCGACCGGCGAGGTGATGGGCCTCGGCGACACCGCCGCCCGCGCTTACAGCCGCGCGCTCCGCGCGATCGGGATCCACCTCAAGGCGCCGCGCGCGCAGGAGGGCAACGAGCCGGGGAAGGCGTACCTCTCCGTCTCGAACGTCAACACCGACCGTCGCGCGGTGGTGGAGATCGCGCGCCGCCTCCGCGCGGTGGGCTACGCGCTGACGACCGACGAGGCGACGAGCGCCGCGCTCGCGCCCTCGCGCATCCCGTCCACGACCGTGTCGTTCGCCGACGGCGAGGCGATGCTCCGCCGCGGCGCCTTCACGTTCGCGCTCGTCACCGCCGAGGGCGACGCGGAGATCGCGACGACGCGCCCCCTCCGCACCGCCGCCCTCGCCGGCGGCGTCCCCTGCTTCACGACGACCGCCCTCGCCCGCGCCGGCTGCGCCGCCCTCGAAGAGGACGACGGCACCGAACGCGTGAGCTCGCTGCAAGAGTGGTACGCGCTCGAGTAGACGTCGCACCGACGACTGCTGCATTTCCCGATTGCGCTCATCTCATCGTCTGTTACGGTTTACCCGCGCGCGCCTTCTTGCGCGGAGGGGGAACATGGCAAGTCGACAGCGACTTCGTTCGTTGATCATTCTCGCGGCGCTTGCCGCGTCTCCGGTTGCGGCCTCCGCTTGCGAGTCCGTACCGGCGGAGGGAGACGACATCGAAAACGTAACGTCGGCTCCGCTCCATGGCAGCCATGGCGGGGACGACGACGGGTGCGAACGAAGCGCGAGCGAGGTATACGGTCGAGCACGACGCGCGAAGCGTTCGGAGCGCGACTCATGCCGCGAGCGAGACGACGACTTCCTCTCGTGCCGGGTCAAGGGCCGGGTCTGCGGCTGCGAGGGAGAGAAGGCGTGTCTCGCGGTCGCGGCCCGAAAGCTCCATGCCTTCTGCGAAGCGTCGCCTCCTCCGTCGTGGCCGTCCATCGTCGCGGCGGTCGCTCGTGAGATCGCTCACTGCAAGCAGCTCTGCAAGGAGGAACCATTCGACCTCGAAGCGTGCGCTGCGGAAGTCCCCGTCCGGACGGACCTGCCCGAGAAGGAGCGCCAGCTCGCCTATCAGATCGACATTGGAAGTTATTGCGGCGCGGCGGGCGCGTCGACCTGCACGAATCGACTCATCGCACAAGCGAACGTCGACTACGCGACCGCAGCGACGCAAGTGGTGTCTGGCCAGATGACGCCGGCGATGTATCTCGCGCTCTCGCGCGATCGTACGCGCAAGCTCCGCGCGGCGGAGAAGAACGCACGGGAAGCAGCGACGTTGTGCTCATCGCGCGACGAGGACGGCGATTGGGTACCCGATTCGCGTGACCGTTGCCCCAGCACGCCCGACCTCGCGCCCACCGACGACGTCGGGTGTCCGCTCACCGCGCCTCCGCCGGGTCCTTCGGGCGAGGCGGTTCGACGACTGCTCGCGACGTACAACATCGCGGTAAGCCCGAGCTGCAAAGGCGCGTACGTACCCGAACGAATCCCTGCCGGCGCCTTCTACTACCCCTCTGCGCGCGATCGCGGCACGTATATCCTCGCCGGTGCAGTTCGCAATCAACCGGCTGGATGCCCCGTCTGGTACGACTTCGAGATAGAGGAAATCACGGGGGACTTCGTAGGTTTCCGCTACAACGTCGCATTCCTGGATAGCGAAGCTAAGACTGATCTCGTCGACCTCGGTCGACCGGTCCCCAACGGGTTCGTCCAGTTCAATCCCAAGCCGAACGATCCAGTGCTCTCTCGCGCGCGCCTCGGGGAAACGGGCGGTCGTGCCGGGATCCGCTATCGTGTACGAGCGGTGAACGGGCTCGGGCTACGGGGCATCTGGAGCGAGTGGAAGACGTCCGACCGCTCCAGTTGCACCGCCCTCGGTTTCCAGTGTGGAAATCCCTGAGTGAACGATGGCTCTCGCGGCGCGTGTCCTCTCGTACGTGACGGTGGCGTCGATCATCGTGGCGTGCTGGCCCAACGGAGGCGAGGATTGTTCGGCCCCCGGGACGCCGGCGGTCTGTACCGGACCGTCGACGTTCGAGCGGTGCATTCGCAACGAAGGGGGCGGAACGACGCTTCTTCAGTTGAGCTGCCCAGACCGGTGGCAATGCAGGGAGGGCTCGGCGCGGATCGACCCGTGCTTCGGCGGCGCCGTCGGCGAGGCGTGCCAATCCGATGAGCATTGTGAGCAGAACCTGCGATGTGAGTCCGAGACATGCGCGGGCCCCACCGCCGAGGAGATCGCGCGATGCGAGAGTGCTCCAACCATCACGCTCGCCGCCGACGGTGCCGCAGTCGAGGTCGATGTGCCGCTCAGCGACGACACGGCGGTGCTCGTACGCACGAAGCGTCCCAATTGCAGGGAAACCCTCGACGGTGGAATACCGCAATACGGCAGGATTGGCTTCTTACGCGTAAACGGAGACTTCGCAGATGCGGACCCGATTCGAATCGAATATCCGAGTTCAGGCGTTGGGGCGATCGTCGCCGCGCTCGACAGCATCCGTTGCGCAGACCTCTACGACCGACTTCGACTTGGTCGTCAGTGCTTCGCCGGACCACGTACCGAAACATTCCGCGTGCTCTCGCAGGGATCGGGAAGCACAACGCTCGTGATCGCGCTTGAGCCCAGCGCGACGGAATTGGGGATTCGGCTCCAAGTCAGACGCGACCCAGTCTTTTGAACCGGCCTTGCCGTGCCTTGCCAAACCACCAGCTCGACGGAGATCTCGATGCGCATCAGGAAGCCGCTCGTTCGACTGACGCTCGCGTTCTCAATCGTGATTTGGCCGCTCAGTGCCGACGCATACAATGAGGACAGTCATCGTCGTATCGTCGAATCTGCGACGGACATGATGGTGTTCGCGACAGATACCGATGCCCGACCGTCTGGCGTCTCGACGGCAGCCTGGAGCGGGTTCATCCAGCGTCTGGGCCCCGCAGTAACGAAGCTCAGCGTGCTCCGCTCCGGCCTTCCAGGCGCGTACGCGGGAGCAGACCATCGAAATCAGTCGAACTTTCAGGCTCCGCCAGAGGTCAGCAATCTAGCAAATCCGTGGCTCAGCGACAACATTCCCTCGGTCTGCGACTACCGGCGCAAAGACTCGTCCGGACGCGAGTTCAATCTCCTCAATGCCAACCTTATAAAGATCAAGGATCTACCGTACTACCCTGAAACCGACTACCTTCCGTGCGCGTTCACTCCCGAGAGGCCTGGCATCTCGCGCGTCGGCGCGGCCTTGGGATGGCAGGCCATGTCCGTCGACAAGCGCCTCGGGGATCAAGCTCTCTGGCTCCGTCCCACGAACGCGGCAGCGCTGGGGATCACGAACGAGCTCATCTCGCGAGCTTACGAGCTCTCCCTTGGTACCCTCGGCGCGGTCGTGGTCCTCGCGCTCGACTGCCTGCCCGATCTGTTTGGTGCCTTGATCGGCGGCCGCATCGATTGCAAGCCCAAGGACGCATTCGACCTGGCGCGGAAGATCAACCCGGTCGAGTACCTTCAGGGGCTCATTCCTGGCATCGGGGCTTACACGAGCCCTGACATCGTCGGGCTATGGCACTTCATCGACGTCGATGCCACCGTGAATCGCTACAACAACGTCCGCGGCCTGTTCTACGAGAACGCTGGTCCGAGTTATCCGGGTGTCCTCGACGTCACGATAATGGTACTCGCCGACATCCTCGGGCTCACGCTCAACCCTTTCGAATCCGACGGCATCAAGTATTACGGCCGATTCGATCAGGTACGTCGGACGGGCCTCCAATGGCAGGCCCATAACCTGGGCCATACGGAGTTCTCCCCTGTCAGCAACTTGGCGCGCCACGGATGGGACTCGTTCAATGGTCTGGACGCGTCGACCCTCTCGTTTCCCTTGCACGCGATCGGCGACGCCGCGGCGCCTCATCACGTGACGGGGACGACGAGCTGGGGGCATCGGCCCTTCGAAGACGGTGTGAGCTTCGCGCACGACACCGTCCTCCCGAAGTCGCCGGGCGCGACGTTCGATAGTGCGCGGGGACGAGCTCTTCAGATCGCTTACTCTGCTCTCCAGGAGTTCGATCGCGATCCGTCGATCCAAAACTTCGTCGCGCGCGAGGCTCGCGGTACCCGGACGCTCGCATCTCAGGACGACGACTGGGTCTTCCAGGACATCGAGTCCGAGAGATACGTCTTCATCGGGTCGAAGCGTGGCTCCATCGATTCGTATCGCAACAACCCTGGTCGGCTGACTCGTTTCATCGATCAAGCTGTCGGACACACCATCGCGTTTCTCGTGAAGGCCGCGGAGCGCATTACGATCGAAGCCGACGTCGAGCCCTCGACGCTTTGCCAGGTCGGCCAGTACTTCACCGGCGTCTCACCGGGCTGCGCGTTCGGTACGACACCGCTGTTCACGCCCGATCCTTCGCCGCCCGGCCTGACGCCGGCGGGCACCGCGTGCGGTCCGCTCGGCGCGTCATGTAGAACCGCGATCGAGTGCTGCGACGGAGCCGCCTGCTCCGGCGCGACGCCCTCCCAGAGTGGAACTTGCAGCGCCTCGACACCACCTTCGACGTGCGGCGTGTCGATAGCGTGCACTTCGAGCGCGGACTGCCCCGCGTCCGGTGTCTGCTCCAAGGGCTGCTGCACCGATTCGGTCCAATGAGCCGTACGGGAGCGCTCGCCGGTGTCGCTTGTCTGACCGCGCTCGCGCTCGTTCACTGCGGCGACGACGACTCCCCTTCTCCGGGCACGGTCGATGCCGCGCTCGATGACGGCGAGGACGCCGCAGACACTCCCGCGGATGCGGCTACTGCACCTGGCGCGCTGGATCTGTTGTTCGTGCTCGACAACTCGATCTTGATGGTCGACAAGCGCCTGCCGTTGTACGCGTCCATCCCGCGTCTCTTCGAGGGCCTGAAGTTCGCAGACATTCACGTGGGCGTCGTATCGACGTCGCTCGGCAACGGCGGTGACCTGTGCGACAGAACGAGGCGACCATCGTTCGACACGAGAGCTCGCCTCTTGAACCGCGACGACGCGGGCGCGATCGTGTCCGGCGCGGAAGGCGGCTTTCTCTCCTTCGGGCCCGGCGGCTCCGTCCCCGATCTGGCAACGCTGGCTCAGAGGACCGAAGCGCTCCTCCGCGCGGTGCCGAGCTTCGGTTGTGGGTTCGAGTCGCCGCTCGAGGCCGCCTATCGCTTCGCCGCCGAGCCCGACCCGCCGCTCGAAATTCGAGCGGGCGCGGATGGCCTAGGGGAGCTCGTGGGAGTCGACTACGAGCTCCTCGCGCAACGGCGCGCGTTCTTTCGCGAGAGCTCGCTCGTCGCCATCGTCATCGTGACGGACGAAGACGACGCGTCGCTCGACGCGCGTTCCGTCGGCGGCCTCGGCTATGGTTTCGGGTCGGCGACGTTCCCAGACTCGAAGGTGACGCGCGGCGCCGACGGCACCGGCGGAACGACAGCTCCGCGGGGAACAGCGGCATGTGACACGACTCCGGAGAGCGCCGACTGCACCTCGTGTGGCCTGGCGCGAGTCTGCGACCCGTCGGCCAGCGCGTGTCAGAAGCTGCGCAGCGACGTCGCGTGCACGACCGCGCCGAGCGGCGGCCCCACCGGCGAAGGGTACGCCGGCCACATCGCTCCGGACGGCGATAACCTGAACATTCGCTTCTTCGATATGAAGAGGCGATTTGGCGTCGACCCGCGCTATCCGGTCGAGCGGTACGTGGCCGCGTTCACCGGTCGAAAGCTTCCGAACCGCGCGAGCGAGCACGTCGAAGCTCAAACCACCGGACGGCGCGAGATTGGCCCGTACAGCCAGGCGGAGACCTGCGCGAATCCGTTGTTCAGCGGCGACCTTCCATCGAAGGAAGGAGACGAGCTGTGCAACCTCGGCCCCGGCAAGCGGACCCCCGCCGACGTGGTGATCGCGCTCCTCGCTGGCGCCGTCCCGGCGCTGGTCGAGGGTACCCCCGACTGGACAGGGCTCCTGGGGAAGGACCCTGAGCGTGGCGACCGCTCGGGGATCGACCCGCACATGCTCCTGTCCGTGGAGCCGCGGCCGCAGCTCACCGGAGCCGACCTTCCGATCGGTGACAATGGGAGCGATCCGGTGCACGGTCGCGAGTGGAACACGATGAAGCGCAACTTCCAGTTCGCGTGTTCGTTCCCGCTCGACGTCCCGCGTGACTGCACGAAGCCGGGACCCGAGTGTGCGTGCCTCGACACGACCGTAACCTGGCCACTCTGCGGCTGGGAAGGAAACCAGTGGCAACTGCGCGGCTACGCGCTGCCGGGCGTGCGCGAGCTCGAGGTGATGAGGGGCCTCGGCGACCGAGGCCTCCTCGTCGGCTCCGTCTGCGCCGTCGCCCTCGAGGGGCCACCCTACGCACGGTTCTTCGACGCGGTGCGTACCAAGCTCGCGACGCGCTGACCAGGCGCTCGAACGAGCTCGGTGTAACGTGCGCGCAACAGTGTGAGCCATCGGCTGCTCACGGTGAGACCGCAAGCGCCTAGATTTCCCGACATGCGGGCGCGGCATCGTTCGTGCTCGTCGAGCGAGCGTGCGCTCTCTCGCTCTCGTCTTCGTGCTCGTCGCTTCGTTCGCTGCGTGCAGCACCTCACAAGAGGAGGACGACGCGGCTGCTTCGAGCGCGGCGGCGACCGAGTCGCCGGGATTCGTCGGGTGTCGTCCGTCCGCCGGTGAGTGTCGCTCGTCGTGCCCGGACGGGCGCTATCGCTACGTGCTGCCGGACGCGCGGTGCCCGGGCATCGCCGACATGCCGCAAGACCGCGGCGCCTGCATCTGCGGAGAGAGCGCCGAGCCGCCGCCCGAGGCGCCGCCGGGGACGTTCATCGGGTGCCGCCCCTCCGCCGGCGAGTGCATGAACTCGTGTCCGACGCGGCAAGGCTCGTACGTCGACGACTGGCCCGCGTGTCCGGAGGCGGGCGATCCCCTCCACGTACGTGGCGGGTGTTTCTGCCGCTAGACGAGGTACCATCGCGTCCATGCGCGCCACTCACTGGATCCTTGCCCTCGCCACGCCGCTCGTCGTCATCGCCGCGTGCGCCGACTCGGCCGACACCAACGCGACCGTGCCGAGCAACACGTCGAGCAGCAGCAGCGGCGGCGGCGCCGACGGCGGCAACGGCGACGCGCGCCCCGACTTCTGCGTGAAGAAGACGTGCGAGACGGTGGAAGGGAAGTGCGGCGAGCACGACGACGGCTGCGGCGGGACGTTCACGTGCGGCGAGTGCAAGACGAACACGTGCGAAGCGCTCACGTGCGAGCGGCTCGGCAAGACGTGCGGGATCCACGACGACGGCTGCGGCACGACCGTGAACTGCGGCGCGTGCGAGACGACCTGCGCGAAGGACGACGCGGCGCCGAACGCGGAGCCCAACGACACGAAGGAGCTGGCGAAGGACCTCGGCCCCGCGAACGACTACGACAACCCGACGAAGCGCGCGCCGGGGATGAAGATGTCCGACGGCGACGAGGACTGGTTCAAGATCGCGACGACCGACGGCGGCTTCGGCGGCAACCCGCTCATCACCGCGACCGTGTCGGACGACAAGCTCGAGGTCACCGTCTTCCACGTCTGCAAGTCGCAGCCGGACTACTCGTACTGCGAGACGGCGGGCGGCAAGCAGGACGACCTCGTCGGCAAGGGCTGCCGCGCGATCGGCGCCGTCGCGCTCAACACCGACTGCAAGGGCATCGACGAGAGCGGCACGACGTACATCCGCGTCCGCAAGGCGGCCACGGACGGCACCTGCCATGCGTACGAGCTCACGGTGAAGGTCGAGTAGCCTCGGCCTCGGGCGGGACCTGCGTCGAGACGATCGGATCGGCCGCACCAGTATTCCACGGAATACTCGGCCACCATGCCTCAGTCGATTTAGGCGCATCAGGCTCGACGCTCTCGCCCGGGCGCGGGAAGACGGCGCGCACCTCGCGTCGGATCGACTCGGCGCGCGCGCGTTCGATCGGCTCGGTCCAGCCGTGGTACGCGAGGCGGAGGAGGCCCCAGTGGATCGGAAGGAGCGCCTTGCCGCGCACCATCACGTGGGCGCGCACCGCCTGCTCGGGCCCGATGTGCCAGTCGGGCCAGGCCTGGTGGTACTGGCCGACCTCGATCATCGTGAGATCGAAGGGGCCCCACTTCTCGCCGATCTCCGCCATCGCGGGGAAGAGGCCGGTGTCGCCGGAGTACCAGACGCGATGCGCGCTGCCGACGAGCGCGTAGCTCGCCCAGAGCGTCGCGTCCTTGTCGGTGAGGAAGCGGCCCGACGCGTGGCGCGCGGGGGTGCAGACGACGTCGAGGCCGCCGGCGTCGGCGTGCTCCCACCAATCGAGCTCGACGAGCTTCGCGCGCGGGATGTCCCAGTACTCGAGGTGCGCCCCCACCCCGAGCGGGACGATGAAGCGCGCCGCCTTGTCCGCGAGCGCCATCACGGTAGGGCGATCGAGGTGGTCGTAGTGATCGTGCGAGACGACGACGGCGTCGATCGGCGGGAGCTCACCGATCGCGACGAGCGGGGGATACCAGCGCGTCGGCCCGACGCCGTCGAGCGGGCCGATCCGATCGCTCCACACCGGATCGGTGAGGATGCGCTTACCGTCGATCTCGATCAGCGTCGAGGAGTGCCCGAGCCACGTGACGCGGAGGCCGCTCGGGGGTGGAGCGGCGAAGCGGGCGGGATCGATCGGCTCGAAGTGGAGCGGCGGATCGGGGACCGAGTGCGGGCTCGTATCGCGGACGCTCGCGATCGATCCCCACGCGTCGTTCACGAGCGGCTGCGGGTTCTCGAAGTGCCCGTCCTTCCACGCCGCCGATCGCTCCATCCGCGCGCGCCGCTCCCCCGTCGCGCGATGCCCGAACGCGCGCCACCCGTCGACGAGCGCGATCACGACGAGGACGAGGAACGCGATCGTTGCCCACTTGAAGAAGGCACGAAGCCGCCGGCGCCACGTCATTGCTTCGGGAAAGTGACCGCCACCGCGGCCCAAGGCGCCGTCTCTGTCCAGGTCACGGCCGGAACGCTTCCGCCATCGACGGCCGGGTAGGCGGCGCCGCCGAGGCCCACGTTCGAAGAGGCCTCGGCGACGACGCGCTTGAAGGGCGTCGGCTCACCGAGCGTCGGCAAGCTCGCGCCCGTCGTCGCGACGAACGCAAGGACGAGCGCCTGTTTGGTCACGATCGGCTTCACGGTGGCGGAGGAACCGCTGCCCTTCGTTTTGACCGCGCCCTCGTTGGCGCTCATGCCGGTCCACTCGCTCAAGCTCGCCACGAGCGGCCCGGAGTTGGCTCGGACGATGAACGACCGCGCGGCCGGGGTCTCCCTCTCGTAGACGAAGAGGCCGGGCGAAGCCCCATCCGTTTGGGACACCTCCGCCCAGCCTCCTCCGTCGATCGTGGGCGCAGCTCCGGCGCCCGTCGCGACGGCGAGGACGAGACGACTCTGGGGAGGAGGCCCGTTGTCGAGCTCGATCCGGAGAGGGCTCGTCCCTCGGGCTTCTTTCTTCTGAACCAAAGCGAACACGCCAAAGTCCGCCGCGCCGCTGCTCGTCGAGGTCGACGACGCGAGCGTGCCGGACGTGCTCGTCGACGAGGAGCCAACCGAGCCGGTGCTCGTGCTCGTGCTCGACGCGCTGCCGGCGTCCGCCGACGGGTCCGTGAGCTCCGCCTCGAAGCTCGCACACGCCGCGAAGACCACGAGCGCACCGACGTACACGAGCTGCCGCATCCACCGAAGATACGCCGCTTCAGGACACTCCGAAACGCTGACTCAGGCGAGGCAGAACCGCGCGGGCGCGAGGTGGAAGAAAGCCACGAAGCCGCCGGCGCCACGTCATTTCTTCGGGAAAGCGGCCGCCACCGCAGCCCAAGGCGCCGCCACCGTCCAGGTCACGGCCGGGACGACTTCGCCATCGATGGCGAGGTAGGCACCGCCGAGTCCGACCGCGTTCGAGGACACTCCGGCGAGGTGCTGAAAGGGCGTATCCGCGAGCGTCGGCGCCGAGCTCGCGCCCTCCATCGCGACGAACGCAAGGACGAGCGCCGGTTGGGTCACGATCGGCCTCGCGGTGGCGAGGGTGGTGCTGCCCTTCGTCTTGACCACGCCCTCGTTGGCGCTCATGCCGATCCACTCGCTCAAGCTCGCCACGAGTGACACGTTGATGGCTTGGATGGTGATCGACCGCAAGCCCGAGGTCTCCCTCTCATAGACGAAGAGGCCGGGCGAGGCTCCATCCGTTTTGGACAACTCCGTCCAGCCTCCTCCTTCGATCGTGGGCGCAGCTCCGGTGCCCGTCGCGACGGCGAGGACGAGACGACTCTGGGGAGGCCCGTCGTCGAGCTCGATCCGAAGAACGCTCGTCCCGCTGGTCTCCACCTTCCGAACCAAGGCGATCGCGCCGGCGTCCGGTGCGCCGCTGCTCGTCGAGGTCGTCGACGACGCGGATGAGCCGGACGTGCTCGTCGACGAGGAGCCAGTGCTCGTGCTCGTGCTCGACGCGCTGCCGGCGTCCGGCGACGGCTCCGCTGGCTCCGTCTCGTAGCTCACACACGCCGCGAAGACCACGAGGGCACCGACATACACGAGATGCCGCATCCACCGAAGATACGCCGCTTCAGGACACTCCGAAACGCTGCCTCAGAAGTGACGCGGACGCGTCATTGCTTCCGGAAATTGACCGCCACCGCGGTCCAAGAAGACGTCCCTGTCCAGCTCCAGCTCGCGGTCGGGATGCCTACGCCACCGTCGGTGATGAGATGGACGCCGGCGTGGCCCACAGTGTTTCCAACGGCGCCGAGACTCTGAAAGATCGGCGCCCCCACGAAGCTCGGCGCCGCGCCCGTCTTCGCGACGAACGCGAGGACGAGCGTGGGTCCGGGCGCGTTGAGCGGCGTCACCTCGGCGCGGCGACCGTTGCCGTTCGCCCTGACCACGTCCCTCTCGCCACTCAGGCCGGTCCACTCACTCAAGCTCGCCGCGAACGACACGGTGGCGGCTTCGACTTTGAACGACCACACGCCCTGGGCTTCCCTCGTAAAGACGAAGAGTCCGGGCGTCTCCGTGCCTTTGGACACCGACGTCCAGCCTCCTCCGTCGATCGTGGGCTCCTCGCCGGTCGTCGCGACGGCGAGGACGAAACGACTCTGGGACACTGCCGCTCCACCGAACCCGATCGTGAGAGCGGCAGCGCCCGTTGCCGTCGTCTTCCGGACCAACCCGATCGCGCCGGCGTCCGGTGCGCCGCTGCTCGTCGAGGTCGTCGACGACACGGGCGTGCCGGACGTGCTCGTCGTCGAGGCGCCGACCGAGCCGGAGCTCGTGCTCGTGCTCGTGCTCGATGTGCTGCCGACGTCCGACGGCGGGTCCGTCTCCTCCGCCCCGAAGCTCCCACACGCCGCGAAGGCCACGAGCGCTCCGACGTACACGAGATGCCGCATCCACGAAAGATACGCTGCTTCAGGGGCGCTCCAAAACGCCGGAGAGCCCTACGAAAACGGTTCGAAACGGCGCGCCGAAGCTCTGAAGGCCCTTTTCGAGAGAGCGCTGTCGCTGTGAAATTCCAGATGATCGAATCGTTCCGGTCGCCGCCGTGCGACACGCGCCCCGATGGATGCAGTGGAGCCCAGGTTTGTTCGAGCACTCGTCCGCCATCGAATTTCGTGGGCGATCGTGGCGGGCACGATGGCTGCTTCGTCGGCGGGCGTGCGTATCAACTCAGGATGGGGCTCGGGGCTCGTGGCGATGATGGCAGGCGCGACGGCGATGGCGTGCAGCGTCACGTACGGTGAGGCACCTGCGGCGGACGTTGCGCCTCAAGAGGAGGCTCCGGCGGCGCCGCCGCCGGAGCCCGATGCGAAGCCGGTGCCCGATACGGAGGTCGGCGCCGGAGAGCTCGCGCCCGTATCTACGTGCGATGCAGCGAAGCCGTTCGGCTCGCCGCACCGGCTCGGCGGGCTCGACGGCTCGGCGCGCTTCTCGTCGGACGAGCTCCGTGCGTACACGAGCAACGGGCTCACGTTCGGCGTCGCGCGACGACGTTCCGTCGCCGACGCGTTCGCCGCGCTGGAGCCCTTCGGCTTTCCTGTCCAGCTCCACGCGACCGACGCGCCGACGGCCTCGGGTGACGAGCGGACGCTCGTGTTCACGGACTACTCGAGCCACCGCCTCCTCCTCGCGACGCGCGACGACGCTGGAGAAGCCTTTCTCCCGGCCTTGGTCCTCGACGGAGGGATCAACGCGCCCGCGTGGGGCCAGATCGATCCGTACCTCGTCGCGGACGGGAGCGCGCTCTACTTCCATCGCTATCCGCTCACGAGCGAGACGTTCGAGGGCGACATCTTCGTCGCCGCGCGGAAGCAGGATGGGTTTGCCGACGCCGTCCCTGTCGAAGGAATCAACACGTTCGCGGAGGAGCTCTCGCCGGTCGTGACCCCCGACGGTCTCACGATCTTCTGGGCCTCCGATCGGACGGACCTCTACGGAAAGGGAATGCTCGACATCTACGTCGCTACGCGCACGTCGAAGGACGCGGCTTTCACGAACGTGCGAAACGTCGCGGAGCTCAACGCGGACGGCGACGAGCGACCGACGTGGATATCGCCTGACGCGTGCCGCCTCTACTTCTTGAAGGACGACGCCGTCCTCGTCGCCTCGCGCTGAGCCGAGACGAGCTCAGCGCGGCCGCGTCGCGACGTAGAGGCTGCCGTCGCTCGCTCGATCGCTCCCGAGGTAGAGGCGGCAGCCGTCCCGCGAGAGCCAGCCCGGGCGGTCCGACCTCGGCGAGCTCAGCGCGGGCACGTGAGCGATGTTCGTGAACGCCTCCGCGCGCGACGGCCGCGTCGCCATGAACACGTCCGCTCCGCCGAGCGTGCCCGCCCGATCGGAGGCGAAGAACATCGTGAGCCCGTCGCGGCTCATCGCGACGCCACCTTCGCTCGCGCTCCCCGCGGCCAGCTCCGCCACCCTCGCGGGCGCCTGGTACGTAGAGCGATCGTCGCGCAGCGATCGGTGGATGCGGCTGACGTTCGGAGCCTCGAGGACCGAGAAATAGAGCTCCGCGCCGTCGCCGGTGACGTGCGGCAGGACGCGGATCGAGGTCTCCGCCGGCGTTCGATAGGGTTCGGGGGGCCCGAAGCGCTTGTCGCGCGCGAGGCGCCGCGTCGCCATGATCGCCCCTGCCGTGATCGTCTGCCCTTCGACGGTCTGCTCGCTCCAGAAGAGTGCTAGACCATCGCCGGTCAGCGTGGGAGCGAAGCTGCGACCGGTCGAGCCGAGCTCCGTCACCTCCGCCGACTCGCCGAACGGCTCGTCGATGGAGTCACGACGCGCGGAGAAGATCGCTCCCTCCGCGCCGGCCCTGCGCTCGAAGAAAAGCTCGAGCTCGTCATCGGTGAGCGTCGGCGCCGCCTCGGTCGTCCCCGCCGCGTGGAGCGAGCCGGGCACCAGCACGGGCGGCCCGAAGTCCGTTCCCGGATCGCATGACGCCTCTTCGACGCGCGCGTCCGAGCCCGCCTCGACGCCGACGGCACCGGCGTCCGGCACTTGAATCGCGACGTCGCGCTCGAGCTCGCCGAAGCCGACGAGCGCGTTGCACGAGAGCGTCGACGACAGCAAGAGCGCCGCCCATCGGCGCGCCATCGGAGCTTGGCAGAAGCGCACGGCAGCTACGGCGGGCGCGTCGCGATGTAGATGGTGCCTCGGTTCGTCGACGGGTTGGTGCGCGTCATGTAGAAGCGACAGCCATCGACGGAGAGCCATCCTGCGCGATCCGCCTCCGTCGAGCTGAGGACCGTCACCTTCTCGATGTCCTCGAACGGCGCCTTCCGCGTGGCGCGCCGCGCCGACCAGATCTCGTTCTGCCCTATCTCACCGCGGTCGGACGCGAAGAGGAGGAGGAGCCCGTCTGCCGAGAGCGCGGCGGACGTGTCGTTGGCGTCCGCGTCGAGCTCGCTCATCCTCATCGGCGGACCGTACAGGCCGAGGTTCCCGCGCTCGGAGCGCACGAGGCGTTGAAGCTTGGTCGACGAGTCGTACGCGGAGAAGAACAGCTCGCTGCCGTCGTGACTCACGTGCGCCCCGAACGCATGCGTGATGCCCGCGGCGTCGGAGCGATACGGCTCCGGAGCGCTGAACTTCCCCTCGAGCGACGCTCGACGCGCCGTGAGGATGACCGACGAGAGGATCCCCGTCCCCTGGTTCTTCTGGAGGTTCCAGAAGAGGACGAGGCCGTCACCGGTCATCGTCGGACCGAAGCTCTTGCGGTCGGCGTCGTTGACCTCCGTGAGCTCCCTGGGCGGCCCGAAGTCCTCGTCGATCGACCCACGCGTCGTCTCGAGGATGGTGCCGTCGAGCGAGCTCCCGCCAGGAGTCACGCGGCCGAAGACCATGCGCAGCTCGTCGTCCGTCAAGGACGGCGCGCTGTCGTTGGAGCTCGTGCTGTCGATCGCGCCTCCGATCGGGACGGGCTCCTCGAACGGCTTCGTCGTGTCGCACGTCGAGCGCTTCGGCGGAGCGCCCTCGGGGGAAGTCGAGGCGTCCACCTCAAGCGGAACCTCGCCATCGGCCTCTCCCTGTCCTGCCGCAACCTCGCGCTGGAGCTCCCCGAAGTTCACGATCGCGTTGCAGCCCGCGATCGTCGTCGCGGTCGAAGCCAGCGGCAAGACCAGAATCAACGCCCTCCCCACGACACGAGCGTATCACGCGCGCGGTGAATCGCAGCGGGGGCGTCGACCTACGAGATCAGGCCTCGGCCGATGACGATGCGCTGCACTTCGCTCGTGCCTTCGTAGATCGTCGTGACGCGGACGTCGCGGAGGTGGCGCTCGGCGGCGAACTCGCGTGTGTAGCCGTAGCCGCCGTGGATCTGCACCGCCGCGTTCGCGATGCGGTTCGCGGACTCCGTCGCGAAGACCTTCGCCATCGACGCCTCACGCGAGAAGACGCGGCGCTGCTCCTTGAGCCACGCCGCGCGCATCGCGAGGAGGTGCGCGGCGTCGAGCTCCGTCTGCATGTCGGCGAGCTTCCACTGGATCGCCTGGAAGTCGGCGATGGGCTTGTCGAACTGCCGGCGGTCCTTCGCGTAGCGAACGCTCTCCTCGATCGCCGCGCGCGCGATGCCGATCGCCTGGCACGAGATGCCGATCCGGCCGCCGTCGAGCGCCATCATCGCGATCTTGAAGCCGCCGTTGAGCTCGCCGAGGAGCGCCGACGCGGGCACGCGGCAATTCTCGAACGTGAGGCTCACGGTGTTGGAGCCGCGGAGGCCCATCTTGTCCTCCGCCTTGCCGACCTTGAGGCCGGGGGTGCCGCCCTCGACGAGGAAACACGAGATGCCGCGCGTGCCCGGGAGCTTGTCGCGATCGCCCGTGCGCGCCCACACCACCATCACGCCGGCGTGCGCGCCGCTCGTGATCCATTGCTTCTGGCCGTCGAGGACCCAGTCGTCGCCGTCCTTCGTCGCGGTGGTGCGCATCGAGCCAGGATCGCTCCCCGCCTCCGGCTCCGACAGCGCGAACGCGCCCGCCGCGTATTCGCCGCTCGCGAGCTTTGGGTTGTACGCCTTCTTCTGCGCGTCGGTCCCGAACGTGGCGATGACCTCGCCGACCATGTTCGTGACCGCCATCGTCACCGCGGTCGACGCGCACGCCCGCGCGACCTCCTGCATCGCGAGCGCGTAGGCGACCGCGCCCGCCTCCGCGCCGCCGAGCGCGGCGGGGACGTTGACCGCCATGAGCCCGAGATCGGCGAGCCCCTTCAGGATCGCGGAGGGGAAGCGCTCCTCGCGATCGATCGCGCCGGCCTCCGGCATGATCACGCGGCTCGCGTAGTCGCGCGCCGCCTGCTGCACCGCCCTGTGGGTCTCGTTCGGCTCGAGGTTCATTCGTGTGCTCGCTCAGAATCAGAGCGTGAAGGTGACCTTCGCGGCGTAGCTGCCGGGGCTCGGCAGCGAGAGCATCTTCAGCGCGTCGACGAGGCAGTCGACCTTCTCCGCCGCGTCCTTGTTCGGCGACGACACGCCGATCGCCTTGAAGCGACCGCCGTGCTCCGGCTCGTCGGCGGCGGGCTTCTTCGGGCCCTTCTTCGGGTCGGGCTTCGCGCCCTTCTTCGGCTCCGGCGGCGGCTCGGGCGCGGGCTTCTCGACCTCGCCCGGCTCGACGTAGGCGGTGACCTTGAAGTCGCCGGTGACGCCGGCCTTGCACTTGCCGACGTTCTCCTTCACGTCCTTGTCCTTCTCGAGCGGCATGAGGACCTTGTCCGGCGTCCACGGCGCGGGGGCGCGCTCGTCGCCGGGGGTCCAGCCGAAGCCGTTGCGGACCTCGGCCTCGCCGCCGATCGGCTTCGGCCAGTCAGCCTTCGCGAAGAGATCGAGGATGCATTTTTCGGTCTCGCGATCGCCGAGCGTGGAGTCCTCGAAGTACGAGTACTTCACCTTCCCCGCCTGATCGATGCGGAAGAACATCTTCACGTCGCCGGTGATGTACTCGAGGCGGCCGCGCGCCTGCCGGTGGCACTCCGACTCGAGCTTCCCGTTCAGGAGCGCGTTCGTCATCTTCTCGACGCCGCGCTGATCGATCGAGCCGAGCTCCTGCGCGATGCTGGGGCCGCCGGCGCCGCCGCCGCTCCTCCGGCCGCCGCCGCCGGACTCCGACGTCTCGGACGAGTCGTTCGTGTCGCTCGGGGACTTCGGCGGCGGCTCTCCTCCGCACGCGAGGAGGGAAAGGAGGAGCGCGGAGATGAATGCAGTACGGATCATGGAATCCCCCATCAGGCTTTGAGCAGGCTCGCCGCGATGACGATGCGCTGGATCTCGCTCGTTCCTTCGTAGATCTCGGTGATGCGAGCGTCGCGGTAGTGCCGCTCGACCGGGAACTCGGTCGAGTAGCCGTAGCCGCCGTGGATCTGGATCGCCTTGTGCGCCACCCGCGTCGCGAGCTCGCTCGCGTAGAGCTTCGCCTCGGAGCTCTGCATCGTGTGGCGCGTGCCGGCGTCCTTCATCGTCGCGGCGCGCCAGGTGAGGAGGCGCGCGGCGTCGAGCTCCGTCGCCATGTCGGCGAGCATGAACTGGATCGCCTGGTGGTTCGAGATCGTGACGCCGAAGCTCTTGCGCTCCTTCGAGTAGCGCACGCTCGTCTCGAGCGCCGCCTTCGCGATGCCGAGCGCCTGCGAGGCGATGCCGATGCGCCCGCCGTCGAGCGTCGCCATCGCGACCTTGAAGCCCTCGCCGACGGGGCCGACGACGGCGGTGTCCGGCACCTTGCAGCTCTCGAAGAACACGGTGCAGGAGTGCGCGCCGTGGATGCCGAGCTTGTGATCGGGCGGCGCCTGCGTGTAGCCGGGCGTGCCCTTCGGGATCACGAACGCGGTGTGCTTCACGCGCGGTCCCTTCGGCGTGTCCTGCCGATCGGTGACCGCGAACACGAGGATGAAGTCGGCGTGGGGACCGTTGGTGATCCAGTTCTTCGCGCCGTTGAGGACCCAGCCGTCGCTCGTCTTCTCGGCGGTGGTCACCATCGTCTGCGCGTCGGAGCCGCTCATCGGCTCGGTGAGGCCGAAGCACCCGAGCTTCTTGCCCGACGCGACCGGCGTGAGGATCTCCTTCTTCTGCGCGTCGGACCCGAACTTGTAGAGCGGGTCGCAGAAGAGCGAGTTGTTCACGCTCATGATGACGCCGCACGAGGCGCACGCCGCGCTGATCTCCTCCATCACGAGCGCGTACGTGAGCGCGTCGAGGCCGGAGCCGCCGTACTCGGAAGGGATCGCGACGCCGAGGAAGCCGAGCTCCGCCATCTTCGCGACGATCTCGGCGGGCCAGCGGCCGCTCTTGTCGATCTCGGCTGCCTTGGGGGCGACCTCGCGGGCCGCAAAGTCTCGCGCCGTGTCGCGGACGAGCCGCTGCTCTTCGGTCAGATCGAAATCCATCGTCCGGCAGTCCTAATCGGACCGCGACGGCGCCTCAAGGCCCAGGAAGGCCCAGGTCAAACGCCGGTGCGGAGGGCGAGGACGACGCGCCAGATCACGATGAGGGCGAGGAGCGCGACGACGACGAGCGCGACGATCGCGCCCTTCGAGACGCGCTGGGCGCTCCGGCGCTGCTCGAGGAGCTCGCGCGGCGGCGGCGTGCGCATCGACTGGATGCCGGCGCCGTTCAGCACGACCTCCGCCTTCCGCAGGAACTGCTCCCACTCCTGCGGGCTGATCTCGAGCGCGCTCCGGTGCCGGACCTCGTGCATGATCGCGACGTGATCGAAGTCGCGCAGATCGGCGCGCTTCTCGACCTGGTTCACGGTGCCGGCGACGAAGACGTTGTAGCCCTGCCGCTTCGGGTTGAGGCGGATGTGCTGGAGCGCCTGCTTGCCGCCGCCGGTGGACATGCCTTGCGGCACCGTAAGCTCGATGCTCCACATGCCCGCGCCGATGACGAAGTCCTTGAAGGCCTCCGTCACGGAGTCGGCGAGGGACACGAACTTCCGCGCGAGCCGCGTGCGGAGCGCGTCCGGCGTCGTGGGCGTCTGCTCCGCGCTCGCGTCCGCGGGCGCCTCCGGGAGCGAGGCCTCGGCCGGGACCCACGACGCGACGGGGGTGGGGAGCTGATCGGGCCGGAGCGGCGCCGGCGCCGGCGCGGGCGCTTCTTCTTGCAGCCGCGCCGCGGCGCTGCCGAGCGACTCGCTCGCGGCGCGGGCCTCGGCGGCGGCGGAGGCGAGGACGTGCTCGAGGGTGTTGGCGTCGGCCGGGGGAGGCGGCGGCGCGGGCGGGTCCGGCGTGCGCGGCTCGAACGGCCGCGCGGGGAGGTCGGCGTCCGGATCGGCGGCGGCGTCGTGCGCCTTCACGTACGCGTCGACCTCGAACTTCTCCATCTTCCGAGTACCGGACATGGCGCTCCACGAGCCTATCATGGCCCGGCGCGGCGCCCGATTTTCTCGGTCAAATCGTGTGGAGGACCAGGTAGACCACGACCGCGGCGCCGACGAGGACCGCGGCGAAGAGGGCGTAGAGCCAGGCGGGCGTCTTCCGCGTCCGGCGCGCTGCGGCAGTGAGGAGGTCCGGCGGCGGCGGAAACCGCACCGGCCGGATACGCGCGAGGTTCAGGACGACGTCGAGCTTGTAGAGGAAGTCCGCGTACTCCTCGGCGTTGATCTCGAGCGCCTTGCCGAAGCGCACCTCGTGGAGGATGGCGACGTGCTCGAACGTCCGCACCTCGGCCGTGCTCGTGACGGGGTCGACCGTGCCGGCGACGACCGGCGGGTAGCCGCGCCGCCGCGGGACGAGGCGGATGTTCTGCCGCGCGTTCTTGCCGCCGTCGGTGGACTGGCCCTCCGGGACCGCGAGCTCCACCGCGTAAGCGGCGGCGCCGAGCTGGTAGCCGTCGAACCCGTCGTTGACGGTCTCCGCCAGCGACGCCGCCTGGTTCGCGACCTGCGTGCGCAACGCCTTGAGCTCGCGCTCGCGCTCCGTCTCGGCTCCCACGGCGCGAATGATAACGCGTCAGACCTGCTCGAGGACAACAAGCCCAGGAACTTCGGAGCGCCGCTCGAGCAAGCGCATCTTGGGGCGGACCGCGACCGCGTGCTGCGCCGCGCAGAGCAGCGGCACGTCGAACGCGTTGTCCCCGAACGCGGCGTAGAGCTTCCGCGTAGGGCCGAGCTTGGCGCGGAGGTTCGTGACCTTGCCTTCTCCGTACGGGATCGGCCGGAGGACGCCGCACTCGACGACGCCGTCCGCGCTCACGCGCTCCTCCACCGCGGTCACGTTCGCGACCTCGATCCCGACGACCTTCGCCGCCGCCTCGACGATCCCGCGCGGCGACGCGCTCACGAGGAAGACCTCGATCCCCACCTTCCGCGCGTGCTCGACGACGCGCATCGCCTCCCCGTGCAGCCGCGCGGAGAGGTCCCAGGCGACGACGGCCTCGGCGCAGAAGCGATCGAGCTCCGCGCGCGTCCACCCCGCCGCGATCCACGCGACGATCTCGCAGATGCGCTCCTCGGAGAACGAGCCGCCGAGGTACGCGGCGTGGAGCGCATGCGCGACGTCGCGCGCGCTCCCCTTCGCCTCGATCCCCGCCTCCGCCGCCTCGCGCACGAGCGCGGCGCGCGTCACTTCGCGCGGTCCGTGCTTCAGCGCGGCGTCGAAGAAGTCCTCCCCGACGTCGCCCGACCACAGCGTCCCGTCCCCGTCGAACGCGATCGCCCCGCCCGGCTCCTTCTCCGCCGCCTCGTCGATCGCGCGCGTGATCTCCCCGACCGTCGCCGTCCGCATCGCGCCCCAGCTTACGCCACCCCGCACGCTCGCGCATGCGCGGCCCGGACGTGACGGCGCGCAGTATCATCGTGCGGTGGCGCGCGACAGAGGGGTGCACATCTCCAAGCTGCTCGCGCTCGCGCTGCGCCACGAGCCCGCGGCGCTCGGGATCGTGCTCGACGCGCACGGGTGGGCGCCCGTCGACGGCGTGGTCGCGGGGCTCGCCGCGCGCGGGTACGTGCTCGACGCCGACGCGCTCGAGGAGCTCGTGCGCGCGAGCGACAAGCAGCGGTTCGCGCTCTCGCCGGACGGCGCGCGCATCCGCGCGAACCAGGGCCACTCGATCGCGGTCGACCTCGACCTCCCCGCGCGCGCGCCGCCCGACGTGCTCTTCCATGGAACGGTGACCCGCTTCCTCGCGGCGATACGAAGCGAGGGCCTCCTTCGTCGCGCGCGGACGCACGTCCACCTCTCCGTCGACGAAGCGACGGCCGAGACGGTCGCGCGCCGCCGCGCCGGCACGATCGTGCTCCTCCGCGTCCACGCCCGCGCGATGCACGACGCGGGGCACACGTTCTACCTGAGCGAGAACGGCGTCTGGCTCACCGAGCACGTGCCGCCGGACTTCCTCGCGGAAGACTGAGCGTACGGCCCAGATCAAGCTCGCTCGACGATCACGCCTTGGGAGTGGGCCGCGAGTGCGCGAAGGTCGCCGACGTCGGAGGTCAGGACGACACCGTCCGGCTCCGCCGACGCGACGACGAACGCGTCGACCGCCGAGCCGCGGCGCGCAGCGAAGCGCAAGGCCGCCGCGCGCCGGACGATCGTCTCCGGGATGCGCTCCTCGACGTTGCACGTGCGGATGAGACGGTTCACGTTGGCGTCGCGGCCGGGGTGGCCGGTGAGGCACTCGACGAGCACCGAAGAAGGGACGAGCGGAGGCCAAAGCTCCTCGCGACGCAGAGCGGTGAGGAGCGAGCTCGCCCGCAGTGAGCGCTCCGCGAGGCGGCTTAGGCCACCCGCGTCGAGGACGAGGATCGGCATGTCGCGCGTCAGCTCGCGCGCCGCGCCGTGCGGCGGGGACGGGTCATCCGGCGGACCATCGCGTCCGCGCGCGCCTTGTCTGCACGGGCCGGCTTGCCGACCTCCTGCTCCAGCTCGCCGAGGTACTCGTCTAGCCGAGCGATCTGCTGCCGCCGGCGTAGCTCGGAGCGCACGGCCTCCTGGAGGAGCTCGGACGGCGAGAGCCCGGTGCGCTTGAGCTCACGATGAAGCTCGTCGGGCAGATAGACCTGAATGCGCGGCATACGCCTATTGTACACACACGAGATCACCCTGCAATGGCGAGGAGCGCGTCCTCCAGGATCGCGGCCTCCGCCTCGACCCACGACCTCACCGGGACGATGCCCTCCGGCGCCTCCGACGCGAGGAACTGGAAGCGGTGCGGGACGACGCCGCTCATCGCCTGGAGGACGTCGAGGCGGTCGTCGACGAAGAGGCCGATCCCGAGCTCGGCGCAGATCGGCGCCTTGTCCTTGCGGTCGCGGCAGAAGCGCACGTGGCCGTACGGAATGCCCGTCGTCTGGAAGAAGCGCGTGCGGTCGAGCCACTGCCGCGTGCGCTGCTGGACCTTCGACCCGCACTTCGAGACGAGCCAGACGCGACCCTCGAAGCGACGGCAGAGCCGCGTCAGCGCCTCGATCGCGCCCGGGACCGCGGGCGCGCGCATGGCGTCGGCTTCGCTGCCGCCGACGAAGTTGGTGTCGGGGCCGTCGCCTTCGATGATGACGCGGCCGATGTCGACGCCGAGGACCGGCGCCGCGGAGGTGAGGTTCTTGCGGTTCATGGTGCGAGGACCATGCGCATCGCGATCATCAACGGGAATTCGTCATTCGTTTCAACCTATCCGTTTTTCTGATAGCTCGAACCGGTGCTCGCCGACCGCCTCCGCACGTTCGCGGCCTTCGCCGACGACCCGAACCTCTCGCGCACCGCGCGACGCCTCGGCCTCTCGCAGCCCGCCGTGCACGCGCAGCTCAAGGCGCTCGCCGACGAGCTCGCCGCGCGCTGCGACCGGCCGGTGCCGCTCTACCAGCGCTCCGGCCGCGGGCTCGCGCTCACCGCCGAGGGCGCGGAGATTGCGGCGTTCGCGCGCGAGCTCGAGGCGCGCTCCGACGAGCTCGTCGCGCGGCTGCGCGGCGACAACGACGATCGCCCCGTCGTCCTCGCGGCCGGGCCGGGCGCGCTCGTGCACCTCGTCGCGAACGGGATCCGCGCGTTCGCCCGCTCCGCGGCGCGCCCCCGCGTCGAGGTCGTCACCGCCGACGCGCGCCAGGCGCTCGACCTCGTGCGCCGCGGCGTCGCGCACGTCGGCGTCGGCGTCCTCGACGCACCGCCGGACGGCCTCGAGTGGGTGCGCCTCGCGCACGCGGCGCAGGTGCTCGTCATGCGCCGCGCGGATCCGCTCGCGCGGAAGCGGCGCGTCCGCCTCGCCGACCTGGAAGGCGCGAGCCTCGTCGCGCCGCCGGAGGGCGGACCGCAGCGCGCCGCCCTCGACGCCGCGTTCGCCGCGCGCCGCGTGAGCGTGCACGTCGCCGCGGTCGCGCGCGGTTGGGACGTCGTGCTCCGCCTCGTCGAGGTCGGCGTCGGCGCCGGCGTCGTCAACGCGACCTGCGTCCTCCCGCGCACGCTCGTCGCGCGCCCGCTCGAGGAGCTCCCCCGCGTCGACTACCTCGCCTTCATGCGCCCGCGCCCCCGCGCCGCCGCCGTGGAGCTGGTGCGCGCGATCGAGGGCGCGATCGCCTCCCGCGACCGCTGAACGCCGCGACCGCCGGCGGCCGCCGGATGCTCCAGCCGAGCCGGATCGCGCTTGAACGTCCGAGGAGCATCGTCTATCGGAATGCGTGGGTGTCGTGGATCGATCGTCCACGGCAGGTCAGCAAGGTTGGTCGGGCCGCCAGTCTTCTTGTGCAACGCGCGTTGCATGGGAGGTCTTCGTTGGGCTCTCGCCACGATGTCGAGCGTAATCTCTCCGCACCGTCCGCGGCGCGGCTCCTCGTCGCGTCGGTCGCGGTGATGGTGGCGGCCTCGTGGTGGACGGGCACGCATCACCACCTCATCGAGCTGCCTGCCCTCGCACCGCTCGCGAGACGGGTACCACACGCGCTGCGCGTGCTCCTCCACGCCCTCGCCGTCATCGATGACGTGGGTTGCATCGTCGCGCTCTTCCACCTGGGGTCGGTGAGGTTCGAGATGCGGCGAGCGCCCTCGTGCGTCCTCGCTGCGCTCGGGATGAGCATCGCATTCTCTGCGGGAGCCATCGCCGGCGGGGCGCTGAACGGTCGGCTGGTAGCGTTCTCGGTGGCAGGGACTCCGATGCCGCTGTTCATGAGCCCCAGCCATTCTCCCGTGAACACGCACGTCCGATGACGGCGCTCAGAGCTCGATCTGCGCGCCGAGCTCGACGACGCGGTTGGGTGGGATCTGGAAGAAGGCGTTGGCGGGCCGGGCGTTGCGGCTCATGACCGCGAAGAGCAGCTTGCGCCACGTCACCATGCCCTTCTTCTCCGTCATGATGAGCGTCTCGCGACCGAGGAAGTAGCTCGTGTCGGTAGTGCGGGTCTCGAAGCCCTTCTCCGCGCAGACATCCATCAACTCGAGGACGTTGGGCGTCTGCATGAAGCCATACCGGGCGCGGACTTGCGTGAAGCCGCCCCCGAGGTCCCTGATCTCCTCGACGACCTCGCTCCTCGCGATCTCGGGCACGTGGAGCGTCCCGATCGAGAGGATCACGACCTGCTCGTGGAGCACCTTGGCGTGCTTGAAGAAGTGGAGCAAGACCGGTGGGACGCCGGTGGGATTCGACGTCATGAAGACCGCGGTGCCGACCACGCGATGTGGCTTCGTCGTCGCGAGATCGGCCATGAAGACGTCGAGCGGGAGCGCGTCCTTCCGAAACGCCTGTCCGAGCAGCTCTCGCCCGCGATGCCAGGTCGTCATGAGCGTGAAGATCACGATGCCGACGACGAGCGGGAACCATCCGCCGTCCGCGATCTTGTGGACGTTCGCCCCGAAGAACGACAGATCGATGGAGAGGAACACGCAGACGAGCGCGCCGGCGACGAGCGGGTGCCAGCCCCATCGGCGACGCGCGACACCGTAAAAGAGGATGCTCGTCGCCGTCATCGTCCCCGTCACGGCGATGCCGTACGCCGACGCGAAGCGCGACGAATCCTGGAAGGCGAGCACGAGGGCGACGCACGCCACCATCATCGCGGAGTTCACCTCCGGGACGTAGATCTGCCCCTCGGCCGTCCCCGACGTGTGCTTGATCGTGACGCGCGGCCAGTAGCCGAGCTGTACGGCCTGCCGCGAGACCGAGAACGCCCCGGAGATCATCGCCTGCGACGCGATGATCGCGGCGACGGTGGCGATCGCGACGAGCCCGTAGCGCGCGGGGCCGGAGGTCAGCTCGAAGAACGAGTTGTCGACCGGGCCCTTCGCCAGGAGCAGCGCGCCTTGGCCGAGGTAGTTCGCGACGAGCGCAGGGAACGCGACCGCGAACCACGCGACGCGAATGGGCGTCTTGCCGAAGTGCCCCATGTCGGCCGAGAGCGCCTCGCCCCCGGTCACGCAGAGGACCACGAACCCGAGGATGAGAAACCCGTGGACTCCGTGCTCGAGGAAGAAGCTGACGGCGTGACGCGGATCGAGGGCGAGGAGCACGTCCGGCCGCTCCGAGATCCACCGGACACCGAGGCCTCCGATGGCGACGAACCACAGCAGGATGGCCGGCCCGAACACCGCCCCCACCTTCGCCGTACCGAACCGCTGGAACGTGAAGAGCGCGACGATGATCACGATCGCGAGAGTCACGATGATCGGCGGCGTGAAGAAGCTCGTCGTCGAAGCCAACCCCTCGGTCGCCCCGAGTACGGAGATCGCGGGCGTGATCACGCCGTCGCCGTAGAGCAGCGCCGTCCCGAAGAGCCCGAGCGCCACGTACACCGCCATCGCGCGCCGCCCGCCCGGCTCGGCCTTCTCCTTGAGGAGCGCGAGCAGCGCGAGGATCCCGCCCTCTCCCCGGTTGTCCGCCCTCATGACGAAGGTCAGGTACTTGACGACGATCACGAGCGTCAGCGCCCAGATGAAGAGCGACTCGACTCCGAGGACGTTCGCCCGCGTGACGTCGACGCCGTGCGGCGCCTTGAAGCATTCGCGGATGGCGTAGAGCGGCGACGTACCGATGTCCCCGTAGACCACGCCGAGCGCGGCAAGGGAGAGCTTCGCGAGGTCGGCCTTGCTCTCGATCTTCGGAGAGTGTGGAGCGCCTGCTACGGAGGACATCTCGTCCTTCGCTCTCCGACGGAGAGCACCTTATGCGCGAGGAACGGGAGCGCGACGACGGCGACGAGCGCCGAGAGCGAGGCGACCGACCCGACCGTCTCGGTGGCGATCGCGATCGATACGACGACGACGCTCCACACGTGAGCGATGCTCAGGAGCCAGAGCACTCCGAGCGTCGCGACGAACACGAGCTCCGGCGTGAACGCTTCGGGTGGAGACGAGCAACGGTAGGGCGACGTGCACACGATGACGGCGACGATCGTGTCCAGCCCGCTCTAAGGAGGATGTAAGGGATGACCGCCCCTGCATAAGGATTCCGTAAGGACGACTTTCCTCGAGAGACATGAAGCGCTGAAGCGTGCGCGCCGTCGTCTATCGAACCTTCAGCCGGTAGCCGACGCCCGGCTCGTTGACGAGGTACCGCGGCTTCGCCGGCTCGGGCTCGAGCTTCTGACGGAGCTGGCCCATGAAGACGCGGAGGTATTGCGTGTGCTCCACGTAGGAAGGGCCCCACACCTCCTTGAGGAGCTGCCGATGGGTCACGACCTTGCCTGCGTGCTCGATGAGCGTCGTGAGGAGCCGGTACTCCGTCGGCGTGAGGTGAACCTCGGACGAGCCGACGAAGACCTGCCGCGCGCCGAGATCGACGCGGAGGTCATCGAGGACGAAGACCGCCTCCTCTCGCCCGGACGTGGCCTCGGCGGTGTGACGGAGGGCGACGCGGATGCGCGCGAGGAGCTCCCCGACGCTGAACGGCTTCGTCAGGTAGTCGTCGGCGCCCGCGTCGAGGGCGTCGATCTTGTCCTCGTCGCGACCGCGCGCGGACAGCACGATGATCGGCTTCCTCGTCCACTCGCGCAGACGGCGCGTCACCTCGATGCCGTCGAGGTCCGGGAGCCCCAAGTCGAGGAGCAGCACGTCGGGAGCTCGCGCCGTCGCCTGCGCGAGCGCGTCGCCGGCGGTCGTCGCCTCGACGAGGCGGTAGCCGTGGGCGCCGAGCGACGCGCGCAAGAACCGCAGCATCTGCGGTTCGTCCTCGATGAGGAGCACGAGCGGACCCTGTGTCGTCATGACACGACGCTCGCGCCATCTGCGATTTCGGGCAACTCGGAGACGGGCGGCTCTCCCTCGATCGGGAGCGTAAACGTGAACGAAGCGCCTCCGCCGGCCCGCTCCGCGACCCAGATCCGACCGCCGTGCGCGGCGACGATCGCGCGGCAGATCGTGAGCCCGAGCCCGACGCCGCCCTTCGTCCGTTCGGACGCGCCCCGATGGAACTTGTCGAAGATGCGCGGCCTCTCGTCCGGCGGGACGCCCGCTCCGCGATCGGAGATCTCGACGAGGATCTCGCCGTCGCCCTTCGCGGCCGCAACGTCGATCGGGCTGCCCTCCGGCGTGTACTTGGACGCGTTCTCGAGGAGGTTCACGAGCGTCTGCTCGACGAGCACGCCGTCGAAGGCCGCGGCGAGCTCGGCGGGCACGCTCACCTTTACCGTTCGCCCGACGAGCAGCGGCTCCACCCGGCTCCACGCGGCGCCGATCACCTCCTGCACGGACTGCCACTCCTTCTTGAGCCGGACCGCGCCGGACTCGAGGCGGGTCATGTCGAGGAGGTTTCGGACCTGCCGCTCGAGCCGTTCGGTCTCCTCCAAGAGCGCCGAGGCGAGCTCCTTGCGCGCGCCGGGCGAGAGCTTCTGGTCGTCGTCGACGAGCGTGCTCGCGGCTCCGCGCATGACGGCGAGCGGCGTCCTGAGATCGTGCGAGACCGAGCCGAGGAGCGTGCTCCGGAGCTGCTCGGTCTCGATCTGGACCCGCGCGTGCTCGGTCTCCTCGGCGAGTCGTGCCCGCTCGATCGACGTCGCGATGAGCGTGGCGAACGCATCGGCGAGCCGCTGCTGCTCGGGGTCCTCGAAGCGCCGCCGATCGTCGGGATAGATCCCGAGGACGCCGAGCGCGCCGGCGCCGGGCCTCGAAGCGCCGAGCGGGACGTAGAAGCCTCGGCTCCCCGAGAGCGTCCCGGTCCCGAGCCCCGCCTGCCTTCGATGACCGTGAACCCATCGAACGACTCCGTCGTCTTCGTGGAGCGCCGCCGCAGCGCCGTCGGTCACGTAGTCCACGTGGATCTCACCGCCTTGGTCGACCCTCGAGACGGCGACGCCGGCTTCGAAGACCTGCTCGACGTGACGCGCCGCCGCGCGGATCAGCGCGGAGAGCCCCTCCGTCCGCGACAGCTCGCGGCTCATCGCGAAGAGCAGCGCCGTGCGCCGCTCGCTCCGGCGAGCCATCGCGACCTGGTCGCGCACGCGCTGGGTGAGCTTCGCGATGACGACGGCGACGACGAGCATGACCGCGAACGTGACAGTGTGATGGAAGTCGGCGACCGCGAACGCGAAGAACGGAGGGCTGAAGACGAAGTCGAAGGCGACGACGGAGAGGACGCTGCCGAGGACCGACGGCCGGAAGCCGAAGCGCGTCGCGACGAGCACGACTCCGAGGAGGTACGTCATCACGACGTCGGCGGGATGCTCATGGCCGAAGATCAGCAGCGCGAGGGCCGTGACGGCGGCGACGACGGCGATCGCAGCGACGTATCCGGTCCGATCGCTCGATCTCGAGCTCGACGGCTTCCCCTCGATCTCGCCCTCGACCTCCTCCGGCTCACCGACCGTCGCGTAGACGTCGATGTCGCCGCTGCCGAGGAGCAGCTCGTCGACGAAGGACGTGCCGAAGCGGTCTCGAAACCGGAGCACGCGCGGCTTGCCGACCACGATCTTCGTCACGTTGCGTTCGCGCGCGAAGCGGAGGATCTCTTCGGCTCGACGCTCGCCGGTCAGGGTCACCACCTCCGCGCCGAGCTGCTCGGCGAGGCGGAGGTTCTTGGAGACGCGGGCGCGATCCGACGGGCCGAGCCGGAGCGTGGCCGGCGTCTCGACGTTCACCGCGTACCACCGCGCGCGCAGGCTCACCGCCATGCGCCGGCCGACGCGCAGGAGGTTCGCCGAGTAGGGGCTCGCCCCGATGCAGACGAGCAGCCGATCGGTCGCGGCCCACGTCTTCTCGATCCCGTGCGTTCGGCGCCACGCCTGCATCTCGGCGTCGACACGCTCGGCCGTCTTGCGCAGCGCGAGCTCGCGGAGGGCGAGGAGGTTCCCCTTCTGGAAGAAGCCCTCTCGGGCCTTCTCGGCTTGCGCCGGCAAGTAGATCTTCCCCTCGTGGAGGCGCTCGAGCAGCTCGTCGGGCGGCAGGTCGATGAGCTTGATCTCGTCCGCCTCGTCGAGCACGGCGTCCGGCACCGTCTCGCGCACGACGACGCCGGTGATCTGCGCCACGACGTCGTTGAGGCTCTCGACGTGCTGCACGTCGAGCGTCGTGTAGACGTCGATGCCGGCGTCGAGGAGCTCGGTGACGTCCTGCCATCGCTTCGCGTGCCTCGAGCCGGGAGCGTTCGTGTGAGCGAGCTCGTCGACGAGGAGGAGGCTCGGCTTTCGCGCGAGAGCGCCGTCGAGGTCGAGCTCCTCGAGCGTCCCTCGTGGAAGCATCTCGAAGCCGGCGAGCAGCGTCGTCGTCTCGAATCGGCCATGCGTCTCGACGACGCCGGCGACGACGTCACGACGCTCCACGTCATGCAGGAACCCTGCTTCCTGCAGCATCGCGAAGGTCTTCCCCACGCCGGGCGCAGCGCCGAAGAAGAGTGTGAGTCGCCCGCGCTTCTTCCCCAGCTCTTCGGCGTGCACCTTACGGAGTCGGCTCACCCGCGCTCCTGCATTTCTCACGCCGTCGAGCGCGCTTGCTCTCGAACGGAGACCTCGTCGGTCGCCTCGACGCCATGGCGGCGGACGAGCGCGCTGTGGATGAGCGCGTTCTTCTCCAGACGATCGGCCGCGTGATAATCCCTGAGGGCGCGCTTGACGAGGCTCACGAGCTCGTCACGAGCGAAGACCGCTGGCGCCGGCGTGAGCCCGAGGCCGAGGACCCGGGCGAGCATCGTTTCGTCCACCGTGCGCGCGAGGGCGGCCACGTACAGCGCGGAGACGAGCGTGGCGTCGCCAATGCGATCGACGAGCACATCGACGATCGCGTCGACCCCGCCGCGCGCGAGGCACTCGTCGAGCGGGCCGCTCCGACCCACGAGGCAGAGGATGCAGAGGAGGAGCGGATGTCCGCCCGAGGCTCGCGCGAGGAGCTCGGCGTTCGCAGCTGGAACGCCGAGGTCGAGCGAGAGCTCGAGCGCCTCGGCCTGGGAGAAGGGCGCGAGCGTCAATTCGATCGCGGTCCGTTGCCACGCAGGATCGGCGCGCCACCTGGCCGGCAGCGGCTTTCTCGACGCGACGACGACCTGGACCGAGGTCGGGAGCGAAGGGAGGAGATGCCAACGGAACCAAGCCCAGAGCGGCTCGAGGCACTCGAAGCCGTCCACGAAGAGCACGCTCGACGGCTCCAGCTCCGCGCACGTGCGCTCGAACCCACGCTCGTACGTCTGGAGCTCGTCGCATGAGCCGCCGACCGTCATGTGACGACTCTACACCACGAGGTCGTGTGGGGCGTGCGGCGAGTGCGCACCGCGAGAGCAACGATTGAGCATCCGCGCCAGGAGCGTCGACGTCCAATGAGGCCATGAAGACTCGTCTCCTCCGCCCGGCGCGTTTGCGTCGCGAAGGTGGGGGCGATGCACCCACGATGCCGAACCGCGCCGTGAACGTCGGCTCATCTGGGAGCCGCCGCCGCCCGCTCCTCGGTCAGGGGCTCCGAGCTCGGCCGCGTAAGCTCCTGAACGTGCGGGTCGCGGCGAATGCTCATGCGTTGCTCACCCCTCGATGAGCGCCGGCGCTCTTCTTCGTTGATCTCGCTCTCCCCAGCGTCGTGATGACATGAGCACGCAGGGGGCGTCGCTTGAGCAGTCGGCTTCACCCATTTTGCCGTCTAAGAGGGCATGTCACAGCAACGCTCGAATCCGATCCATCGATTCTCGCTCCCGCTCCTCGCGCTCGCGTGCGTCCTAGCGGCGCCTCGGGCCGTCGCGGGCCCGACTCCGACGCTGGGGTTCGCAGTGTCAGGTGGCCGGGAGCAGCGGAGCAAAGCTCGTCCCCATCGACCAGATCATGATCTGGCAGACCGGCTCCGCAGCATGACGAGCTCCCACCGATGGTGATCACGCCCCGGCGCTGACAGATGAGCGACTCGCTCTCCACTCGCTCATTCGACGCTCGATCTGCTCGATACGCACGCGAGCGAATCGAGCGGCTGGCGAGCGAGCGGCGCTCACGAGTACGCTGCGACGCCGATGCACGGTATGGGGGAGCTGGTCCGCGGGCTCGGAGACACGATGAACGAGGTCCGCGCGCGAACGTTCGTCGGACGTGAGCGTGAGCTCCGCCTCCTGTCGAACGCCGGAGAGGCCTCCGAGCGGCGCGTCTTCTGGCTCGTCGGTCCGGGGGGCATCGGCAAGTCGACGCTGCTCGCGCGCGTCGTTCGGGACCTCGAGGCCCGAGGCCGACGCGTCGTCCAGATCGACGGCGAGGACGCTTCGCTCGGCGTCGACGCGCTCGCCCTGACGGCGCGCGGGGTGGCGCCGTCCGGCGTCCTCGTCGTGGACGGGTTCGAGAACCTCGAGCCCGTCTGGAACTGGTTCCGCGAGCGGCTGCTGCCTTCGCTGGACGCGCGCGTCGCGGTCATCGTCGCGAGCCGCGCGCCGATTCCCGCCCGATGGAGGACGGACCCCGCGTGGAGCGCGATCGCGGAGGAGATCGCCATCGGCCCCCTCGGCGACGAGGACGCCCGCGTGCTCGCCTGCTCCCTCGGCGTGAGTGAGCGACGGATCGCGGGCGTCGTCGCGCTCGCCGGCGGGCACCCGCTGACGCTCTGGCTCGTCGCGCACGAAGAGACGCATGGGACGTCGAGCTCCACCGGCGAACCGTCGCCCGGCGCCGCGCCGCTGCGCGCGGCGCTCACGGCGCTGCTCGATCGCTGCCCGACCGGGGCTCACCTCGACGCCATGCGGGCGGGCCTCATGGCGGTACCGGTGACCGAATCGCTCCTCGCCGACACCCTCGACATCGACGCGGCCGCGGCGCGCCGCGTGGTGCGATGGCTCGAGGCGCAGCCGTTCACGACGGCGACGCCGGTCGGCCTTCGCTTCCATCCGCTCGTGATCGAAGCAGCGTCGCGGGAGGACCTGTTCCTCGATCCGCATCACGAGAGGGTCCTCCGGCATCGACTCGAGGACGCGCTCGTCGCACGCCTCACGCACGCGACGTACGCGGAGGTGCTCTCTCTCCTCGTCCCGTTCCAGCGCCTCCTCAGCGCGGAGCGCCTTCACATCCTCGCCGGCGTCGCCTCGAGCCCGCGCCTTCATCATCGCGTCGCGACGGACGCGGACTGGCCCGAGGTCCTCGCGGCGGTCGCGCGCGTCGAGGGCGAAGTCCACGGACGGCTCGCGTCAGCCTGGCGCGCCGCCGGCGTGACGTTCGGCCACGTCGTCCGTGACGACGAGGAGCGCCTCGTCGGCTACGCGGTCTTCCTCGACCTCGTCCCGGCGGTTGCGCAGCCGGTCGACGATCCGACCATCGCGTGCTGGCTCGAGCGACTCCACCGGAGCGGCGGGGCGCTCGACCCGAGCGCGCGCGCCGTCGTGTCACGTTTCTTCGGGTCGACCGTCTCCCACCAAGCGCCGTCGCCCGCCCTCCACGCGATCCACGACCTCAACTTCGTCGAGCTCTGCTGGCCCCGGCGACCGGTGGTCGCTTCGATGGCCGTCCACGCCGACTTCGACGCGATCGTCGCGCGACCCGATCTCTGGCTCGACGTCTACGGCCGGATCGATCTGAGCGGGCGCTCCTGGGCGATCGTCGGTATCGACTGGCGGCGCCACACGCTCGAGAAGAAGCTCCGCACGTTGATCGCGCGTGTGCGCGGCGCGTCTCGCCCGGCAGAGGTGAGGGTCGCCCTCGGCGCGGCGTTGCGCGACGAGGTGAAGCGAGCGCTGCCGCGGATCCACGGCGAGGCCCTCCAAACCAGCGCGCTCGCGACGTGCGCTGCCGTTCGAGAGCGATGCGTCGACGGAGAGCCGCCGGCGCGCGCGCTCGCGAACCTGCTCTCCGACGTGTGTCGCGGCGCGACGGCGGCAGGACACGTGACGCCGCACGACGCCGCGATCCTGACCGCGACCTTCTTGCGTGGAGCGAGCGACAAGCAGCTCGCGATCGCGAAGGCGCTCGGCATGGGGTACAGCACGTACCGTCGGCACCTCGTCGCCGCCGTCGAGCACGCGGCGCGCGAGATCGACGCGATCGAAACGGCGGCGAGGGAGCGGACGGGGGAGCTCGGCTGACGCTCCTCGCGATCGATCAGCCCGTCGTGCCGGGCTCCGGGGGCGCGGCGGGCACCGACGCGACGCCGATCGACGGGTTGCCGGGCCCCGTCGACTGGCACCTGCGCACCGTCTGCGAGGTGTTCGTGAGGTTGCAGTTGAACGACGAACACTCGGCGTTCGAGGTGCAGGTCTCCCCGGCCGCCTTCTGCTTCAACCACCGGCGCTGGCTGCCGACGCAGCGATACTCGACGCCGCCGATCGCGCGCTTGAGCCCGTCGCTCACGGCCTCACCGCCGTTGTTGGGCGAGATGCACAGGCCGGCCTGCTGGCAATAGCTCGTCGGGTTCGATGCGACGAGCGTCGCCCCGAGCGTGGTCCTCGGCGGTTCGCACATCTGTTGCGCGCATTCGATGAGGGCGTTGCAGTACTGACCCGCCGCCCTCACCTCTATCAAGCCGTACGCCCCACCCTGACACCGGTAGTACTTGCCGTTGTGGAGCCGCGTATCGCCCTGGGCCATGCCCATCGCCGCGACCTGCGGCAGCGGCGGCGTCACGCAGGTCTTGCCGGCGGGCGCGCAGCGCTTCATGCCGACGCTGTAGGCGCAGTTGTTGGAGGTGCAGGCGTGGTCGACCGAGCAGCTCTCCCCCGCTGCGCGGAGAGACTGGAAGCCCTGCGCGGGCCCGGCGCAATAGCGCATCTGCCCGTTGATCGTGACGCGCTCCCCGATGCCCTTCCCGTTGCTGCCCGGCCAGCCGCATCCGCCGTTGATGGCGCAATACCTCGCCGTCCCCGAGGGCCCCATACTGCAGACGTACCCCGACTGGCAGTTGCCCTGGCTGCCAAGGGCCCCGCCGCAGGCCTGTCCTCCGCCGGCGACGCTCTGCGCTTCGGCCGGCGCGGACGGGATGAGCACCCACGCCGTCGAAATACCGAGCCCCAACACCAAAGCTCGTCCCCCGATGCTTCGCTTCGTCCCCATTGCTCCTCCCATGTTCATGACGCCGATCGGCGAGGTAGTCCGGGTTGACGAAGGAGTGTGTGGCACCGTGCGCTCCACTCGTGCTCTCGCTTGCTCGATCTGCTCAACGAGCGGGATCGCACGGCACCGACACGAGCTCGATCCACTCCGGCGGCGTCGTCCGGTCGACCTCGCGCGTCGACGCGAGGCCGGCGCGGACGGTGAGCAGACCCGGCGGTGGGGGCGGCTCGCCGAACACGCCGTTCGCGCAGGCGTATCGCGCATAGCGCTCTACGGCCTCGGGATACATCCAGTACGCCCAGCGCAGCTCCTGCTGGCGAACGCGAAGCGGCGCGCGCGGCCCGTCCGGTAACGGACCGTTCGGCTCCACGACCTCGCCGCGCAGGACGTCCACGGTCTCCCCGTCGGCGCGGGTCATCGTCGCGCGCAGTCGTCCGCTGAGCGACGCCGGCTCGGGCGCGAACATCGACCACTCCTGCGAGAGCCCCATGCGCGCGGCGATCTTCGCCACCACCGGCAGCGCCGGCAAGGGCGACGCGACGTCGGTGCGCGCGCGGAACGACGCGAGGGCGTCGACGTTGACGAGGAGCGCGAAGGCCGTCGCCGCCGCCGTGATCCACGTCGCCGCGCGACCGCCGACGCTCTCGCCGATGGTCGGCGGGCCTCGCCGCCAGACGCGCGCGGGCAAGACGCCGATCCACGCGACGATCGCGAGCGGCACGAAGAGCCCGAGCCGCATCGTGAGCCCGAGGCCGACGTGGAACGTGATGAACGCCGCCGCCGCGACGAGCCGCGCCGCCTCCGTCCGCCACGGCGACAGGACCAGGAACGCGCCGAGCGCCTCCAGCGCGAGGACGGAGATCGTGAGCGCCACGATCGCGCGCGGATAGCCGAGGAGCGCTTCGCCGAGCGGCGTCGCGTAGCCGTGCACGCGCAGAGCCAGCGCCACCGCGTCGAAGTCCTCGCGCCACGCCGGCCCTGTCTTGTACGCGACGCTGAAGGCGTAGACGAAGACGAGCTGGAGCAGGTAGCCCACCGCGGCGGGGCCGACGAACGCGTCGGGCGCCGGCGGGCGTCGTCGCGCGTCGAGCGACCAGCGCGCGCCCCACGGCAAGAGCGCGCCCCAGAACAAGATGAACCGAAGGATCGTGTCGCCGTGGTGCGCGATCATCGGGTTGCGCGCCTGGAGCGAGCTCCAGAGGATCCACGCGAGGAGCGACATCATCCGCGTGCGCCAGCCGGCGAGGAGGAGCGCCGCCACGACCGCGGACGCGATCATGCACGCCGCCGCGAACGGCGCGCCGCCGTCGACGCCGTGCACGAACAGGAGCGGCGCGTCGCGGCCGGCCTCGATGAGCCACGACCGCGGGAGGAGCCCCTCGTCGGTGTAGTCGAGCGTGAGGCGGCTCGACCGCTCGAGCACGTCCGCGAGCATGAGGGCGCCGATCCCGATGCGCATCGCCGCCAGCGAGCGCAGATCGAGGGTAGCGACCGCGCGTATCACCTGGCGGTTCACGTCCACCCATTCTTCGACGTCGAGATACACCAGCCCACGAGCGGAGCGCCGGCCGAGCGAGCGGATCGAGCAACGAATGAGCGCGGACGGAGCAGGCGGAGCGCCTCGAGATCGATGAACGTCAGACGCCATGAAGACGACGCGCTCGCTCCTCGTTCTCTTCGTCGCGCTCGCGGCTTGCTCGAAGGCCGGCGCCGGCGACAACGGCGCTCCGCCCGCCGCCGAGTCGGCGAGCACCGCCGAGTCCGCGGTCGACGCCACGCTCGCCGGTCACGTGAAGGCGCACGTCGACAAGTGCACCGTGAACGTCGAGCAGGGCCAGGCCTTCTCGTGCAAGGACGGCGTCGTCGACGCGCTGTCGAAGCACGTACGCGAGAGCAAGCCGGCGGCGTTCGCGTCGACGATGATCGCGCTCGTCCGGAAAAAGGACGACGCGAAGACCTCGGCGGTCGCGGTGGCGCTCCTGGCCGAGCAGTTCGACAACCTCGGCGACGAAGGGAAACGCAAGAACGCGACGAAGGAGGCGGTCACGTCCGCGCTCGCGGCATTGAAGGACGAGTCCGGAAACCGCGCGACGCGCATGGCGGGCCCCATCGCGCAGCTCGCCACCATCGCGGCGATGTTCGATCCGCTCTACGCCGTCGCCGACGCTCATCCCACGAAGGAGGCGCGCGACAACGTCTACCGGCACCTCCTCGTGTTCGGCCGCACGAAGGGGCTCCCCAAGCTCAAGGAGGTCGCCGAGAAGACACCGGCGCACGCCTCCGCCGCGCTCGACGCCGTCCCGAGGATGTCGAACGCGACCGACGAGGAGAGGTCGGCCGCGTGCCCGTGGGCCGAGGGCTATCTGAAGAGCGCCGACCTCGGCGTCGCGGCGAAGGCCGCCGAGGCGATGGTCTTCTGCAAGGGCAAGCACATCGACGCCCTCCTCGCGGAGGCGGAGACGCGCCTCGCGAAGAAGGAATACAAGAACCCCTTCGCGATGGTCCTGCGCGAGCCGTGCGCCCAGCTCGTCGCCGGCGTGACGAAGCGGGCGGCGGACGACGCGCAGTGCGAGGGCGTCTACACGTTCCTCGAGAAGGTGGTCAATGACGCCGGGGCCGACGACGCCACGCGCAGCGCTGCCCTCTTCAACATCTACTACCAGCGACGCGACGAGAAGACGTTGAAGCTGATGCGCAAGTACGAGAACCATCCGAACAAGGAGATCCAGAAGCGCGCGAAGGAAGCGATCGCGTCGCTGACCACGACGTACAAGCTCAAAGGCTGAGCGGGCGATGTCCCACCTCGAGCGCGTCGTGCACGTGCTCACCGCTCGGCGAGACGATCCGGAGGTGCGCTCCCAGCTCTCGCGCTACCGGCGACTGCTGAGCGAGGACGAGCTGGCGCGAGAGGTCCGTCTCCACCTCGACGCCGACAAGGAGCGGTTCGTCATCGGTCGCGCGCTCGTCCGCCTCCAGCTCTCGCGTTTCCTCGGCGGCGATCCGCGCGCGTGGCGGCTCGTGACGAACGCCCATGGCCCGCCCGGAGCTGGCGTCGTTCGTGCCGGTGCGGATCGGCTTCAACGTCTCGCACAGCGATGACGTCATCGCGTGCGCGTTCACCCGCACACTGGACGTCGGCGTCGACGTGGAGCGGGTGGAGCCGCAGCGCACGCACGGTGTCGCGCACCGGTTCTTCGCCGCGCGAGAGGTGGCGGATCTCCGGCGCCGGGACGAGGCCGAACGCGCGCGCGTGTTCTTCGACTACTGGACGCTGAAAGAGGCGTATATCAAGGCTCGCGGCCTCGGCCTCGCGCTCCCCCTCGATGCGTTCGCGTTTACGTTGCGAGCGCCGCGCCCGCCGGCGATCAGCTTCGATCCGTCGATCGACGACGACCCCGACACCTGGCAGTTCGCGCAAGCGTGGCCGACAGAGCGACACCGGTTGGCCTCGCGGTGCGCCGCCCGCCGGGGCGCGATCTGGACGTCGTGATCACCCCGGCGCCGGCAGCTCGGTCGAGGTCGTGACCATCTCGGACAGCTACAGGCGGACGCAGAGCTCTTCGCGGCCGACGGCGGCGGCGACGGCGTTGTGGACCTCGAGATCGTCGAGGAGCCCGTCCGCCTGCTCGAAGTCGTGGACCGCGTCCCCTTCGCGGACGAGGTACTCGATCGACGCCTGGACCCAGCGCCGCTCCGGTCCGAGCGTGCTCTCTTCGACCGCGTCGAGGAGATCGAGCGACGCGCGCTGGAGGCGCCACGCGAGCGAGACGTTCAGCCGAGGGTACCGCGCGGCGGCTCGCGTGACGGGCTCGACCCAGTCGGCGAGCTTGCGCCGCAGCGCCGCCGGCTCCTCCGCGGGCTCGGCGAGCAGCGCCTCGAAGTAGGGAGCGACGCGCTCGGAGAGCCCGAGCTCGGGCGCAGGGCCGTGTCGCCGCAAGAACGCCGTCACCGACTCGCGCGGGCTCGCGAACCGCTCGCGCGGCGCCGTCTTGCGCGCCTCGACGTTCGCGAAGCGTACGGAGACGTCCCAGTCTCGCCGCTCGTCGAAGAGGCTCAGCATGGGAACGAGCGGATGATCCTCTCCCCGGCTCGCCCTCTCGAACAGCGACGCGCGCCACTCCGCGAACGGGACGAGCCGGACGGCGTGGCCGCGCGCGATCATCGCGGCGGTGACGTCGCCGCTCGTGAGCGAGTCGGGGTGCGTGACGTGATGGAGCCGCGCCCGCCCCGGCCGGGCCGCGCGGAAGATGTCGACGATCCACGCCGCGACCTCGTCCACGCCGAGGACGTTGATCTCGAGCCGCCAGTCGGGGACCGCGCCGAGCTCGAGGCACGTCTCGAGCAACCGCGTGAAGAAGTCGCCGACGTTCCAGCGCCCGCCGTCGGCGCGCCCGCAGACGGCCGCGGGGCGCGAGATGGAGGCGCGCAGGCCGCGCTCGGCGGCGAGCTCGACGAGGCCCTCCGCGACCCATTTGCTCTGCGCGTAGCCGGTGGCGAGGACGTCACCGTCGGCGCCGCCGCGCGCCTCCTGCGCGACGCCGTCCTCGATCGCCGACGGCGTCACGGCGTCGACCGTCGAGACGTAGTGGAACGCCTTCGGGCGCCCGGTGCACGCGAAGCGCAGCGCCTCGACGGTGCCGAGCACGTTGACCGGACGGAGCGCGGCGTACGGGCGGACGTGGTTCACGTAGGCGCCGTTGTGCAGGACGGCGTCGATCTCCTCCGCGAGCTCGGCGTAGGTCGCGTCGTCGAGGCCGAGGCGCGGCGCGGCGAGATCGCCGCAGACGACGTGGACTCGCGTGGCGTGCTCGGGCCTCCACAGGCCGTAGCGCGCGAGGTTGTCCCGCACGCGCGCGAGCGCCTCGCCGGCGTGGGCGGCGCGGACGAGGCAGCACACAAGGGCGGACGTCGCCGACAGCAGGCGCTCGACGAGGTGCGCACCGAGGAAGCCGGTCGCGCCGGTGACGAGCACCGCGCGCCACGCCGCTTCCGAGGTCGCGTCGCCTGCAGGCATGATCGCCGGGTCGAGGTGCACGTCGGCGGAGAGATCGATCGCCTCCGGCCCGGAGACCTCGCCCGCGCGGATCGCCCGGATGCACGCGGCGACCGCGCGGACCGTCGGCCGCTCGAAGACCTTCGCGAGCGGCACCGCCACGCCGGTGGCCTCGTGGAGACGGACGCCGAGGCGCGCGGCCATGAGCGAGTGCCCGCCGTGCTCGAAGAACGAGTCGTCGAGACCGAACGCCGGCAGACCGAGGGCGTCGGCGAAGAGCCGCGCGACGCTCGCTTCAAGCGGATCGACGGCGGGCGCGGCGGCGGCCGCCGCGTCGATCGGCGCGTCCTCGAGGGACCACCGCTCCAGCGCCTTGCGATCGATCTTGCCGTTGGGCGTGATCGGCATCGCGTCGACGACCACGAGGCGCGCCGGCACCATATAGGCGAGGAGCGACTCGCGCATCGCGGCGAGCGCGACGTCGGCGTCGAACCCGCGCGCGTCCGGCTCGACGAACCCGAGGAGGACCTCGTCCCTCGGCGGGCGGCGCGCGACGACGACGGCGCTCCGCAGCGCGCCGGGCCGGCTCGCCAGCGCGTGCTCGATCTCGTCGAGCTCGATGCGGTGCCCGCGGAGCTTGACCTGACGATCGCTCCGGCCGACGTACTCGAGCGAGCCGCCGCGCGACCACGCCGCGAGGTCTCCCGTCCGGTACATCCGCGCGCCGTCCACGAACGGATCGTCGACGAACCGCGCGGCGGTGAGCTCGGGTTGGCCGAGGTAGCCGCGCGCGAGCGCGACCTCGCTCCCGATGCACAGCTCGCCGACGATCCCGGGCGGAGAAGCGACGTCACCGCGGCCGAGGACGTAGGCGCGCATGTTGGGGAGGGGCCGCCCGATCGGCGGTGGTCTCTCGAGCCCGTCGCGGACGATCTCCAGCGTCGCGCAGACGGTCGTCTCGGTGGGCCCGTAGGCGTTGACGAAGCGGCGACCCGGCGCCCAGCGCCGCACGAGCTCGATCGTGCAGGCCTCGCCGGCGGAGATGATCGTCTTCACCGGACACGCGGCCGGATCGAGCTCGTGGAGCATCACCGGCGGGAGCGTCGCGATCGTGACGCGCTCGGAGACGAGGAGGGACGTCAGCGCGGCTGGATCCGCGACGCTCTCCCGCGGCACGAGGACGAGCGTCCCTCCCGCGGCCATGAGCGCCATCGCGATCTCCCAGACGGACGCGTCGAAGTTGGTGGACGCGAACTGGAGCACGCGATCGGCGGCCCCCACGCGGAAGAGCTCGCGCAGCGACGCGATCAGGTTGCAGAGGCCGCGGTGGGCCAGCTCCACGCCCTTTGGACGACCCGTCGAGCCCGAGGTGTAGATGACGTAGGCGAGATCGTCGGGACCCGGCGGCTCACCGGCGGGGGGCGCGACGTCCGCCGCGCTCCGCGCCGCGGCGACGTCCACCGTCTCGAGCGCCGCGGCGCCGTCGAGCGCGGCGGGCAGCGTACCTTCGACGAGGACGTGTCGGAGCCCGCTGTCCTCGAGGAACAGCCGGAGCCGTCCCGGCGGATATCCCGGATCGAGCGGGACGTACGCCGCTCCCGCCTTCCAGGCGCCGAGGATCCCTGCGACGAGCCCGAACCCGCGCTCGATCGCGAGCCCGACGCGCTGGCCGCGGCCGACTCCGGCGGCGCGGAGCGCGGCGGCGACGCGCTCCGCCCACGCGTCGAGCTCGCCGTAGAGGAGGCTCGCCCCGCGGAAGCGGAGGGCGATCGCCGAAGGACGCGAACGGGCGTGGTCCTCGAAGAACGCGTGCGCGGGTCGATCGTCGAGCGCGGCGCGCCGTGTGTCGTTCCATCTGTCGAGCGCCGCGCGCTCCTCCGGAGTCCGCATGTCGAGGCGCCAGAGATCGGCCCGCGGATCAGCGAGCGCTGCGCGCAGGAGGACCACGAAGTGCCGCGCCATCGCCTCGATCCGGATGGCGTCGAAGAGGTCCGCGTCGTATTCGAGGTAGCCGTGGACGCGCTCGCGACCTTCGGTGAGGAGGAGCCCGAGCTCGACGCGCGCCCCGGTCGACGGATGCTCGTGGACGCGCGCGCGGACCGCGGGCACGGTCCACGCCTCCGACGCGTCGGCGCCGAGCGCGAACGCCGCGCGGAACGGCGGCGCGCCGGCGTCTCCCGTCCTCAGCGCGGCCGCGATCGCGTCGATCGGAACGTCGCGGAGGGCGAACGCGTCGAGCACGGCGGTCTGGACCGCCGCGACGAGGGCGGCGAAGTCGGCGGCGCCTCCGAGCGATACACGCACCGGCACGGTGTTCACGAAGAACCCGACGACGCCGAGCGTGTCGGGGTGCGCGCGCAGCGACACCGGCGTGCCGACGACGATGTCGTCTTGTCCGCACGAGCGCGCGAGCAGCAGATCGAACGCCGCGAGCAAGACCATGAAGCCGGTCGTCCCGAGCCGCCGCGCGACGCCGCGCACCTGCGCGGTGAGGTCCGCGTCGAGCTCGATCGCGACGGAGCCGCCGCGCGTCGATCGCGCGCGCGTTCGCGGTCGGTCCGCCGGTAGCTCGAGCGGGACGGCGTCTTCGAGCCTCGAGACCCACGCCGCGAGGTGCGCCTCCGCGCTCGCCTTCGCCGAAGCGGCTTCGAAGGCGGCGGCGTCGACGAAGCGGCACGGCACCACCGGAGGGAGCGGCCCGTCACCACACCGATGACGGTAGAGCGCGGCGAGGTCGCCGAGCGCGACGGCGAGCGAGGGTCCGTCGAAGGCGATGTGATGAACGACGAAGATCAACCGGTGAAGGCGCGGACCGAGCGCGAGGAGCGCCCAGCGCGCGGGGGGCTCGCCGTCCCAGCGCGAAGGGTTGGCGGAGCAGCGACTGGGCTCGCCGGCGCGCTGCGTCGATGCGCTCCGCCGGGGGCAGCGAGGAGAGGTCCTCCACCGCGGGCGGAGTGATCGCGCCTTCGGGCCAGAGCCGCGGCGAGAGTCCGTCGCTCGACAGCCCGGTTCGCAGCGCGTCGCAGCGCGTCGTCAGATCGACGAGCGCGAGCGCAAACGCCGCTCGATCGAGCTCGCCTTCGAGGTCGACGTCGTAGCCGAGGTTGTACGCGGTGTCGTTCGGATCGAGCTGCGCCAGGAGCGCGAGCCGTTGCTGCGCCGCGGACAACGCGGGACGGTCGGTCCGCTCGATCCGCACGGGCGCGTGTGCGCGCGCCGCGCCGGCGTCGATCGCGCGCGCGAGGGCGTCGACCGTGCGGAGCGTGAACAGCTCGCGCAGCGTGAGCTCGCTCGCGCGCTCGTCGCGGACGGCGAGCAAGAACCGCATCGCGGTGAGCGAGTCGCCGCCGAGGTCGAAGAAGTCGGCGTGCGCGCCGACGCGATCGCGACCGAGCAGGAGCGCCCAGCGCGCGGCGATCCATCGCTCCGTCTCCGTGCGCGGCGGGACGACGCGCTCGTCGGCGTCGCCGAGCGCCGGCGCGTCACGCGCCGTGAGCGCCTTGCGATCGATCTTCCCGCTCGGTCCGAGCGGGATCGCGTCGACCACGTAGCAGGTCGCCGGCACCATGTAGAGAGGCAGGCGGGCCGCGAGGTGCTCGCGCAGCGCTCCGGTGCGGAGGGAGGGATCGGCGAGCACGAGGTAGGCGACGAGCACCTGCGCGCCGCCGGAGCGCGTCGTCACGAGCGCCGCGCTCTGCGCGACGGCGGCGTGCGCCTCGAGCGCCGCCTCGATCTCGCCGAGCTCGATACGATAGCCGCGGAGCTTGACCTGCTGATCGGCGCGGCCCAGACACTCGAGCGTTCCGTCTTCGCGCCACGCGACGAGATCGCCGGTGCGGTAGACGCGCGCGTCCTCGACGAAGGGGCTCTCGACGAAGGCCCCCGCCGTGAGGGCGACGCGCTCGTGGTAGCCGTCGGCCAAGCCGTCGCCGCCGATGTACAGCTCGCCGACCGCGCCGCGCGGTACGAGCCGGCGCTTCGGATCGAGCACGTACACTTGCGTGTTGGCGATCGGGCGTCCGATCGGGATCGAGCGCTCTCCCGCGACGTCTTCCGGCCGGACACGGTGGACCGTCGACCAGACGGTGGTCTCCGTCGGCCCGTACATGTTCCAGACCTCCGCGGCGCGGGGGAGGAGGTCGCGCGCGAGCTCCTTCGGGAACGGCTCGCCGCCGCAGAGCGCGCGCAGCCCGCGCGTCCCATCCCAGCCCGCGCCCTGGAGCAGGCGCCACGTCGTCGGCGTCGCCTGGAGCAGCGTCACCGGCTCGACCTCGAGGAGGCGGCGGAGCGCGCTCCCGTCCATCGCCTCCGCGGAGGTCGCGAGGGTCATGCTGCCGCCCGCGTACAGCGGCGCGAACAGCTCGAGGAGCGAGATGTCGAACGAGATCGTCGTGACGGCGAGGACGCGATCGGTCACGCCGAGGTCGAAGAGATCGATCATCGACGCGAGGAAGTTGACGAGCGCGCGGTGAGGGATCCGCACGCCCTTCGGCTGTCCGGTCGATCCAGAGGTGTACATCACGTACGCCAGCGCGCCTCTCCTTGCAGCGACCTCGTCCTCCGAGGTCAGCGCATCGGACAGCACGATCGTCGAGCCGGCGAAGAGGCCGTCGAGCGACGCTGGATCGTCGGTGACGAGGACGGACGCGCCAGCGTCGCTCAGGACGTACGCGAGCCGCGCTCGCGGGTGCGAAGGATCGAGCGGGACGTAGGCGCACCCCGCGATCCACACGCCGAGCAGCGCCGCCACCATCTCCGGCGTCCGCGCCGCGCAGACGCCGACGCGTGCGCCCGGCTCGATCCCCGCGGAGATCAAGCGCCCGGCGATACGACGGGCCGCGCTCGCGAGCTCGGCGAACGTCAGCCCGCGGTCGCCCTGCGTGACGGCGACGCGTCCTCCCTCGAGCTCCGCCCAAGCGAGGATCCTCTCGTGCACCTGGGGCAGGTGCGCGACCTCGAGGCGCGGGCCTCCGGCGTCGCCGAGCAGCGCGTGTTCGCCTGCGGGGTCGAGCAGCGGCAGCTCATCGAGCGGGACGTCCTCCCGCGCGAGCCGATCGAGCGCGGCGACGAGCGACTCCCCGAAGCGGCGAGCCGCGCCGGGGGAGAGGCGCCCCGGATCGAAGAGGAGCGCGGGCGACGGTCCGGTGAGGTCGAGCACGAGCTCGGGTCGAACCTCGTCGTCCGGACTACGAGCGGGCTCGACACGTACGCCGACGCGGAGCCCCGGCGCTTCGTCGAGCGGCGGCGCCGGCCGCGCCTTCGCACGCGCGACGGCGTCGCGGAGCGTCGATGCTCGACGCCCTGCGCCGATCACGACCTCGACGAGATCGAGCCCGTCGGCGAAGAGCACGGCGAGGTCCACGCTCGGCTGGCTCGAGAGACGCCCCGCGACCGCGCCGAACGCGACGGCGATCGTCGTCCTCTCCATCGCCCCAACGGCGAGCTCGATACGTTCGTACGGCCGTCGGGCTCCTCCACCACGAGCTCCGGGCAGCTCGACCGTGCACCATTTCCGTCGATTGGCCATCTCTTCAGCCATGACGCTCGCATCATCCAGTCGCTCGCGAGTCGCTCGTTCGGTGCTCGATCTGCTCGCAAGCGAATCGAGCGACCATCGAGCGAGCAGTGCGCACGCGCAAGGCTGAGAGTGAGGACGGCGCTCATCAGAGTGCGGCTTCGACCGACACGCGCTCGATCACGGTCGCGTTGAGGGCACCTCCGCTCGATGTAGACGGGGCGCCCGACCAGCGCCTTCGGACTTCGATCCGGAGCGGGCCGCTCGCGCAGGAGTTCGAAGCGCGGTTCTGGACCACGAGCTCCGTCGATCGTACGAGCCACTCGACGTCTCCCCCGGAGCGTTCGGCAAAGTACGATCTCACGCAGTCTCCTGACACGCTCACGCTCTGGCGCGTGCCGGCCTGAGTGTCGGGTTTGTTCAGGACGATGCGAAGCGGCTCGTCCATCGACCAGCGCGTCGCCGGTTTGGGTTCGGTGATCGCAAACGGCGCGGGAACTTGCAGCGAAACGATCGCCTCACGCCCCGTGCGCTCGCGGAGGCGAACGCGCACCATCCCGCCGCCAACGAGCGACGGCAGCAGGGCCTCGTAGTGATGGCTGGCACCCGAGCCAACCGCCACGAGCGAGACACTCGCGCCTCCGTACTCCGCCGACAGGGATTCGCCGTTCCCGAGCACCCGCCGGCCTGGTGCGACGATCCCGCCCGTGGGGAACGAAACTGTGAGCTTCGGGGCCGCCGAAGCCTCGACGACGATGTTCGCGTCGAGCCGCGCGGCGTCTTCTCTTCCGCAGGCCGTCCCCACGAAGCCCGACACGACGCCGACGAGCAGCGCTGTTCCGCGTCGCGCGAACATCAGCGCGGCGCCGGGATGAGGCCTTTGCCTGCTGCGTCCTGGACGTACGAAGCGTCGATACGCGCGGCGTCGCCCTCACCCTTGACGTCGTAGGCGGCGGCGAGCATCCCCCGCGCGAACGTCAAGCGGTATCGGGCGTGCACCCACGAGTCGCCGCCGATCACAGCCTGCTTCTGAGCCGACACGAGCTCGAAGGAGGTCAAGGGCCCATGCCGCGACGCGAGCTCTGCGTACGCGGCCGCGAGGTCGGGCTCGGTGATCCTCTTTCGATGTGCTTCCGTCCCGTAGGCCTCGAGCGCTCGACGGTAGTCGCGCGCTCGGATCGCCTCGAGGTACGGGACGACCACCTGCCCGGCGAGCACCTCGGCACGACGTCCCGCGTCGTAGGACATCCAGAGCAGGTAGCCCACGAGCGCCAAGACGGGCACGGCGATCGCGAGCACCTTCCAGCCGCTAGGTCGGTGGTCCATCTTCCACCTGGAGCGTTCGCGAACTGGGAAGCGACGGCAAGCGATCTATCGCGTCGCGAGCAGATCGAGCGCTCACAGAGCGAGAGATGAGCGCTCGAGGAGCCGTCAGGCAGAAGCCGCAGCGCTCGCGTCGTCGGGAGAGCGGTAGCGCCGCGCCAGTCGTCCGACCGTCAGGCCTTGGACCAAGATCGAGAACACGACGATGAAATACGTCATCGTGACGATGAGATCGCGCTCGCCGCCGGGCTGCATGGAGAGCGCGAGCGCGACCGAGATCCCTCCCCGCAGACCGCCCCACGTCAGCACGGCGGCTGTGCCTCGGCTGGGCCGAATGAAGCGCGCGAGGGCGCGGAGCGGCAGCGCGACGCTCACCAAGCGCGCGAGCAGCACCGCCGGGATCAGGAGCAATCCGGCGACGACGGCCTTGGTCGTCAGGGTCAGGATGATGATCTCGAGCCCGACGAGCACGAAGAGGACGGAGTTCAGGATCTCGTCGATCAGCGACCAGAACTTGTCGATATGATCGCGCGTCACGTCGGACATGCCGTGCGCGCGACCGTAGTTGCCGATGAGGAGCCCCGCCGTCACCGCGGCGATCGGCGCCGAGATGTGCAGGCGCTCGGCGAGGGCGTATCCACCGAGCACGAGCGCGAGCGTCAGGAGCAGCTCCGTCTGGTAGTGGTCGATGCTCCGAAGGAGTCGAAAGGTCACGTAGCCGGTCACGAGCCCGAAGCCGATCCCTCCGAGGGCTTCGCGCGCGAAGAGCGCGACCACCTCTCCGACGCTCGCGTCGGTGCCGCGCGTCACGACGCCGAGGAGGGTCGCGAAGAGGACGACCCCCACGCCGTCGTTGAACAACGACTCCCCCGCGATCTGGATCTCCATGCTCTTCGGGACGCGCGCCTCCTTGACGATGCCGAGCACGGCGATCGGATCGGTCGGCGAGATCAGCGCTCCGAAGAGCAGGCAGTACCCGAAGCCGAGGGACAAGCCGAGGACACGAAGCACCCCGTACGCGAGCGCGGCCACGATGAACGTGGAGAGGAGCGTCGACGCGAACGCCAGAGCGGAGACGGCGAGCGTCTCCTGGCGGAGGTCGTCCAGGTCGATGTGCAGCGCCCCCGCGAAGAGGAGCGCCCCGAGCATGCCGTGGAGGAGCGTCTCGTTGAAGTTCATGCCCTCGACGACACGACTCGCCGTGCCATGGAGGCGAACGAGATCGAGGTGATCGAGCGCGAGGAGGACGAGCGAGACGGCGAGCGACATCGCCATCAGCGCGATCGACGCGGGTCGTCGAATCCACCGGTGGTTCACGTACGCGAACACCGCGGCGACGCTCAAGAGCGCTGCGATCGTCTCGAAGGCCGACATCGGGCTCAGTCTACCCTACGCGGGGGTACTTCTTGGTGCTCGACAGGTCGAGAATGCGCGCGTCCGGCTCCCACGTCGTGGAGTACGTCAGTCGCCAGGCTCGATGCCGAGCTCTCGCAGTCGAGCCTCGAGCATCGCGGCACGCGCTTCCGCGGTCGTCGCACGCGCTTCCGCGGTCGTCGCACGCGCTTCCGCGGTCGTCGCACGCGCCGCCTCGGTCGTCGCACGCGCCGCCTCGGTCAGCGCGCGTGTCTCGGCGGTCGCCGCGCGCTCGTCGCCGGTGGGGATCACAACGCCGTCGAGGTCTGCCCAGCGTAGCCACCGCTCGAGAACGTCCTCGAACACGCCCTCCCAGATGACGAGGCGGAGGCCGAGCAACGCGAAGCTCGGCTGGGGCTGGAGGACGTAGACGCCACCCATCAGCGTGAAGGACGTCACCTCGTCGGCGTCGGTCTTGTCGAGCGGATCGAACACCACGTAGTGCGTCACCCGCATTCGTTCGTACTCGCGTAGCTTGCCGCTTAGCTCATCGCCATAGGTGTCGGAGACGATCTCGATCACGACGTCCGGAGGCTTCCCATACTCCCACACGAAATACGACTGCCGCCGTTCGGGACCTGTCACCGGCTTCGGCTCGACGTCGAGGCTCAGGAAGGCGTCGGGCACGAGCGCCGGGTTCTTCGCGATCGCGAAGACGCCGACGTTGGCGGCAGCGAAGAACCGGCGGCCGGGCCTCCAGCCGCTGTAGAGCGCCTCTGTGAGCAGACGCATCTGCTTCTCTGCGAACACACTGTCCACCGGCTTGCCGTCCTCGGTGATCAGCTGGCTAGTGTCCGGCGCGGGCCACGGACCATCCGCGTCCGGCTCCATCGAGCTCGAAGAGCTGTGCTGCGCCATCGCCATCGATTGTACCTCCCATCGCTCGCCTCGTTGCCATCGCCAGCGATGAAGCAGGTCACATGCCCGCATTCGGCTCCAACGATTTCGCGCCTTTGCCTTCGCTCGCCCCTGGCCCGGGCCAGATCGGGCCAGGCCAGGGGCCAACCTGGGCGCGAGTCAGCGACGGCGACGAGGCTTCGCGGCGCTCCGCTGCACCCGATCGGCCGCGCCTTCGGGCGGGACGAGGTGGTGCGGCTGGCGGCCGATGAGGTCGCGGCGGCCGGCGGCGGCGAGCGCCTCGCGGGCGAGCGGCCAGTGCTGCGGGTCCCAGTAGAAGACGAGCGCCTTCATCATCCGCTTCTCGCGGAGCTCGCGCGCCGTGTAGACGGGCTCGTTCGTGAGCGGGTCGACGCCGGTGTAGAACATCGTCGTCGCGACCGCCATCGGGGTCGGGATGAAGTCCTGCACCTGCCGCGGGCGCATGCCGTTCCGCTTCAAGTAGAGCGCCAGCTCCACCGTGTCCTTCAACGTCGAGCCGGGGTGGCCGGTGATGAAGTACGGGACCAGGTACTGCTCCTTCCCCGCCTTCTCGCTCGCCTGACAGAACGCCTGCGCGAAGCGCTCGTACGTGTCGATCGGCGGCTTCTTCATCTTGTCGAGCACCGCCGGCGAGTTGTGCTCCGGCGCGACCGAGAGCTGCCCGCCGGTGTGGTGCCGCGCGAGCTCCGCGACGAACTCCGGGCTCCGGTCCGCGAGGTCGTAGCGGACGCCGCTCGCGATGAACACGCGCTTGATCCCCTCCGCCGAGCGCACCGCCTTCATCAACTGGACGAGCGGACCGTGATCGGTCACGAGGTTCTCGCAGATGCCGGGATGGACGCACGAGAGGCGGCGGCACGCGCTCTCGATCTTCGGGTCCTTGCACGTCATCTTGTACATGTTCGCGGTCGGGCCGCCGAGGTCGGTCAGCACGCCGGAGAAGCCCGCGGTGCGGGAGAGCTCACGCACCTCGCGGAGCACGCTCGCCTCGCTCCGGCTCTGGATGACGCGGCCCTCGTGCTCGGTGATGGAGCAGAACGTGCAGCCGCCGAAGCAGCCGCGCATCGTGACGATCGAGTGCTTCACCGTCTCGAACGCGGGGATCCCCTCGTTCGCGTAGGACGGGTGCGGCGCGCGCACGAACGGGAGATCATAGAGCCCGTCCATCTCCTCCTCCGCGAGCGGCAGCGCGGGGGAGTTGAAGTACACCGCCTCGTCGCCGTGCGGCTGCAGGATCGGGCGGCCGTTGTGCGGGTTCGTCTCGTACTGGAACGCGCGGCTCATGCGCGCGAAGGCCTGCTTGTCCTTCGTCACCTCCTCGTACGAAGGGAGGACGACGACCTTCTTGTCGGTCGTGAACTTCGAGGCGTCCGCGAGGAGCGGCTCCCACGCGCGGCGGTTCTTCTTCACGTGCGCGGTGCCGCGGACGTCGGTGAGCTCGGTGACCTTCTCCCCCGCCGCGAGGCGACGCGCGATCTCCCACGCCGGACGCTCGCCCATCCCGAACACGAGGAGGTCGGCCTTCGAGTCGAGGAGGATCGAGCGGCGGACCTGATCGGACCAGTAGTCGTAGTGCGCGATGCGCCGGAGCGACGCCTCGATCCCGCCGATCACGACCGGCACGCCGGGGAACGCCTGCCGGCAAAGGTTGGAATATACAATCGTCGCGCGGTTCGGCCGCTGATCGGGGCGGCCGCCCGGCGAGTACTGATCCTCCGACCGCGTCTTCTTCTGCGCGGTCAGCTTGTTGAGCATCGAGTCGAGGTTGCCCGCCGAGACGCCGACGAAGAGCCGCGGGCGGCCCATCCGCGCGATGTCGGCCGGCGAGTCCCAACGCGGCTGCGCGATGACGCCGACGCGGTAGCCGCGCCCCTCGAGGAAACGCGCGATGAGGATCGGCCCGAAGGCGGGGTGATCGACGTACGCGTCGCCGGTGACGATCAGGACGTCGAGCTCGTCCCAGCCGCGCGCCTGCATCTCCGCGCGCGTCGTCGGCAAGAAGCGGCGCCGCGGCTCGCCTCCGCGCTGCGCGCCCTTCTTGCCCAGCTGGACCAGGTTCTGCGTCACCGCGCGAGCATAGCGCGGGCGGGCTCGTGTTACCTTGCGGCCATGGAGAACGGAGGGCAGCGGAGGGTCGCGGTCGTCGGCGGCGGCGCTTGGGGCCTCGCGCTCGCGGCGGCGGCGGCGCGCGCGGAGAGCGACGTCGTCCTCGTCTCGCGGCGCCCGCTCGATCACGCCCCCGGCGTGCGCGTCGTCAAGGCGCTCGAGGAGGCGGCGCGCCACGCGCGGCTCCTCATCCTCGCGGTCCCTTCGAGCGTGAGCCGCGCCGTGGCGCGCGAGCTCGGCGAGCACATCGACGGCAGTCACTACGTCGTCCACGGCGTGCGCGGCCTCGTCAGCGACGAGAGCGACGAGGACCTCTACACGATCTCGGACGTGCTCCGCGAAGAGACCCCCGTCCGGCGCACCGGCGCGCTCGGCGGCCCCGCGCTCGCGCAGGACCTCCTCGCCGGGCGGCCGTCCGTCGTCGTCGTCGGCTCGCGCTACCCGGAGGTGACGGAGGCCGCGACCGCCGCGCTCGGCTCCCCCACCCTCCGCGTCTATCCCACGAACGACCTGAAGGGCCTCGAGTGGGCGAGCGCGCTCGTCGGCTGCCTCACGATCGCGATCGGCTACGCGCAGGCGATGAACACGAGCGCCGGCCTCGTCGCCGCGCTCATCTCGCGCTCCGTCGGCGAGGCCTCGCGCATCGCGGCCGCGGCCGGCGGCGACGCGCAGACGCTCCTCGGCCTCGCCGGCTACGGCGATCTCCTCGCGTCGATCGCGCAGGGCGATCGCCCCGAGATCATCGTCGGTCAGGCGCTCGCCAAGGGCCTCGCCCCCGCCGAAGCGGCGAAGGCGGCGGAGCTCCGCGTCGAAGCGCTGGAGCTCATCCCCCGCGTCGCGCGCTGGACGGAGGCGGCCGGCGTCCGCTCACCGATCTTCCACGCGCTCGCGAACGGCGTCGTCGGCGGCAAGAGCGCGAACACGATCCTGCACGAGCTGATGACGCTCCCGATCGAGCACCGCGCCTGAGCGGCGCGTCAGTCCGCTTCGACGGCGGAGACGGCGGGAACGGCGGGAGCGATCTCCTCGCCGTCGGCGTCGCGCCACGTCTCACCGTCGCAGGTGGCGGAGAGCCTCTCGTCGCGGACGTAGGCGCGGAGCGACTCGCGCGCGGCGGTGCACTCGGGGAGGCTCTCGCGACGCGCGACCGACACCCGCTCCACGATCTCCGAGCTGACCTCCGCGTCGTTCATCGCCGGAGCCCCGACCGTACACGCCACCTGAGCCATCGCCGCCGCCGCCACCACGAACCAACCGAATCGCATGCCCTACCCAAACGACCGCGACCGGCGCAGCTTAAGCCCGATCGTGACGATTTTCCCGTTCGAAGGCGACGAGGCCGGCGAGGGCCTTTTTCCGGAGCGTGCTCTGGAAGAAGCCGGTCCATCCCAAGAGGACACCGGTCACCCCGAACGCCATCCGCGTCCACGCGTAGAGATCGAACGCGTCGGTGTGCGTCTTGATCTTGTCGCCCTCGAACGTGAACTTCGCGTCGATGCGGTTCAGCACCTTCCGCCGCGTGAGGGCGAACGTGTAGGTCGCGTCCCAGTGCGCGCTGTTCTCCGTGACGTCGCTCGCGACGACCTCGAGGTCCTTGCCGCGCTCGCAGAGCATCCGCCACATGTTCTTCGCGTCGTCGCCCTTCAGGTCCTGGAACACCGGATCCGAGAAGCGAACGTCGTCGGCGTAGTGCTTGACCATGCCCTCCGCGTCACGCTTCGAAAACGCGTCGTAGAAGGCCTCGATGACCGCAGCGCTCATCGGCGCAGACTAGATCAGATGGAGCTTCTTGCCGACGAGCAGGAGCACGACGGCGGCGATCATGACGACCATGTACACGACGCCGGCGGCGAAGAGCGACGCGATCGATCGAAGCCAGCGCATCACCGCGTCTCGCTTCTTGCCGTCGTCCTGGAGCTGCGCGTACGCCCAGAGCACGTACAGCGTCGTGCTCAGCTCGGCGCCGCCCGTGACGAGAGCACCTGCGCCCGCCGACCATTTGTACGCGAGCCAGCGCAGCGGGAGCGCGGCGAGGCTCAGCATCACGCTCCCGGCCGTGACCATCGCCGCGGCGACGACCTGCTCGCCGTAGTGGAGGCCGGTGCGGCGGCGGAGGACGATCGCGGGGCCGATCGCGTGGAGCGGCAGCAGCGCGAGCCGGAACCACGCGTTGTACTTGAAGATCGCCGCCGTCAACCTCGGCCCGACGTCGTTGTCCGCTTGGACGACGACCGGTCCCTGCAGCTTCAGCGTGACCATCACGAGCCCCAGCAGCCCGGCGGTGAGGAAGAGCAGCGTGAAGGGCGAGTACGTGTGGACGCGCTTCCCGCCGAGATACTCCCGCATCGTGTGGCCCGGCCGCCGCAAGAGCGCGACGATCGTGTGCGGGAGCGCGTGCTCGAGGTGCAGGATCGCGTGCGGGAGCTCGTGGAGGATCGCGCCGAGCGTGATGCGGGCGGGCGTCTTCGCGGCCTGACCGCAGGCGTGACAGAACTTGCCGATGAGCGGGAGCTCGCAGTTGAGGCAGGCCGGCGTCGCGGGCGCGGGCGGGCTCATCGTCACCGCCACGTGCTGGCGCACCGTCATCGCCGGCGGCGGCGGACGCATCCGCACAGTCGGCTCGGGGCGAACGCGCAGGGTGTGGCTCGCGGGCATCATCGGACGCGCTCGGTCTAGCGCCGCCCGGTGGGGTGTCGACCGGATTTCAGTTTTCGTCGCTCAGAGCCAGCCGTCGGCGACGAGGCAGGCGCGGCAGGCGGCGACGAACCTGCGCGCGCTCTCGATCTCGTCCTTCGCCATTTCGTCGGTGATGACGACCTCGGCGGTGTAGTCCGCCCCCTGTCGCGCCGCGAGGAGATGGTCGAGCGCCGACGCGAGCTTCGGGTCGAACCGGCCCGTCCGCACGAAGTCGCGCTGAAAGAGCCTCGTGAGCCCGGCATGCGTCGTCGGTTCGAGACCGACCGACACGAGGAGGGCGCGCGCATGATGAAACGCGGCGTAGTAGGCGCGGCTCACCGCGTCGGCGGGGAAGCCGTCGAGGAGCTTCTCGCCGGCGGCGAGCGACGTCTCACCACGTGATACCTCGGCGGCGATGGCGGCCCGTCTCTCGTCGTCGTTCATGGATCCACGCTCTCGATTGTCGATGTCCCGAAGGAGACGACGGCCCCCCGCACGCGCGCGCGCCGCCTCCACCTCCGAATAGACGAGCGGCGCGAGACCGACGGGGAAGCTCGTCGCTGCGTCTGCGACGAAGGCGTCGTCGATCGCTTCGGACCGCTCCGCGGCGGTGATGGCGTCCACGACGACGAACACGTCGGCGTCGCTGTCTTCGTGTGCTTCTCCCCTCGCGTGGGACCCGAAGAGCACGACCTCCCTCACGCGTCCGCCGAAGCGGGCGCGCAGCCGCTCACGATATCGTTCGATCGCCGCCGACACGGCGCGAGACGGCTGCATGACGCAGGTATAGCACGCGCCCCAACGCCTCAGCCGTCGTCCGCGGCGACGTGGATCGACACGCCCATCCGCTCGCGCAGGAGCGCGTAGCGCTCGGAGGCGCAGTACGCGAGGAGGTCGCCGCGCTTCTCGTCGGCGCTGAGCTCCGCGATCGCGCGCTTCTCGTCCTTCAGCTGGCGCATCGCGACGCGGAGGTCGCCCGCGAGGAGCAGGCCCGCGCGCGCGGCGGTGAGCTCCACGCTGCGGATCCACGCGAAGAGATCGAGCTTGCCGCCGCGCGCGTCGAGGCGCTCGACGATCTCGGAGAGCCTCTTCTTCTCGTCGGCGGAGAGCTTCGCGCCGAGCTCCGCGTTCACCTTGCTCCCGTCGCTCGGCGGCGGGACCGAGATGCCGGGGATGACGAGGCGGAGCGCGTTCAGCACGAGCGACGAGAGCTCCGCGAGCGTGGGGAAGAACACGAGCGGATAGTGCTCGGGCCGGTAGTACGTGAGGTGACGGCCGGCGAGGAACGCGAGCTCCTGCACCGAGCGCCCCGACGTCACGACCGTGCCGAGCGCGGTCGCGCGCTTCACCGAGGGCACCGCCGCGAGGCCGTTCGGCACGTCGCCGAGCGCGTAGAGCTCCGGCAGCGTGATGCCGAGCGCGCGCGCCGACCACACGAACGTGCGGACGACCGACGCCGTGCTCGTCTTGTCGAGCCGCTTCGCCGCGTCGAGCGACACGAGCTTCTGCTTCGCCTCGAGCTCCTCGATCCGGAGCGCGATCGCGGGCGCGCCGATCGTGAGCATGATCTCGTCGACGAGCGGATCGGCGCCGTCGGCGGCGAGGAGCTCGTTCCACCACTTCGCCGCCACGCCCGTCGTCGGGCGGATCGGTCCCTCGGGCCGGAACTGCTCGATGACGAGCTCCTGCGCGACGTCGCTCGCGCCGAGCTCCTCGAGGCACGTCGCGGCGAGCCACGCGCGATCGGGGCGCTGCGCGCGTTGGTGCAGCTCGTAGAGACGGCGGTACGTCTGCGCGCGGAGCGGCGCGTGGTGGGCGGCGAGCTCGAGCTCGCGCGTCGCCTTCGCGCGCTCACCCTTCGCGGCGTAGAGCTCCGCGAGCGCGGCGCGCGTCTCCGCGTCGTCGGGGCGGAGCTGCACCGCGCCCGCCATCGCCTCGAGCGCGCCCGGGCCGTCGAGCAGTCGATCGCGGCGGAGGATGCCGAGCTTGCGGCACACCTCCCACGCGCGATCGCGATCGCCGAGGCCGGCGTAGCGATCGATGAGCCGCTCGTACACCGCGGCGAGCTCGGGCCACTCCTCGCGCCGCGTGCGCACGGCGACGAGGGCGGAGAGCGCGCGGTCGCACTGCGGGTCTTCGTCGAGCGCCATCTCGAGGAACGCGAGGCCGCGCGGCTCTTCGCGGAGGCGGCCGAGGACGACGTCGGCCTGCGCGAAGCGGAACGAGCCGCGATGACGCGCCTGCGTCGAGAGCCGGACGAGGTCGTCGAGCACGTCGACGAGCCGCGGCCACGCCTTCAGCGCGGTGTAGTGATCGCGCAGCTTGAGGAGGATCCCGACGTCGTCGGGGCGGAGCTTCGCCGCCGCTTCGAGCGTCGCGGCGGCGAGGTCGAGCCGCTTGAGGCGGCGCTCTTCGACGTCGGCGACGATCGCGAGCTCGGTCGCCTTGTCGTCGGGATCGTCGAGCGCGTCCGCCTTCCGCCGGCGCGCGGTCGCGAGGCGCGGCCAGTCCTTCCCCTTCGCCGCGAGGCGGATCAGGCCGTCGAGCGAGCGCACGTGCTTCGGGTTGACGGTGAGCGCCTTCTCGTAGTTCGTCTCCGCCTCGGGCAGCTTCCCCTGCGCGCGCTTCACCTCCGCGACGCACGCGTAGATCGACGCCTGCACGCTGGTCGCGTCCGCGGGGAGGACGAAGAGCGCGCGCTTGTACGCGTCGAGCTCGTTGTCCCACTCCTTCTTGAGCCGGAACTGCGCCGCCTCTTCGAGGATCGGCCCGACCTCCGGCATCGGCGGGAGGCGCGACGGCTGCCGGAGCGACACCGCGGCGCGCTCCGGATCGAGCCCCACCGACGGCGGCGGCGGCGGGACGGTGAGCTCATGCGGCTCGCCCTCGCCCTCCGTCTCGTCCTGCGGCGGCGGAAGACTGTCCTTTGGCGGTACGAGCGACGGCGGCGGTTCGGAGAGCCGGTTTTCCTCGGTAGCCATGAGGTGGGAGCGTACTGGATCCGCGCGATGGACCGCTCTCTATCCATCCCGATCACGATCGGCATTGCATGACGCGACGCGCGTTGCGCATCGGCGGCTCGATGGAGGCTCCTCCGGCTAGCGTCGGTGGAATTCTGCGCCCCGGGCAGAACGCGCCCGCGCCGGCCCTGTGGCCCACCGTGTGCGTAAGTGTGTTCCGATGCTCGGACGCTCCCTCCTCGCTTGCGCAGCCCTCAGCGCACTCCTCGTTGCTTGCGGCTCGGACGGCAGTGACGGCGGGAGCGCGACGGACCCGTCGGCCCCGGCGATGTCGGCGGACGAGGTGGCGGACGGCGAGCTCTCCCCCGCCGAGATCGCGAAGAAGCTGGAGGAGAAGCCCTGGGAGGTCGTCTCGAACAAGGGCGAGACGTACGTGCCGAACGTGTTCTACGCGGACGCGTCGCAGAACGAGCAGATCATGCCGTACGCGATCGGCGGCCACGTCATGATCGACCGCCTCATCTACCCGACGCTCGGGAACCCGAACCTCTACGTCAAAAAAGACGCTACCGAGGAATTCGTCAGCGTGCTCCGGATCGAGGACGCCGCCCTCGACGCGATCGGCGGCCTCGAGGCGGAGGCGCTCGCGGGCTCCTCGCTGAAGCGCGTGACGCTCCCGAACGACGCGAAGACGGGCATCGCCTTCTTCCTCGTGAAGCGCGCGGGCCGCGAGCAGGCCGAGTCGAAGGTCGCGATCTCGAGCGGCACGGGCACCGACGCGATCCGCGTCTACCCGAACGACGTCCTCATGAACGCGGAGCCGGCGGACATGCCCGCCGTCCTCAAGAAGCGCCACACGCTCCGCTTCGTGTTCAAGCAGGGCGCGATGCAGCGCGTCCCCGCCGGCCTCTACGACCTCCGGATGGAGGTCCGCAAGGACAACAAGCTCGTCACCGTCGGCTCGCAGCCGGTCTACGAGTACCAGTACAACGCGGTCCGCGTGTTCGACGACGCCGAGGACGAGCACTCCGTCATCAACATCACCGACACGCAGGTCTCGGTCGGCGACCTCTACAACAACAAGACGAAGGACAAGCTCGACGAGCTCGTCTACTTCCTCAACACGACGAACGACCCCGCCGTCCTCAACGCCTCGTTCATCACGTTCAACGGCGACCTCCACAACGGCGGCTCGCCCGGCACGCTCCGGCAGCGCCCCGTCGCGACGACGTACCAGAACGAGGCGAAGGCGATCGTCGACCTCCTCAAGTACCTCCCGATCCCGATCTTCCTCACGACCGGTAACCACGACGGCTACGTCGCGACGGGCCACGTCCCCTCCGCGGTGAAGGCGGTCGACACGCTCGTCATCGAGTCGCTGAAGGAGGTCATCAAGGACAACGCGCCCAACCCGTGGCCCAACTTCGACCAGTCGGCCTTCGAGTCGTACCTCGCGAAGACGGCCGCCTCCGACAAGCTCGGCGGCGAGCACCGCGACATCTTCACCGGCGGCTTCGCGCGCAACGCGAAGGCGGAGGCGGAGGGCTTCGCGGGCTGGAAGGAGGTCCCGCGCGCGGACCGCAACTACATCCTCTACGACGGCTTCTACCAGTGGCAGAAGACGTACGGCCCGCTCTTCTACTCGCACAAGTTCGGCAAGAGCGCGTACGTCTCGCTCAACAGCTACGAGCTTCGCCAGCACCGCCGCAGCGGCTGGGGCATGTACACCGTCAACTACGGCGGCAGCATGAACGACGTGCAGATGGACTGGCTCGACCGCGAGCTCCTCCGCGCGAAGCAGGACAACAGCGACGTCATCATCCTCGCGCACCACGACCCGCGCGGCGGCCACAAGGGCAAGGACTTCGGCTACTACTTCGAGCAGCTCGAGTACCGCTCGGTCTTCCAGAGCGCGGTGAACTACCTCGTCGGCAAGGTCTGGAACCCGCTCGTCTGCACGCTCCCCGACTGGGCGCTCTCGACGGAGCAGACGGAGTCCTGCGCGCACGACGGCCTCCAGGAGTGGATGCGCCCCGACGCGGAGTTCGACTGCGACTGGGATCAGCGCGGCGCCGACTTCACGTGCGACCCGGCGAAGGGCGAGCCGTTCTCGAGCGGCGTCGAGCTCCTCAAGCGCCTCGCGTCGAGCCCGCAGGTCCGCACCGTCCTCCTCGGCCACACGCACTACAACTCGCTCGAGGTCATCCAGGAGGGCGACGAGCTGATCCCCGGCAAGTTCCCGGTCGACGCGGCGTCGACGCAGAAGTTCGCGACGCTCGAGGTGCTGAACCCGGTCCGCGGCTACTCGCAGGCGCAGACGACGAACGGCGCGTCGGAGGACTACGACAACCACGCGGTCCCGATGAACCCGATCGCGGACAGCGTGAAGAGCTTCGGCAAGCAGTACGACAAGTCCGTCGCCGGCTGGAGCCGCCACACGGCCTCGGGCAAGCTGGGCCCGCGCGAGCTCGTGTTCTTCCGTCTCGTGTCGGCGTCGGACCTCGCGAACCAGACCTACTCCGGCGGCAAGTCGTCGATGGGCTTCACCGTCCTGACCCTCGAGACGAAGAGCGACAAGCGCGGCGTGACGCTCCCGCAGATCAACCGCGCGAAGTTCTTCGCGAACATCGGCCAGTCCCGCTTCGACGTCGTCGGCGAAATCGAAATCAACCGCGCCGAGGCCATCGGCGCCCACGACCCGAAGAACCCGGTCGAGAAGCTCTTCGACTGGTAGGCCGGATCGCCGGCCGCGACTTCAGGGAACCGCGGCCGCCGCCCTCGAAGAACCCCGTCGAGGAGCTCGTCGCCTGATATCATCGCGCCCGTGAGGGGGCTCCGCCTGGTCTTCGTGGTTTCCATCCTCGGCGCCGCGACCTACGCAGCCGCATGCGGCGAACCGCTCGACATCGACGAGCCCGCCGACGGCGGAGGAACGGTCGAGACGAGCACACCAGACACCCCGGACGCGCTACCGGGCGATGGCGACACGGGTGTCGTCGATGGAGCTGACGGCAATCCCCCCGGAGCGTGCTTTACGAGCCCCTTCAACGCCAACGACTGTCCCTGCCAGGATACGCAGATGATCTTGCCGTGCTCATACGGCCTGACCAAAGCGGACGGAGGTGCCACGGCGTGCACGCAGGGGACGCAGCGGTGCGTCCAGACCAACACTGGTCTCCGGTGGGAGCAATGCGCGAACGCGGAGCGACCCGCCATGAAGGAAGAGTGTTTCAACTCCATCGACGACGACTGCAACGGCATCGCCGACGACGGCTGTCCATGCGCTGACATCGACCTCTGCAAGATGCCCGACGGCGGGACCTATCCCGATGGGAGGCACGTCTTCACGGTCCCGGCGGCGCCAAAGGCGTCTGAGGGCTTCGACATCTTCATCATCAGCAAGGCAGCCTCGATCCCACCGCTCGACCTCCTCCGTAACGGCGAATGCTTCGGGGAGGGACAACGACGGACGTGCGCGACCGCCGGCGCCGGGTGTCCCGGCTGGGCCGTCGCACGGTATCGCGACCCCGCTCCAGCGGGCACGTACACGTACAGGTTCGAGACCGTCGTCGGCAGCACTTCAGCACCATGCGACCCGCAGGGCTCTGAGTTCGCAACGGCTACTGTGACCGTCGCTCCATGAGGCCGGTGCGGGCGTTGTTCGTTCTCGGGCTCGGCGGCGCGACCGCCTTCGCGGCGTGCAGCGACTACGAGACCGAGGAGCCGACCGCGGCTCCCGCTGATGCGGCGACGGTCGACAACGTGCCTGCCTCATCCATCGACGCAAGCGAGGAAGCGACCGTCCCGAAGCACGTACCATGCGAAGCAGGTCTCCTGGACAACGCAGGGTGCACGTGCACGACGCTCAACGATCTCGCCTTCTGCTCGCATGGCGTCGTCAACGACGCGAGCGCGTGCACGCAGGGCAAGCAAACGTGCATCGAAGAGGACGGCGAACGATTCTGGACAGCGTGTGAGGGAGCGACGCAGCCAGCAGCGACCGAGACCTGCCTCAACGGCGTCGACGACGACTGCAACGGCGTCATCGACGACGGCTGCGCATGCAGTGGCGCCGACCTCTGCAAGACGCCCGACGGCGGAACCTATCCCGATGGGAGACACATCTTCACGATCCCGGCAGCACCGAAGGCGTCTGAGGAGTTCGACATCTTCGTCATCAGCAGGGCAAGCTCGATCCCGCCGCTCGACCTCCTCCGGAACGGCGAATGCTACGGGGAAGGATCACGACGGGCGTGCGCGACCGTCGGCGCCGGATGTCCCGGCTGGGCCGTCGCACGGTTTCGCAACCCTGTGTCGGCGGGCACGTACACGTACAGGTTCGAGACCGTCGTCGGCAGCACTCCAGCGCCGTGCGACCCGCAGGGCCCTGAGTTCGCGAGGGCGACCGTGACCGTCGCACCGTAAACGCCGGCGCACCGCTCGACGCCGCGACGCCGCCCGACCCAGTCGGCTGCGCTTGGGGAGGCAGGCTGCAACCCGACAGCGGGAGCGAAAGCGGTGGCACGTCCCCGCTTCGCGCGCTACGCCGCCGGCATATGGGTCGTCCTTACCTTTGCCTCGCGGCGCTCGTGCCGTGTCTCGTCGCGGCGTGCGCGACCGAGAGCGATGCTCCCGCCATCTCCGAAGACGCGGTCCTCGCCGCCGAGAGCGCGCCGATCGTCTTCGAGCCTTGCGGGATGCCGCCGGGCGCGCCACCTCTCGCGGCCGAGTGCGCGAACATCGACGTGCCGCTCGACTGGTCGAGCCCCGGCGGACGCCGCATCAACTTCTTCGTGAAGCGCATCCGCGGGAGCGCGCCCGGACCTCACAAGCAGCTCTGGCTCCTCCAGGGCGGCCCTGGCGGATCCGGCCAGGCCTTCGACTTCGATGCCCCCTTGTTCGCCGGGATCGATCCCTCCTTCGATCTCTACATCCCCGACCATCGCGGCACCGGGCGCTCGTCGCTCCTCCGGTGCGCCGGGCTCTCGTCGCCGCCGATCGACGTGAACGCCTGCCGCGACGACCTGCTCCGCACCTGGGGCAGCGACGGCCTCGCCGCGTTCTCGACGACCTCCGCCGCGCGCGACGTGGGCAGCGTCATCGCGCGCACGCGCGAGCCGGGCCAGGAGGTCCACGTCTATGGCGTGTCCTACGGCACATACCTCGCGCAGCGATACCTCCAGGTCTTTCCGCGCCAGCCGACCTCCGTGACGCTCGACGGCGTCTGCCAGGCCGGCCTGTGCAGCTTGCTGAAGTACGCGTACTGGACCGACCACGTCGCGCAGCAGTTCATGCGCGAGTGCGCCGCCGACGAGGTGTGCGGCGCGAAGCTCGGCCCGGATCCGAACGCGCGCATGAAAGAGGCGCTCGCGATCGCCGACGCCGGCACGTGCGCGGGCCTCGCCGGCGTCACGGGCAACCAGGTCCGCGCGCTGATGGTCACCTTCTCGCGCATGTTCGGCTACCGCACCTTCGTGCCGCCGCTCGCGTACCGCATCCTCCGCTGCGACGCGGGGGACGTCGTCGCGCTGCAGAACTTCGCCGCGATCGTGCTCACTCCGCCCACCGCGCCGCCGATGACGAGCCCCACCGCGCCGCCCGCCTCGACCGAGCCGCCGCGGCCGTTCTCGCAAGCGCTCTCGTACAACATCGCGTTCTCCGAGATGATGGAGACGCCCGCCATCACCCGCCCCGAGCTCGAGGCGCTGATGAGCGAGAGCGTGTTCGCGCAATACAGCCCCGCGATGCACGACATGTTCGACGCCTGGCCGAAGTACGACCACGACGAATACGTCGGCCGCTACCCCACGACCGACGTCCCCGTCCTGCTCCTCAACGGCACCCTCGACGCGGCGACCCCGATCGAGTTCGCCGAGGAGGTCGCTGCACATTACACGCGTCCGCACCAGACCTTCGTGTCGCTGCCGCGCGCGGTGCACGGCACGCTCCGCGGCTCACCCACCACCGACGGCAAGCAGTGCGGCTTGGAGCTGTTCCGTCAGTTCGTGACCGCGCCGACGCGCCCGCTCGACACGTCCTGCGCGAGCCGCATCGTCCCGCACGACTTCGGCAGCAACATGGCGGACGCGGCGGAGCGGTGGTTCGGCACCCGCGATCTCTGGGAGAACCCGGTCACGCCGCAACGGAAGACGCCGGCGCGCGATCCGGAGCTCGAGGCCGAGCTCGCGCGCATCAACGACGAGCCAGCGCCCTTCTTCTGATCGCGGCCCGTGTCATCGACGGGCGACAGTCGGGTGAGCGCCTGTTCGCTCAGTGACGATGTAAGTGCCTGGAAAACAAGCCTCCGCGCGCACGAGAAAACAAGGCTGTTGCGCGAAATCACGCCCGCGGAGACGAGCGGAGACGAGGTGGCGCGTCGCTTGAAGTAGGGCTCTCCATGCTCAAGCGAATCTCCGCCACCCTCGTGTGCTCGGTCCTCTTCATCGTCGCCTGCACGCCCGCGGCGGAGACCACGAAGACCGAGAAGGACAAGACCGATCCGAGGTCGTCCAGCTCCGACGTCACGTCCGACGACGACAACGAGGACGACGACGACTGCGACGAAGACGACTCGGCCGGCGGAGGCGGTGGTGGCGGTGGCTTGACGGCGGCCGATCCGGCGACGCTCGAGAAGTGCGAGTGCAAGACCGGCGGCGCGGCGCGCTGCGTCCCATCGAGCGCGATCCCGGCGAGCTTCGCGAAGCAGCTCGGCGCGTGCGACGACGGCGTGTGCGTCCCCGACAAGCTCGTGAAGAGCGGCGGCGCGGCGCCGAAGCAGTGCAAGTCGATCGTCGGCGACGGCCGCTGCATGAGCCTGTGCGTCCCCGCCGTCGCGGAGAAGAAGGGCGTGCTGGACCGCGGCGAGGGCGACGCGTGCGACGCAGACGAGCTCTGCGTCCCGTGCCTGAACCCGCTCGAGGGCAACGAGCCGACCGGCGTCTGCGAGATCGGCAAGTCGAGCGGCTCCTCCGGCAAGAAGTGCGGCAAGAAGAAGAAGACGAGCACACCGAGCGAGCCCGCGGAGCCTTCGAACGACGGCGACGCCGCGCAGTGTCCGTACAAGGGCGCGCCGATCGACACGTCGAAGTTCCCGGCCTGCGGCGCGGGCGGGCGATGCGTCCCCGCCACCGCGGTGTCGGAGGGACAGCGCGCTCGACTCGACGCGTGCGGCGGCGGCCTCTGCGCGCCGGAGAAGCAGGTCGCGAACGCGGGCCAGTACCTCCCGCCGACGTGCGTGTCCGTCGCCGGCGCGGAGGGCCGCTGCCTCTCCACCGTGATCAAGGACGTCGCGGCGAAGAAGGGCTTCCTCCCGCAGAGCACGTGCGACGCGGGCGAGCTCTGCGCGCCGTGCTTCAACCCGGCCGACGGCAGCGACACCGGCGCGTGCAGGTCGGTGTCGTGCGACGCGCCGAAGGAGCCGGCGAAGCAGTTCCCGCAGTGCTGCAAGGGCAAGGGACGCTGCGTGCCCGAAGCGGCGATCTCGAACCCGAAGCAGAAGGAGCGACTCGGCTCCGACGGCTGCGAGGAGGGCGCGGAGCTCTGCGCGCCGGAGGAGGACATCAACCGCACGACGAAGCGCCCGAGCTGCAACGGCAAGCTGAAGGTCCTCGGCACCACCTACGTCGGCGCGTGCGTGAGCCGCTGCACCGACCTCGGCATCAAGGGCGTGTTCCTCGATCAGTCGACGTGCGACGGCGACCACGTCTGCGCCCCCTGCATCGACCCCACCTCGAAGGAGAGCACCGGCGCCTGCGACTGACCGCGCGCTCCCTCACTCATCGCGTCGCATCTCGTCCTCGAGCGACGACGGATAGAGGCGCGGGATGTAGTACGGGACCACGTGGGTGGGGAAGCCGAGGCGGAGGGGGCCCTTCTCGGACGGTGACTCGAGGAGATCGCGCTTCAGCAGCGCTGCCACGACGGACCGCGCGGACCGCTCCTGTTGCCCCGTGATGCGCGCCGCTTCTCCGCGGGCGATCTCACCGCGGAGGAGCACCGCGCGCAGCAGGTAGCCCGCCGTCTTCGGCAGCTCACGTCGCGCGACCGAGAGCCTGCGTCGGTGAGAGCGCCACGACCGTCGAGCGCGCCACGGCGCGGCTCGTCGGCTTCCTGGAGGTAGCGGAAGTACTCGCTCCTCCTCCGCGCGAGGCCGCGGGAGATGGACCAGAGCCCGTGTCCGTCGAGGAGAAGACGCTTCAGCCACGCGTGCGTGAACAACCGCACCACGCGACCGTTGCCGTCGAGGAACGGGTGGATCCAGGCGAGGCGATGATGCGACGCCGCGGCGGCGATCACCTGCTCCATCGGCGTCATACGACGTAGCGAGTACGCCTCGCGGAAGCGACGCATGAAGTCGCCGAGCGTCTCCCAAGCCGGCGCAACGTGGCCGAAGCTCTCCTGGCGCAACGACATGCACCTCGCCGTCGTGAGCGGTGGCTCGCCGGAGCTCGTCCGGCAGGCGCGCGTAGAAGCGGCGGTGCAGCCAGCACAGGAAGTCGTCGCTCAGGAGGTCGGCGAGAGCTTCACGCGTCGCGCGACGGAGGTTCCCCGCGCGCTCGCCGATTCGCGCAGGAGCTCGAGCGCCGACGCCTCGAGCTGCGGTCGAGACGTCGTCGGGAGCATCGGCTCCATCTGGGCTCAGCCCGCGAACTCGGCGACGTTGAGCGCGTGGTCGCTGTCGACCGTGAGCTCGACCTCACCCTCGACGTAGGGCCCGTGGTAGCGGAGCGCCTCGTTGTGGATCTCGAACGACGTGAGCGCGCGATGGAGGCGGTCGCTACAGAGGATGTGATCGATCAGGATCGGCGCGCCGCCGTGGAAGGACGAGAAGCGCCGCTCCGCCGGCATGTCTTCGCCCGCGGCGCGGAGGTGGTGACGATGCGTCGCGTCGAGGCCGCGCACGAGCCGGACCGGCAGCGAGGTCGGCGTGTCGTTGAGATCGCCGAGCACGCAGATGGCGTGGTCGGGCGACTTCGCGAAGACCTCGTCGACGAGGCCGCGCACGAAGAGCGCCTCCGCCGCGCGCTGGACGAGGCTGCGGATCGCCGACTGGCCGGCCATGTGCACGTTCGTGTCGGGGACCTCCTTGCCGGCGGCGCCCTTCAGGAGCGCGGGCAGGTTCGACTTGAAGTGCGCGGTGAGGACGTCGACCTCGCCGAGCGCGCCCGCGTCGACGCGCACGTGGACGATGCCGCGGCGGAGCGGGATGCGGCCGGCGTACGGATCGGGATCGCCCTCCACGAGCGGCGGGAACGGGAGCGACTTCGCGGTGTGGACCTGCGACCACTGGACCGGCAGGCGCGAGAGGATCGCGTTGCGGATGCCCCGCTTGTCCTCCGTCCCCAGCACCGGCGGGCCGTAGGAGAGGTCCTTCACTTCGGCGACGAGCCGATCGAGGATCTCGGCGCCGCCGACCTCCTGCAGCGCGACGACGTCCGCGTTCGCCCGGCGCAAGGACGCCGCGACGTTCGCGATCTTCTGGACGCCGACCGCCTGCTCGGTCGCGTTCCGCGGCAGAAAAAAGTCCTTCAGGTTGAACGTCGCGATGCGAAGCGCCATCGGCTCACGATGCTATCCTGTCTTTCATGGATGGGCTCCCGCTCGAAGTCGGCGAAGAGAAGATCCGCGCGCTCGTCGCGCACCTCGCGGCGCTGCGCGCCGAGCACGGCGACGCGTTCGCCGCGCCGGAGCTCGTCGAGCCGAACGGCCACTACTTCCCCGACGAGTTCACGCTCGATCCCGAAGGCATCGAGCGCGTCCTCCGGCGCATGCTCGGCTACGCCCCGGTCTCGGACGACCTCGAGATCGGGCTCGGCTTCATCCAGCCCGACGGCGAGGTGTCGGGCGGAGGCTGCGGCTCCGGCGCGTGCGGGACCGGCGGGCTGAAGGAGATCGCGCGCGGCGGCGCGGTCGAGACCGAGGACGGCTACGCCGCGCTCCTCCACGTCCAGGACGCGGGCGATCCCACCATCCTCACCACCTCGCTCGCGCGCTCGGTCGGGCGCATCGTCCTCTTCGAGGCCGACGTCGACGTCGACGCGCGCGACGAGGGAGCGGCGAGCGAGCTCACCGCGATCGCGGCCGGCCTCGGCGTCATCGTGCTGAACGGCGCGTGCGTCTACAAGAAGGGATGCGGAGGCATGAAGCGCCACCAGGCGACGTTCATGTCGCTCGAGGAGATCGCGCTCGCGACCGCGCTCTTCGTGCGCGTGACCGACGCGGCGCCCTCGCGCGTGCGGAAGCACCTCGAGGTCACCCAGCGCGAGGCGTTCGACGAGGCGCTCGCGTGGGTCGACACGCAGCCGACGCTCGTGAAGAAGCTCGCCACCCAGCCGGAGACGCTCACCGACGGCGTCTTCGACTTCGAGGCGAAGAAGGGCTTCCTCTCGCGCCTCTTCGCGTCGAAGAAGGCCGACGAGCTCGATCCCGCGCAGCTGAAGCGGCGCACGCTCTCCGACGAAGAACGCCGCCGCATCGCCGAGGCGAAGGCGCTCGTCGACGAGGCGCTCTCCGAGTCGTGAGCGACGACAAGCCGGTCCTCTGGGCGCGCTCGCTCGTGCCGGCGTGGGTGCCGTTCGCGTACGCGCTCGGCGTCTTCTGGGTGATCGGGCTCTTGGGGCACGCCGGCACGCCCGCGCAGCGCGCGTTCGTCGGCGCCCTCTTGCTCGTCGGCGTCCTGATCGTGTTCCTCGCGTGGCGGCGCCGCCGCGCCGAGGTCGGCGCCGAGGCGATCCGCATCCGCTGGGTCTTCCATCGACGCACGCTCCGCTTCGCCGACGTGCGCCGCGCGGCGCCGGAGGGGAAGAAACGTGTCGTCCTCACGACGACGAACGGGGAGACGATCGAGCTCTCGACCGGCTACCTCGACGCGGCGATGCCGCGCGACGTCCTCGAGCGGCTCTGGAAGGCGATCGCCTCCGGCGCGGAGGAAGGATCGCGCGGGCTCGAACGCGAGACCCTCGCGCGCTCGGGCCGCAGCACCACCGCGTGGCTCGCCGCGCTGCGCGAGCTCGGGAGCCCGGGCAGCTACCGCCGCTCGACGTTCTCGACCGATCGACTCTGGGCGATCGCGGAGAACCCCGGCATCGCGGCCGAGATCCGCGCCGGCGCGGTGGTCGCGCTCTCCGCCTCGACCCCGGACCTCGCGACGCGGGAGCGCTTCCGGCGCATCGGCGCGACGACGGTGGAGCCGAGCCTGAGCGCGCTGCTCGAGGACGTCGCGAGCGGCGGCGAGGTCGACGATCGCGCGCTCGACGGAATCGTGTCGTCGTGAGGTGACTGAACTATGCTGCGATCTCCCATGGATCGCAGGCCGCCCGAACCCGAGTCGGAGGAGATCAGCCTCTACGTCACGACGTACTACTCGCTCCTCCGCTCCACCGGCGAGGTGAAGGTCCGCGCCTTCGAGGAGGCGCACGCGTTCAGCGGGTCGAGCCTGCACCTCGGCGCGCTCTCGGACGTCCCCGATCTCTCCGCCTTCGCCTACGCCGCGGCGCGCCTCCCCGACTGCATGATCGGCGTCGACCTCGTCGTGCTCGGGCAGTCGCACGAGCTCTTCGAGGCGGCCGGCTTCCGCGTCCGCGAGTGGGCGATCGCGAAGACGCGCGGCCGCCGCCGGCCCCTCCGCTTCGACGGGCACAAGACGCTCGGCGTGTTCATCGCGAGCGCGAGCGACATCGACGACCTCGTCCCGATCCTCACCGCCTACCAGATCGAGTGGAACAAGATGCACGAGCGCCTCCGCCGCGCGTCGTCGTCCTTGGAGCAGCTCGCCGAGATCGCGAAGGACCCGAACGCGATCGCGCAGGCGCTCGGGGTGGAGGCGCACGAGGCGCAGAAGCTGCTCGACGCGCTCGGACCGAAGCAGCTCGAGAGCGGCTGGAAGATGCTCTACGAGAAGCGGCTCGACCTCCGCCTCCGCATGCTCGCGGCGTCGCACTCGCAGTACCAGCGCGCGGCGCAGCGATGGTGGGGCGGGATCGAGCCTTCCTACCTCCGCAAGGAGGAGCCGCGGCGGCCGCCGGTGTACTTCGTGTCGTCGAACACGCACGCGATCGCGAACCTCGTCGGCGGCTACGCGCAGAAGCACGCCGACGAGATCGTCGGCTGGGCGAAGCGCACCGATCCGGAGGGCCTCGGCGAGGAGGTCGCGCGCGCGGAGGCGTCCGGCAACCCGACCGACCTCGCGCCGCTCCTCTATTACCTCCTCCGCGGCTACATCCACTCGGCCGCGGGCTCGAAGAAGATGAACGAGGTGCGCGCCTTCGAGGCGGCGCACGGCCTCGTCCACCTCTCGGAGCCGGGGCACATCGACGTCGACGCGCAGATCGCGAAGCTCTGCGAGCTCGACCCGAAGCTCCTCGATCCGCGCCTCCAGATCGACGGCATCGAGAAGCTCGCCCAGAGCGACGCGGTGCTCCTCAACATCGACTACCCGCTCGGGATGGCGGCGTACCACCTGCTCTCGCGCGTGGGACAGGGCGTCGGCGAGCTGCGCGGCTTCTACGTGATGGGCAAAGCGGCGACGCTGAACGGCCGCGTCGGCGACGTGATGCTGAGCGGCGCGGTGTACGACGAGCACTCGCGGAACAGCTTCCTCCTCCGCAACGCGTTCACGGCGCGGGACATCGCGCCGTGGCTCCGGCACGGCAGCGTCTTCGACAACCAGAAGGCGGTCACGGTGCGGAGCGCGTTCCTCCAGAGCAAGGAGTACATGGACGCGTTCTATCGCTCCGGCTACACCGTGCTCGAGATGGAGGCGGGGCCGTTCCTCGCCGGCGTCTACGAGCTCGTGAACCCGCGCCGCTTCCCGCAGAACGAGATCGTGCACCTCTCCGCGCACACGAGCTTCGACGTCGGCATCCTCCACTACGCCTCGGACACGCCCTACTCGCGGCGCCAGTCGCTCCTCTCGAAGAGCCTCAGCTTCTTCGGCGTCGACGCGACGTACGCGTGCGCGATCGCGATCATGCGGCGGATCCTGCAGCGCGAGGTCGAGAGGCTATCCGCATAGGTTGACGTATCGATCGCCGCTCTGCGAGGATCGCCCCATGTTGCGTCATGGGGTGGTCCTTTCGGTGATGACGGTGCTCGCCTTGCTCATCGGCTGCTTGCCGCCGAAGGACAAAGGCGCGGCCGGCGCGGACACGAAGAAGGCTAAGCGCGTCTTCGACGGTCCCCTCGAGCTCTCGTTCGTCAACCGGACGAAGGACGAGCTGAGCGCCATCAGCGTGATCGAGGCCGAGTTCCATTCGGACAGGCGACGCGACGAGGAGTTCCTCATCGCAACGGGCTACGGCCACACCGACACCGCGCCGGCGATCCCGCCGGGCGGCTCCGCCAAGTTCGGCTTCAAGGCCGGCTCGTACACGATCACGGTGCGCGGCGGCAAAGGCATGCTGAGCCATCTCTTCGACTACAAGCTCGACGTCACCGGCTCGACCGAGATCGTCATCTACGACCAGGATCCGCCGAAGGACGTCCCGCCGCGCGCCGGCGTGCATCAGATCGTGGTCCTCTCCTTCACCGAGGACTCTCGGCGCAAGTCGCAGGAGCACGCCGCCCACGCGAAGGCCGCGCGCGAGGCCGACTACGACCGCTGCAAGAAGTTCGTCGCGCCCACGTTCGAGCACCCCGCCGCCGGCAAGATGAAGCTCGACGGCCAGTGGACGTGCGTCATGGGCGGCGGCGCGAGCGGAACGAACTTCGTGAAGCTCATTCAGCTCGCGGACGGGAAGATCACGGCGACGATCACCGGCGCCGATCGCAGCACGACCTGGGAGGGCATCGTGAAGGGCAACGAGGTCCGCTACCGCTTCTCCGGCTTCGACGCCACCGGCGGCATCCTCAAGGTCGATCCCGGCGGCCGCGCGATGACCGGCAACGGCGTCGTGTGGCTGCCCGAAGAAGGCCGCTGCAACGGCTACACGCTCACGTGCACGAAGTAGCGCGGGAGCTCAGGGCCCAAAGACGCGCACGCTGACGGCGCCGCCCGTCGTGACCGCGATCGCGCGGCGCCCCTCGCCGAGCGCGACGTAAGGGACGCCCGCGGCGCACTCCGCGGCGGTGAGCTCCGTCGTCGCGGTCGATACATGCAAAATGCACGTATCATCCTCGCTCACGGCGGAGACCTGGCTCGTCGGATCGAGCAGCGCGCCGGCGACCTTCGCGCCGGCGGTGAAGGTGCCCTTCTTCGCGATCGCGAAGGTGTGGACGTCGGGCGACTCCGCGGTGGGGCCGAAATACGTGAGCGCTCCGCCCGCGCCGGCGACGAGCCCGGCCGGCGCGCCCTTCGGGAGCAGCACGCGGCCGCCATCGCCGAACGACGCATCGAGCGCGCCGTCCGCGTCGAGCCGGAGCACCGCGGGCGTGCCGTCGGTCACGGTCGCGAAGCTGATCGCGCCGTCGGAGAGCGCGAGGAAGCTCGCGGCGGAGGGGGACTCCGTCGCGTCGATCCACGCGCCCGTTCCCTCCGCGAAGGTCGTGTCGATCCCGCCGTTCGCGGTGAGGCGGACCACCGCCGCCTTGCCGCCGGCGAGCGCGCCGCTCACGATGATGCGACCGGACGCGTCGAGCGCGACGTCGGCGGCGGTGAGATCGAGCGGATCGGGCATGAACGTGGGATCGAGCGCGCCGTCGGCGCCGACGCGCGCGGCGTAGTAGCGAGCGCCGCCACCGACGACGACGAGGCCGTCGGCTTGCGGGAGGACGCGCGCCTTCGCGAGCGACTCGACGCCGGGGAGCACGACGTCGGCGCTCGCGCTGCCGTCGGCCTTCACGAGCGTGAGGACCACGTCGTTCGTCTCGGCGACCGTGCGGTTCCGGAGCACCGCGATCGTTCCGTCGGCGCGGCGCGAGAGCGCGATCGCGGCCCCCTCCCCTTCGAGCGCCAGCGTACCCCCGGTCGCGAACGTGGCGTCGAGCGTGAGCGGACCGGTGGGGATCGTGTCGCCTTCTCCCAGGTTCGCCTCGGAGGAGCTCGCGGGCTCGTCGGCCGGGGGCGCGGTGCAAGCGACGGCGAGCAGCGCGATCGGCAGAAGGCGAACAAGGGAAGACATGCTGCGCCGCCAGCAATTTGCGTACCCTTACCTACATTGCCTCTTTCTCGCGACTTACGGGGCGCCGTTGCGGTCAACGGACCTCGGTTTCGTGGATCGAGGCCTCTCCGGTGAACGGTTCGATCGTGCGCGAGCGATTGCGCAATTCAGATTTCGAGGGCGATTCGGCGCGCGTCGCCCGCGAGCGTGAGCGGGGCTCGCGGAGGGCCGGCGTCCCAGATCGTCGACCAGAACGAGTCGCTCGGGCGCGCGCGGAGGCGGCGGCAGCGGAGGTCGACGCCGAGCGCGCAGACGACGACGTCCTCGAGCGCGTCGAAGCGCCGTGACATCTCTTCGAGGACGGGTCCCTCGAACGGACAGTAGAGGAGGATGACGCTCGCGTCTTCGAGCGAGGCCGTACGCGCGTCGCCGTGCTCGATGCGGACGCCGGGGCACGAGGGCGCGCGCAGGGCGAGCTCGCGCTGCACCTCGATCCCGCGGACCGCCGCGCCGGTGAAGAGATGCGTGAGGAGTGCAACCTTCCCGAGCCCCGCGCCGACGTCGAGCACGCGATCGTCGGGACGGACCGGGATCTCGTGCAGCGCGCGCACGAGCGCGGCTATGCCGGTCATGTGATGGCCGACGAGGTGCTCCCCCGGCGGCGCGGTCGACACCAGCGCGTCGATCCCGAGCTCGCGCTCGATCGCGGCGTCGCGCTCCGCCGGCGCGATCGCGGCGAGCCACGCGTAGAGATCAGGCCCGAAGCGCTCGGTCATCCGAGCGCGTCTCGACCAACGCATCCTCGACGAGGTCGAGGCGGTCCTGACCCCAGTAGAGATCGTCGCCGACGATGAAGGTCGGCGCGCCGAAGACGCCGCGCGCGTGCGCCTCGTTCGTCGACTCGCGGAGCGCGGCCTTCACCTCGTCGTCGCCGATCGTCGCGAAGGCCGCCTTCGCGACGCGCTCGTCGCCGACGCAGCGCGCGAGGACGGCGTCGTCGGTGATGTCCTCGTCGTCGGCCCACATCGCGCGGAACGTCGCGGCGCGGTAGCGATCGCGATGCTCCGCCGGCAGCGCGAAGTAGAGGCGGAGCGCCTTGAGCGAGTTGGTCGGGAAGCGCGACGGCCACTTGTACGGCACCCCCCACACGCGCGCCCAGCGCTCGAGGTCCGAGAGGAGCCAGCGCTGCTTCGCCTCGGAGAACGTGGCGATCGGGACGTCGGGGCCGCCGAGCGATTTGAAGAGCCCGCCGAGCAGCATCGGGTGCCACACCACCGTCGCGCCGGTCCGCTTCGCGAGCGCGTCGACCTGCGTCGTGCCGAGGTACGCGAACGGCGAGGAGAAGTCCCAGAACACCTCGAGGACCTTGCCCGTCTTCGGCGCGTCGGCGGCGGGCGTCGATGCGCGGCGCACGCCCTCGACCTGCTCGATGCGGTCCTGACCCCAGTAGAGGTGCTCGCCGTCGACGATCCACGCCGGCACGCCGAAGACGCCGAGCGCGATCGCGCGATCGGTGCGCGCGCGGAGGTCGTCCTTGATCGAATCGGTCGCTATCGCGGCGAGGATCGCCTCCGCGTCGTAGCCGGCCTTCGTGACGACGTCGGCGATCACGTCGGGCGAGGAGATCGCGCGCCCCTCGATCCAGTACGCGCGATAGAAGGCGGCGACGACGGCGGGATCGACGTTCGTCGCGATCGTCGCGCGGAGCGCCTCGACCGAGCGGAGCGGATGGCCCGCCGGCATCGAGAGCTCCACACCGAGCCGCTTCGCCCAGCGCTTCATGTCCTCCGCGTCGTACGCGACCCGCGCCGCGCTTCGCGTCGCGAAGAGGTTCTGCGGCTGGCCGTTCGCCTTCAGCACGCCGCCGAGGAGGAGCGGCTGCCAGGTGAGCTTCACGCCCATTCGATCGGCGACCGCCTGCGCCCGCGTCGAGCCGAGGTACGCGTACGGGCACGTGTAGTCGAACCAGAAATCGAGCGAGCGCGCGGGGAGCGTGCGGGCTTCTTCGATCGCGTTCATTCGTGCGCGGCTCTAGCACACGAGTAGATGGGCCGATGCCCACCCATGGATCGATGACCAACCACGCTCTGCGCATCCCGCAGCTGCGGGTAAGTCACCGCAATCCTGGATCATCTCCCAGCTTTCCCCGGGGAATACGTCTTGCTGTAGGCAAATGTAGCCAATGCACTTCGCTTCTCGCACCGCGCTCGTCGGCTTCTTTTTCCTCGCCGCCGGAGCGGCGTGCACCACCGCCGCGCAGAGCACGGGCTCGTTGGAGGAGGAGCATCGGCTCGGCGATCTCGTCACGCTGAACAACCCGTACGCGTGGGCGGAGATCTCGGCGGCGGAGCTCGGCAAAGGGATGACGGGGCCGGGCGGCAACCCCGCGCAGATGGTCGAGCGGAACGATCCGACGACGCTGCGTCTCCAGCAGTGGCTCGATCGCTATCACGTCATCGTCGGCGACGTGCTCCGCCAGCGCGGCGAGGTCCTCACCGCGCCGAAGCCGTCCGCCGCGCTCTTCAAGGTGTGGGGCCCGAACGCGTGGGTGTCGGCCGCGCTCGCGTGTCCGCGCTGGGCCGTGCGCCCCACCTCCCCGAACGGGCCGGCGGGCCCTCATCTCTTCGTGACGGGAGAGGGCGCGTGGGCGATGGATGTCTCCGCGCGCTGCGTGCAGCCGCAGAACTGGTTCGATCGAGGCGCCTTCGCCTCGTACTGGAACAGCCAGGCCCACGACTGCGAGATGGGTCTGTACGCCGACGGCGAGCTCGGGGTGACGAGTTGCTACGTCTACGGCAACACCGCGCAGCTCGCGACCTACGCCGTGTCGAGCACGATCGGCGTCACGCTCGACGCGATCACGTGGGGTGAAGAGGCGCGCGTCGCGGAGACGCTCGCGCACGAGCTCGGTCACTACTATCGCGCGCACTCGAACCCGGTCGTGAAGAAGCACATCGACTTCTTCTACCGCGACGATCCGAACGGCCCCGATCGCCCGGTCGAGCACGCGGAGAGCGATCGCTACGAGCAGATCATCGACGCGATCCACGCCTCCGGGAAGCCGGCGCGGCTGAAGGCGCAGACCATCTACAACAAGCGCCTCGCGCCGGTGGTGCTCGGGCTTCATTCGCTCTGCCCCAACGCGCAGATCTCCGACATGTATCGGCAGACGATCCTGTCCGGTCAGATAACGCCCGCCAACACGAGCGCCTACGTCGACTACGAGCGCGTCATCGCCACGTGCGGCCGGCAGGTCAGCCTCGCCGACCAGGCGAGCTACGACACGCTTCGGACGCTCCTCGAAGACGCGCGCATCCGCTGGGGGATCGAGGGCGCGACGTTGGACGCCGCGCTCGTGAAGCTCACCGCGACGCTCGACCAGGTCGATCGCAACGAGACCGCGCTCGTCGAGCACATGAAGACGGGGCAGTTCGGCTGGTACACCGACGAGCAGGAGGCCGACGACCTGAGCCTCGAGCTCGCGACGCGCGCGGGCTTCTCTCCCGCCGAGGTCATCGACGGCAACGTGCGCACCTACGAGCAGCTCGAGACCGTCTATCGCCAGGCCGGCGTCGTCCGAGCGGACGACGAGGTGCCGATGGCGACGTGCAAGCGATGGCTCGCGAACGGCTTCACCGAGAAGGGAGCGGACGGCGTGACGCGTCCGGTGTACGTGCCGCTCGGCTCGCTCTCGGACGCGCACCACGATGGTTGCTACCGCGTCTACAACCTCTGGCGCGAAGCGAAGCGACACAACTACGTGATCGGCCCGAAGCTCCCCGCGCTCAGCCCCGCGTGGAGCGAGATCCAGGCTCGCGCGCTCACCCTCGGCGGAAACAGGCCCCCGTCACTCGGCGACGGCACGGGAACCGGCACGGGCACCGGAACCGGCACGGGCACCGGAACCGGCACGGGCTCGGGCACTGGGACTGGCACGGGCTCGGGAACTGGCACCGGCACTGGGACCGGCACGGGCTCGGGCACCGGCTCGGGCTCGGGAACTGGAACCGGTACGGGCTCGGGCGGCAGCGACGGCGATGTCTCGAAGCCCGAAGACGCGGACGGCTCGAAGCCGGACGCGCCGGATCCCGAGGACACGGCGCCGCCGCCGCGCCGCAGGAAGCCACCGGTCGTGGCCGACACCGACGCGGGCGCGGCGCAGCCGACGGTCGTGGTCGTTCGCGAGGGCGGCTGCTCCGCCGCTCCGCATGCAGCCTCGGGATCGCTCCTGCCGCTCGCGTCCCTCCTCGCGACGGCGCTCCTCGCCCGCCGCCGCCGGGCCCGCCCGCGCTGACGCTACGCTCGCTCGATGATGGACGTCCTCGAGCATCTCTTGCGGTCAGCGCCCGCGGGCCCGATCGCGAACCTCGACGTGTGGTTTGCGCGGATCGCAGATGCGCCGTACGCGCAGCCGATCGATCGCGCGCTCTGGGCCGGCTTCGAGGCCGATCGCCTCGGCTACGCGTTCGTCGGCGGCTATCAGGCGGCGCTCGAGCGGCTCCTCGGCCTCCGCGACGGCAAGCGGCGCTCGCTCGCGGCGACCGAGTCCGGCGGCGCGCACCCGCGCGCGATCCAGACGCGGCTCGAGGACGGCGTGCTCCGCGGCGAGAAGACGTTCGCGACGCTCGCGACGCACGCGGAGGAGCTCCTCGTCGTGGCGAGCAAAGGTACCGGCGCAGACGGCAAGAACCAGCTCGTCCTCGCGCGTTTGCCGCTCCCGGCCGAGCGCGTCACGATCGCGCCGCGCGCGCCGACGCCGTTCGCGCCGGAGATCCCGCACGCGAAGGTCACCCTCGACGCCGTGCCGAGCACGTCCTTCGACGTCCTCGCCGGCGACGCGTACGTCGAGTACCTGAAGCCGTTCCGCACGATCGAGGACGCGCACGTCCTCGGCGCGACGCTCGGCTACCTCCTCGGCCTCGCGCGCCGCAGCGGCTTCGACCACGCGTTCATGGAGGGCGCCGCCGCGCTCGTCCTCGGCGTCCGCGAGGTCGCGCTCGCGCCGCCGAGCGAGGCGGCGAAGCACGTCGCGCTCGCGGGCCTCTTCACGCAGCTCCGCCGCCTCGTCACGGAGCACGACGCATCGTTCGCGAAGGCCCCACCCGACGAGCTCGCCCGCTGGCGCCGCGACCTCGGCCTCCTCATGGTCGCCGAGCAAGCACGCACCCAACGCACCGCCGCCGCGTGGCAAGCGCTCGGCTGACGCAGGTGCGGGAACCCGGCAAGACCTCGAAGCAGCGTAGCAGCGGCGGACTGAGCTACGCTCGGCGGCCATGAATCGCGCGACCATCCTCTTCGCGGCGCCCGACCGATCCGGGCTCGTCGCTCGCGTCTCCGGGTTCTTCGCCGATCAGGGGCTCAACATCCTCGAGGCGAGCAACTACACCGATCTCCATCGCGAGGGCGGAGCGCGGTTCTACATGCGGCTCGTCGTCGACCTCGGCGCGGCGACGACGCGCGCGACGATGGAGGCCTCCTTCCAGACTCATATCGCGACGCCGTTCGGCGGCGAGTGGTCCATCGGCTACGACGACCGCGTCGCGCGGGTCGCGGTGATGGTGACGAAGGACCCGACCTGCCTCTACGACCTCGCGCTGCGCCAGAAGCAAGGCGAGCTCCCGTGCGAGATCGCGCTCGTCATCTCGAACCACGCCGCGCTCGAGGGCGCCGCGCAATCCTTCCGCCTCCCCTTCTACGCCCTTCCGATCACGAAGGAGACGAAGCCAGAGCAGGAGGCGCAGGTGCTCGACCTCCTCAAGCGCCACGACGTCGACCTCGTGGTCCTTGCACGATACATGCAAGTCCTCAGCGACGATTTCCTCACCAAGTCGCCGCCGGTCATCAACATCCATCACGGCTTCCTCCCCGCGTTCCAGGGCGCGAAGCCGTACCACCAGGCGCACGCACGCGGCGTGAAGCTCATCGGCGCGACGGCGCACTACGCGACGAAGGACCTCGACGAGGGCCCCATCATCGAGCAAGACGTGCAGCGCATCACCCACGCGATGGGCCCCGACGAGCTCGTCCGCGTCGGCCGCGACGTCGAACGCGTCGTCCTCGCCCGCGCCGTCCGCGCACACCTCGACCGCCGCGTCATCGTCGAAGGCCGCCGCACGTTCGTGCTCTGATCGAGTCGCTCAACCTTCAGGTTCGATCCCCAACGCGCGAAGACGCGCCTCGAGCGCGCGGTTGCGTTCTTCGGCCGCCGTCACTCGCGCCTTCGCCTCTTCCACTTGCGCCTTCGCCTCTTCCACTTGCGCCTTCGCCTCTTCCACTTGCGCCTTCGCCTCTTCCGCCTGCGCGCGGTCCTCCTCGGCGATCGGAATGAGGTGACCGTCGAGGTCTGCCCATCGAAGCCAGCGGAAGCGAATGCCCTCGAAGACACCTTCCCAGAAGCGGAGGCTGAGCCCCACCGTGTCGAAGCGCGGTTCATCGCGGAGGGCGTAGGCACCGCCGTCGAGCGAGAACGTCAAGAGCTCCTCGGTGCGGAGCCTCCGCAGCGGATCGTAGACCGCATAGTACGGCACGCGCATTCGCTCGTAGTCGCGCAGCTTGTCGCTCAGCTCACCGCCGGGCGTATCGGACACAATCTCGATGACGACGTCCGGCGGCTTGCCGAACTCCCAGACGAAGTACGAATTGAGCCGATCCGGGCCGCTGAGCTGCGGCGCGCTCACGTCGACGCTGACGAACACGTCGGGGACGAGGGCCGGGTTCTTCGGGATCGCAAAGACGCCGACGTTCGCCGCCACGACGAATGGGCGCCCGGGTCTCCAGCCCGCGTAGAGCGGCCCGGTGAGCAGGCGCATCTGCTTTTCGGCGAGCCAGCTATCCACGGGCGCGCCGTCGTCCGTGATGAGGTGGCTCGTGTCCGGCGCGTGCGGCGTTCGTCGAGAGCCCTGCGACATGATCATCGATCGTACCTCCGGCGCGATGGGTCGTCACGACGCGTGCCCTCGCACGACGCGTACCCGCGATCGGCGTCAATCCTCTCGCTACGTTGCACGCGCGAAGGCCTGGCCCGGGCCGAACAGGGCCAGGCCAGGGGCCAGTTGGAGGTCGGTCACCGTTCCGTGGTACGCCGGACGAATGATGAGAGTCCGATTCGGGAGCGCGTTGTTCGTCGTCACCGTCCTGAGCACGCGCGTCGTGCTCGCGGCGCAGGACGACTGCCCTCCCGGTTCGGTCGACAAGACCGAGGACGGCTTCACGTGGTGCGAGCCGTCGGTCTGCCTCAACGACTCGCAGTGCAACCCGGGCTACGTCTGCGTGCAGATGCCGCTCTGCATGGAGGTCGGCGTCCTCTCGAAGCCCGGCGCGCCCGACGGCGGCAGCCGCCTCATCGCCCGCCAGATGTGCGCGGAGGGCACGTGCCCACAGAACCAAACATGCAGCGACCTGAAGCGATGCCTCCAGCGCGCCACCGCAGAGCGCATGAACAAGCTCCCCGGCGCCACTCCTTCGAGCTCGGCGACACCGTCCCCCGAACCGAAGAAGTCGTCCTGCGGCTGCCGCGCCGCCGGCGCCCCCAACGGCCCCGACGCGAGCTACGCCGGGCTCACGCTCGCGGCCCTCGGCGCAGCCGCGTTCGTACGCCGCCGACGCCATACGCCGCCGTGAAGACACCGCGAGCGCCCCGACATCGGGCTTCGTGATCGGCGTGGTCACGAGCCACGAAGACGAGCTTTGGGGTGGCCCCTGGCCTGGCCCTGGCCTGGCACTGCCAGGGGTCTTCGCGCGTATGTGCTGGAAATCGTGAGCTGTGGTCGTGAGCACGCG